>JAJYRH010000045.1 GCA_021794205.1 bacterium
TCGTGCTCGAAACGCGACCGAGCGAGCATTACAACCGGCAGATGACGCTCTTTCTCGAAGCGATACGCGAAGCGTTGGCGCGCCGCGAAAGCATCGTCATCCTCACCTCCGGCGTCGCGCGCGTCGGCGAGATTTTTAGCGCCGCCGGGATCGACGTGTTGCCGATGCCGCGCGCGCTCGCCGAAGGCGGCATCTGCATCGAACACGGTTCGATCGACGGCGGATTTACGCTCCCCGATGGCCGGCTGCGCATCCTCGGCGATCGCGAGATCTTCGGTGCGCCGCCCAAACGCGTCAAGCTGCGCGCCGTCAAGGAAGGCGTACCGGTAACGCTCGCCGATCTCAAGGTCGGCGATTTCGTCGTGCACGCGGTGCATGGAATCGGCCAGTACGTCGGGCTGCGTAGCGAAACGCTCTTCGGCGTCACGCAAGACTTTCTCGATCTGCATTACGCCGGCAGCGACCGCATGATGGTGCCGGTCACGCAGATGCACCAAGTCACGAAGTACGCCGCCGGCGACGGCGCGACGCCGCGGCTTTCGAAAATGGGCGGCGTCGAATGGGCGCGGACGAAAGCGCGCGTCGGCTCGCAACTCGCGGCGATCGCCGACGGGCTGGTCGAACTCTACGCCGAACGCGAGATGAGCCGCGGCTTTTCGTTCTCGCCCGATAGCGCGTGGCAGAGCGAACTTGAAGAGGCGTTCCCCTACGATCTCACGCCCGATCAGGCAACTGCGGTGAGCGCGGTGAAGGCCGATATGGAGCGCGAGCGCCCGATGGACCGCGTCGTCTGCGGCGACGTCGGCTACGGCAAGACCGAAGTCGCGCTGCGCGCGGCGTTTAAAGCGGTTTCGGATAAGAAGCAGGTGGCGATTCTCGTGCCGACCACGTTGCTGGCGGCACAACACTATCGCACCTTCAGCACGCGCTTCGCCGCCTACCCGTTGCGCATCGAAGAGCTCTCGCGCTTTAAAACCAAAGCCGAACAACGGACGGTGCTCGCCGCGCTCGCCGAAGGCAAAGTCGATATCGTCATCGGCACCCATCGCTTGCTACAGAAGGACGTCGTCTTCGCCGATCTCGGCCTCATCGTGGTCGACGAAGAGCAGCGCTTCGGGGTGATGCACAAAGAACGGTTGAAGGAACTCAAGACCAGCGTCGACGTTCTCACGCTTTCGGCAACACCGATTCCACGCACGCTCCATATGTCGTTGATGGGCGTTCGCGATCTCTCGCTCATTCAGACCGCTCCGAAAAATCGCATGTCGATTAAAACGGTCGTGCTGCCGGGGGGCGATGCCGTGGTGACGCGAGCGATCTCCGCCGAACTCGATCGCGGCGGGCAGGTGTACTACCTGCACAATCGCGTCGAATCGATCCATGCGGTCGCGAATGCCTTACAGCAGCTCGTTCCGCGCGCGCGCATCGCCGTGGGGCACGGCCAGATGACCGAGGGCGAGCTCGAGCCGATCATGCAGAAGTTCATCGACGGCGAGACCGACGTGCTCGTCGCGACGACAATTATCGAGAACGGCATCGATATTCCCAACGTCAACACGATGATCGTCGCCGATGCCGACCGTTTCGGGCTCGCGCAGCTCTATCAGCTCCGCGGTCGCGTCGGTCGTTCGAACCATCAGGCCTACTGTTATTTGCTTTACCAGGGGCATAAAGTGCTCACCGAGGATGCGAAGGCGCGCCTGGAAGCGATCCGCGAATTCACGCATTTGGGATCGGGGCTGCAAATCGCCATGCGCGATTTAGAGATTCGCGGCGCCGGCAATCTCGTCGGCGCGGCGCAATCCGGGTTCATTGCGTCGGTCGGCTTCGACACTTACTGCCAGTTGCTCGCCGATGCCATAGCCGCACGGCGCGGCGCGAGCGCGACGATGGAAGAGCGCCAGGAAGCGGTGATCGACGTCAAGGTGAGCGCGTTCGTTCCCGACGATTACGTGCCGCAAGTCTCGCAGAAGATCGCGATCTATCAGCAGCTCGCCCGCGCGCGCAGCGAGAGCGATGTCGAGGAGATCGCCGCCGGCGTGCGCGACCGCTTCGGCCCGCTGCCGCGCCCGCTCGAAACGCTGGTAGAGATTACGAAGCTGCGCTCCATCGCGCTCGCGAAACGCGTATCGCGCGTCGTCGTCGACGATCGCCGGCTCACGCTCGGCGTCGGCACCGGGTTCGCGCTCGCTCCTGCGGGGATTCCGAAGCTGCAATCGCTCACGCGAAATCGCTTCCGTTTTGCGGAGGGCAAGATTCTCGTCGATCTGCCGCCCGCGCAAGAAGGGCCGAGCGAGCGCCGCTGGATGCCGCTGCTGCGGGGAATCCTCGAAGCGCTTTAACGCGCACCCTTGTCACCCCGAGTACGGAGTTCTGTCACCCCGAGTATGGAGTTCTGTCACCCCGAGTAGGTTGCGTAGCAACCGTATCGAGGGGCCCGTGTCACCCCGAGTAGGTTGCGTAGCAACCGTATCGAGGCACGAGAAGCGTGGACTTTACCCGGTTTCGTGGACGCCAAGATAGGTCACTCCCCGAGGAGGGCCAGAAAGGTATCCCATGCCAAAGAAACGCACGCAACACTCGTCGGAATACAAGATCGAAGCCCTTCGTCGAGT
>JAJYRH010000002.1:0-78109 GCA_021794205.1 bacterium
TTCAACTGGATCGAAGCCTGGTATAATCGCCAGCGCCTTCACTCGACGCTCGGCTATCTCAGCCCAGCCGCGTTCGAATTGAAGAAAGTATCTTAACTTCTTGTCCGCGAAACCTAATCAAGTCCAGTATCGAGGCGCGCGCTATTTGCGTACCGGGCTGGGGAAGACGCCGACGCTGCGCAATCCATTCGCGTCGACACTCCGCACCGCGAAGACGTAATCGTCGTAGCTAATCGGCAACGTCACCGTCGTTATGTCGCCGACCGGGCGCACGTGTTGCCAGGTCGCGGCGTCGGTTTTGCGCCATAGGACCTCGTACGCCGTCGCGTCGGCCGCGCGACGCCAGCGCAGCGTCGTGGTATAGCCGAGGTGCGCGAGAACGATATGCACGTGCGTCGGTGCCGCCGGCCCGAGGGCGAGCGTCGCCAGTGCCGCGACGTTGGCACGCGTCGATTGCGCGAGATAGCGCGGGTCGATGTACTGCGGCAGGTCGCCGTACTGCACGCCGTGCTCGACGCGGACGTTTTGATGCTGGTGTTCGAGGACTTCGCTCGCCTCGGTGAAGCGAATCGCCGGATAGCCCATAGCTTGGAACGATTCTTGGTCGCCTCCGCGGAGGAAACGATCGGCGCGGAAGATCTCCTGAATGTGGAGCGTCGGGAGATAGAGCTTATCGGTCGAAACGATAAAGCGCGCGAGTTCTCGCGAAGGCGAGTCGTTCTCGGTACCGAGAAGATTGACCAATCGTGGTTTCGCGCCGGCGGGAAGCGCTTCGCTAAAAATGCGTAGCGTATGAAAAACGCTGCGGCCGTCGTGCGTCTTGGAATTGCCGACGATATCGTTGTTGAGATCCGCGAGGATGGGAGCGTGCTGGGCGGCCATCTCGTGCGCGAAGTGGTTGGAACCCCAGAGCCCGAGTTCCTCGCCATCGAAACACGCGAAGATAATCGTGCCGCGGAAATGCGTGGCAGCCATCACGCGCGCCGCTTCGAGTACCGCCGAGGTGCCCGATGCGTTGTCGTCCGCTCCCGGCGCGACTCCAAGGCCGTCGGTGCAATTCCCATTGCAATCGTCGTAATGGCTCGACATGACGTAGATGCGCCCCGGTTCGGTGCCGCGCAACGTCGCGATCACGCTCGATTCGGTGACCGCGCGCGGAGTGAATTTGAGTTTCGGTTGGACGTAGGTGTCGAGTCGAACCGTCATACGTCCGCCGGTCGTCGCGGCGATTTTCTTGAATTGAGCGACGAGCCAGTCGCGCGCGGCGAAGACGCCTTGCGTCTTCGTCGAATGGATCTCCGAAAAATCGTTGCGCGTGCGGAAGCCCACCAATCGCTCGTCGATCGCGCGCAGGTGCGATGCCGAGACGGCGCGCACCATGGCGAGGATGCGAGGATCGGGGGCGGGCGAAGCGGAGGGCGCGGCGGCGGTTGCGGTGACGGCAACGGCGGCGGCGAAAGCGATCGATCGTGCGAGCATATCGCAGACTTGCACCTCGCTGCGACAAATCCCGCAGCGCGGAGACCCGGTCGTTTACGTGCTGGAATGTGCCGACGGCGCACTCTACACGGGCTGGAGCAACGACCTCGCGCGCCGCGTTCGCGCCCACCTCCGCGGCCGCGGGGCGAAGGCGACGCGTCGGGCCCTGCCCGTGCGCTTGCATGCTTGGTGGCGCGCGGAATCTGCGAGCGGCGCTCGCTCGACCGAGGCGCGCTTCAAGCGGCTCTCGCGGGCCGAAAAGCTCACGGTGTTGCAAGCGGCGGAGGCCTTTGGGTATCGGGTCATCGAAACGCCCGCTGTATCACGAGCCGTCCAGGGGGGAATTTCGATGGCCACGCCACCACAGGCCGAGGAGCGCGATGCGCTTCTCGAGACCGCACGTACGCACGTCGTTCGCATTAGCACGCCGAAGGGCGAGATGCGATTAGCGCTCGACGCCGACGCCGCACCGAACCACGCCGCAGCTTTCGTGAAACTCGTTCAAGCGGGTTTTTACGACGGCCTCACGTTCCATCGCGTGGAACCCGGTTTCGTCATTCAGGGCGGATGCCCCGACGGCGACGGCACCGGCGGCCCGGGCTATCGCCTGAAAGCCGAATTCAGTGCGCTCCCGCACCTCCGCGGCACGCTGGCGATGGCGCGCTCCTCGCATCCTGATTCGGCGGGCTCGCAGTTTTATATCTGTCTCGACGACGCGCGTTTTCTCGACGGACAGTACACGGTCTTCGGCCAGCTGATTGACGGCTTCGAGACGCTCGATGCGATTCGCCGCGGCGATACGATGACGAGCGTGACGATGGAACCGCGTACGCCCTAAGAGCCGGTCCCCTGGTAATGCCGGAGGCCGAGATTCCAGAACGCATACGAGAGCGCGGTCCAGAGAAGCCCGATCAGCGGCGTTAGAAGCCCGACCTCCGGGGAGAGCCCGAACGCCGCATCGTGCTTCCCGAGAAAATAACTCGCCGGGAAATAATTCATGAAGGCAAAGGGCAGCACGTACGCGAGGACGATGCGTACTCCGCGCGTGTAGATGCTGATCGGATAGCGCGTGAAATCTTGCTCCAGCGACATCACGATCCAGCGCAGCGTATCGACGCGGATGAGCCAAAATGAGAGCGCGGCGACGAAGAGCGAGATGCCGAGGTCGATGCCGGCGCCGCCGCAGAGCACGGCGGCGATCGTAAGAACCGTGAACGGCGTCACGTGGATGTCGGCGACGTGCGTCGCGATCGCGAGCGTGACGAGCCCGAGGATGAACCCGTCGGGAAAGGTGCGCGACGGGACGGTCAACACCTGAAAGAGCGTGTCGAACGGACGCACGAAGAAGCGGTCGAATCGCCCTTCGCGAATGTATTCGGGAACGGAGACAACGTTGAAAAACAGTGCGTTGTGCAGCTCGTGCGCCGTCATCCAGAGCGCGTAGAGGAAAAACATCTCGCGCAGGCTCCAGCCGTTCATCGACGGGAAACGCAACATCGTCACGGCGAGTGCGGCGAGTGCGGTGCCGTGATAGACGACGGTGAAAGCGAACCACATGAAGAAATCCGCGCGGTATTCCACGATCGTGAGGAGATTGATCTTCCAGTATTGCACGTACGCTGCGAGCATCGCCACTACCCTCCCTGCACGACGACGCGCCGCGACGCCGCGCGCCAGAGCAGGTAGGATGCGCCCGCCGTCACCGCGAGCCAGGTCGCTTGCACCGCGAGTGCGGCGGCCCATTTCGCGGGCGGAATGATTCCGACGTAAACGAGCAGCGGCGTCGAATAGATCGCGGCGAACGGTAACGCGAAGACCGCGCGGCCGAACCAGCCGGGAAAGAACGAGAGCGGGAGAATTTGACCGCTGAGCAAGTCGGAGATCCAGCGAACGATGAGTTGGAGGCCGAAGGTCTCGAGCGTCCAGAATGCAACCCCGTTCATCAAAAAGTTCACGAAGAAATTCACGCCGTATCCGAGCGCGAAAGAGCAGAAGAAGATCGCGAGGACCGGCAACGACGGCACGTCGATTCGGACCAATAGGAGCGCGAACAGCAGCGATGGGACGATCGCGGCGGCGTGGAGCAGTGTCTGGCCGATGCCGTCGCTAAAATACGCGAACGGGACGACGATGGGTTTCATCAGGTCGACCGCGATGCCGCCTTCGCGGAGCTTCTCGCGAATGACGCGCGTCCCATCGACTTCGAGGACGAGCGACATCAAGAGCGCGACGGTGGTGTAGGTGACCATCGAATGCAGCGGGAGTCCCGTCGGCGCCGCGTTATGAGCGTAGAGCGCGGTCCAGAGCGAGCGCAGCAGATAGACGCGCAGCACCAACGAGCCGATCTCGGCGATCAGTTCGATGCGATAGGTCGCCTCGCGAGCGAACGCCTTGCGCGCGTACTCGATATAGGGGGCGAACATCGTCACGAAGGCGGGCGTTTTTTTGTCGCTTCCTTGCGGCGGTGCTCCATCTCCTGAAGCTCGAGCATCATCGCATTGACGACGCCGCCGACGTCGGCGACCTGTTGCCGGGGAGGCTCCTCGCCGGCCCTCCGTGCGACCGGCTTCGTGCTGCGCTCCGTGTCGGTGCGCGCGTCGCTCGCGTGAAATGCGCGTAAGAATTTTGAATACGCGGCGGCGGCCTTCGCACGCGCGTCGGAGCCCGCTTCGATATTAAAAACATTCTCGAAGAAGTCGAGTCGTTGTGCGACCTCTGCGGCCTTCTCGGGGGGGAAAATTGCGGCGGGGTTGCCGGCGGCGATGTGCTGCATCGGGACGCTCGCGCCGCGGGCGAGCCGCGCGTTGACGTGCAGGATCGCGCCGAGTGCCACCCCGCTCCCGCTCTCCATATGGGCGCCGTTAAAAACGCGGGCCCCCGATGCGATAAAGCAGCCGTCGTCGATCCGCGCGCCGACGACGTACGCTCCGGGGCCGACGATGCAATCCTTGCCGATCCGCGTCGGAAATTGTATGGCTTTCCCGCCGCTGCTTTTCACGACGGCGTTCTCCATAATCACCGAGCGCGCGCCGATCTCTAACGGAGCGCCTTCCGCAGTGAGGACCGCCCCATGAAGGATCGCGCATTCGGGGCCGACGATTACTTTGCCCGAAATGACCGCGCTCGGCGCGACGTACGCACTGGAATGAATCTTCGGCTTCGCTCCGCCGCTGCTGAAAATCATGCGCTTCGTTCCTCCCCCGCATATCCTTGCGTGTAGATGTGTCGGATGATCCCTTCGAGCTCCGGTTCTTCGATGGCGATATCTTCCACGCTGTACCGATCGCTGACTTCGCGCACCAAACGGTCGACGCGTTGGGTCGCGCGGTCGAAAACAAAACGCGCGGTCAGTCCCTCGAGGCTCTCGAGCCGCGCACCGGGAATCGCCGGCGCCGAGGTGGTTTCGGTAAAGCGTACGACGAGCGTGCGCTCGCGCCCGTATTCATTCTTGATGCGTTCGATCGGCCCGTCGAAGATCGCGCGCCCGTGGTCGATGAGGACGATGCGTCGGCAGAGGCGCTCCACGTCGGCGAGGTCGTGCGTGGTGAGGACGATCGTCGTTCCCTGTTCGCGATTGACGCGGGAAACGAACGTCCGGATCGCCTCTTTCGCGACGACGTCGAGCCCGATGGTCGGCTCGTCGAGGTAGAGAATCGGTGGTTCGTGCAGCATCGCCGCGGCGAAGTCGCCGCGCATGCGTTGCCCCAACGAGAGTTGGCGGACCGGGGTGCGCAGGAAATCGCCCATCTCCAGCAATTCGACGAAGGCGTCGAGCGAACGTCGATAGCGATCCTGCGGGATGCCGTAGATCGCGCGCAGCAATTCGAACGAATCGACGAGCGGAAGATCCCAGTAGAGCTGCGTCCGCTGCCCGAAGACGACGCCGATATTGCGCGCGTTCTCCCGGCGCTTGCGGTGGGGAACGATCCCGGCGACCTCAACCTCGCCGCCGCTGGGAACCAGGATGCCGGTCAGCATTTTAATGGTGGTCGATTTCCCGGCGCCGTTGGGGCCGATGTAGCCGATAAACTCGCCGCGCTCGATCTCCATCGAGAGGCCGGTGACGGCGACTCGATCTTCGTAGACGGGTGAGAAGAGGCCCCGAAGCGCGCCGAGCGCCCCCGGAAAGCGCTTCGCGCTTCGGAAAACTTTGCGGAGATCGCGCGTTACGATGAGCGGCACGCGGGCGTTCTTCGCCGCTCTCGCGCCGGCCGCCCTCGCCGCGACGGGGATAAAAAAACGAGCCGCGGGGGGCGGCTCGTTTTCTCGGCAAACAAAAACGCCGGATTAGGCGGCTGCCTTTTTCCGACGTGCTGTCGCTTTGCGTGCGCGCGGCTTGCTCACTTTGCGAGCTACCTTACGGGTCGCGCGTTTTGCGGTCTTGCGCTTCGTGGTCTTGCGCTTCGCGGTGCTGCGCTTCGCCGTTTTGCGCTTCGCAGTCTTGCGTTTTGCCGTCTTGCGAGCCGGGCGCTTCGCTGCCTTGCGGCGGGTGGTCTTCTTGCGCGCGGTGGCCTTTCGGGCGGTCTTCTTGCGCGTCGCCTTCTTACGGGCGGGCGCTTTACGGGCCGCTTTTTTTGGAGCGGCTTTCTTGGCGGCACGTTTCGGTGCGGCCTTGGTCTTCTTTACAGCCATCGTTCTTGTACGATGTCCTTTCTCCGGTCGTGCGACCGGGGTTATTGCCTTCCTTATACTCGATGCAGGATTTTAATGCAAGTTTTGTCGCATCGGCGGGCGAAGTGGCCTCGCCGCCGCGTCTCGCTGCGCGGTTCGCACCTCCGTTCCGAAAGGCTCGTACGACCATGCATCTCGCCGTCAACGATATCGAACTCTACGCCGAGATCCGAGGCGAGGGCGAAGCCGTCGTACTGCTCCACGGTTTCCCGTTGACGCATAGCATTTGGGAGGCGACGGCGGCTTCGCTCGCGCGCGAGTATCGCGTCGTCGCTCCCGACCTGCGCGGAATGGGGGAGTCGGGGCTCTCCGCGGGGCCGTATCTCATGGAGCAACTCGCAGGTGATATCGCGGCGATGCTCGATGCGCTGGGAATCGAACGCGCAACGTTCGTCGGACACTCGCTCGGCGGCTACGTCGCACTCGCCTTCGCACGGATGTACGATGCGCGCGTCGCGCGCTTGGCGTTGGTAACGAGCCGGCTCGGATCCGACACGCCCGAGATCGCGCGGTCGCGTCGCGATCTCGCAGCGTGCGTCGAAGCGGAGAACTCCGTCGATGTCGTGCTCGATGCGATGTTGCCGCGTTTGGTGGCTCCCGCAAAAGCCGACGCGCTCGCCCAGATGCTGCGCGATATCGCTCGAAAGAACAACCCGGCGGGGCTCGCGGCGATGCTGCGCGGCATGGCGATGCGCGACGACGCACACGACATCGCCGCCGAACTCTCGATGCCGGTGAGCGTTGTTGCCGGTGGCGAGGATCGCGCGATCTCGCTCGATGAAGCGCGCGATTCCGCGACGAGTTTTCCCGACGCCGACCTCGTCATATTCGAAGGGGTCGGCCACCTACCGATGCTCGAGGATCCCGCCGGGTTGGAGCGGGCTCTTCGGGCGCTCCTCGCTCGGTAAGCGAACGAGGCTTGGGCTCGCTTACCGCAGCGTAGGGAGGCGTCCCGAGCGGATCAGGGTCCGCCAGATCATGAGCGCGCCGAGGACGACGGCGGCAAGGATCGCCGCTACGATCGCCACCTTTAAAAGAGCGAACGCGACGATCACGGCAATGAAGAGGGCCGCGATGCCGATGGTGAGGCGCAGGTAGAGGGCGAGGGTCGGGTTCATAGAGGAGTCTCCTTGACTTAAGAACCGAATTCCCCGGAAGGGGCTTGAAGGTTCACGTCGATTTACCGATACTATACAGGCAAAGTTTCGGGAGGTCTTATGGATATCGCTGCTCTTTCAAGTGCTGCCTCCGGCTCGGTCGGGGCGGCCATCAATGTCTCATTGCTCAAAGCGACGCAAAACCTCGACCAAAGCGAGGCCGCGCTTCTTTTCGCTTCGATCGGCCTCGGCCAATCCGTGAATGCCCTTGCGTAGGGTACTCGGGGCGCTGGGCGCCGCGCTCTTTGGGCTCGTGCTTCTCGGCGCGACCCCCGCAAACAAGCCGCTTCGGCGGCTCGTTTTTCGCTTTACCTACGGTGATACGAACGATATGACGATGCAATCCTCGGGTATCGGCGATGCCGGTGACACGAAGGGCGCACCGTCGACGGGGAGCGGCGGCTCGGGAATCGGCGATTTTGTGGCGCGCGTTGCCGACCACGGAACCATCGATGTCACGGTGAAGGCCGTGCAGCCCGACGGTGGCTTAGTTGTGAGCGTCGCGGAAAAGGCACGGAACACGCGCACCGCGCTTCCGGCAACCTGTATCGTGTACAGCAACACGACGGTGCTCTGCGACAAAACGAAAAAGGTCAATCTTGAAGAGATGGAGTTGCTGTCGTATCTCGGGCAAAACTTCGTCAACCCGGTGCAGATCGATGCCAAAGGACATTGGGGATTCAAGGTGAGAGGCGCGCATAACTCAATGGTTTCCGGCTACACCATTCACGGACACAAAGGCTCGAAATTTTTCATCGACATGACGCGCACGTATTCGCAGAGCGGCCTCGACGCCTTTACGTCGAACACCGTCGGGCACTTTACCTACGATGCGATGCGCACCGTTCCCACGTCGATCGTTGAAAGCGTCGTCACGCGCCGCCAGGGAAGTTTCGGCAAAAACGTTACGGATCGGACCGAAGTTTCATATAAGCTCATCGATGATTCGATGGCGCCGACGAAACCATAGAACCCTTCGCCTCTCTGCACGGAGCGGTCGCCGCTTGGTGCGAGAAAACTCTCGGCGAAGCGACCGCCCCGCAGCGCGAAGGCATCCCGGCTATACTCGAAGGCCGTCACGTTTTGATCTGTTCGCCGACCGGCACGGGCAAAACGTTGACGGCCTTTTTGCCGATCTTTTCCGATCTCGCCGAACGTCGCGACCGCGACGAGCTGTTTGCGCGAACGACCGCGCTCTACATCTCACCGTTGCGTGCGCTAGGCTACGATGTGGAACATAACGCGCGCCGCCCGCTGCGCGAGATGGGTTTGCTCGAACGCCCCGATTCCGAACGCGACCGCGTGCGCCGCGGGAGGGTTCGGAGCCGTTTCGTTCGGACCGGCGTGCGAACCGGGGATACGCCGACGGCCGAACGCAGGCTCATGCTTTCGCGCCCCCCGCACATTTTGATGTCGACGCCGGAGTCGTTAGCGATCGTGCTCGCGATGGAGCGCTACCGCGCGACGCTGCGCGACGTGCGTTACGTCGTTATCGACGAAGTGCATGCCCTTGCCGCGAACAAGCGTGGGGCGTACCTCAGCCTACTGCTCGAGTCGCTCGAAGAGATCGTCCGCGCGCCGTTTCAACGGATCGGGCTCTCTGCAACCATCGCCCCGCTCGAGATCGTCGCCGAGTTTCTTACCGGGGCCGAACGCGATTGCACGATCGTCGATACGAGAGCGTCGCGCGAAATTTCGCTCGAGATTCGGGCGCCCTTTACCGGGGCGATGGCTCCCTTGGCGGCGATCGCTCGCGCCGCGCATTCCGAGATCGAGCGCGCCCGGACGACGCTCGTGTTTACGAACGTGCGGAGCCAAACCGAGCGCGTCGCCTACGAACTTCGCTCCCTCGACGGAGCGGGAAGCTGCGTCGAAGCAATCGAGGGGGATGCTGCGGTGCGGGATTCGGACGCGCGGATCGGCGTTCACCATAGCGCACTGGAGCGAAGCGTTCGCCACCGTACCGAGGCCCGCTTACGTGCGGGAGAATTGCGCGCGGTGGTCTGCTCCGCGTCGCTCGAACTCGGCGTCGATATCGGCGCGATCGAGCAAGTGCTGCTCGTCGGCGGTGCGCGCGGTGTCGTGACGACATTACAGCGCGTCGGACGCGCCGGCCACAGCCCGGGCGCTCTCGCGCGCGGCGTCGTGCTCGCCCAGGATCGCGACGATATCATCGAGGCCGCAGCGACGCGTCGTTGCATCGCCGATGGCGCGATCGAGCAGATCGTCCTGCCTCGCGCGCCGCTCGACGTTCTCGCGCAATGGATGCTCTCGCTCGTCGTTCCCGAGCGGCGCATCGAGATCGATAGGGTGTTGGAGATCGCGCTCCGAGCGGCGCCGTTCCGCTCGTTGCTCCGCGAAGATCTGATCGCATGCGCCGCATATCTCGGCGGCGGCGGCGTCGCCGGCGACCCGGCGCACGTCCGTCGGCTGGGCTTCGACGGCGAAGCGATCTGGGGCTTAGGACGCGATGCGAGCGCCGCATTTTTTGAGAACGTCGGTACGATTCCCGACGAGCGCAGCGTTCCCGTCCGGATCGCCGGCGAGCGTTCCTTCGGGCGCCTCGAAGAATATTTCGTCGATCGTCTGCGCGTCGGGGACGTCTTCGTTCTCGAAGGGCGGACGGTGCGCGTCGAATCGATCGATCGCGCCGGCATTACGACGAAAAACCACCGTGGGCGTCCGACCGTACCGCAATGGAACTCGCATATCCGGGGGATTGCGGCGCCGCTCGTCGAGGAGATCGACCGATTGCGCGAGGGAGTCGGCCGGCGATTGGAGGCCGGCGAACGAGCCGAAGCGGCCGCGTGGTTGAAACGACGATACGCGCTCGACGCCCGGCTCGCGGAAATGACGGTTGCGTACCTGGAGCAGCAGCGTGCGGTGAGCGCACTGCCGAACCTTCGCCGCCCGGTCTTGGAGATCTACACTCTAGATGGCCTCCAGAGCGCTGTCGCGCTCACCGGCATCGGCAGGTGCGCGAACGAAGCGCTCGCGCGAGTGGCGGGAACGCGCATAGCGCGTTTGGTTACCGGAGCATCGAGCATTCTCACCGACGACCTTGGGTTTTTTCTGCAACTTCCGCCGCGCGCTCGGCTCGCCGACGCGCAATGGGAGAGGCTCTTGGAAGAAGGGGGGTTCGAACGCGACCTCCGCGAGGGGCTGCTCGGATCGGCGCTGCTTCGAACGCATTTTCGCTACGTCGCGAACACCGGACTCCTGGTATTGCGGCGCGCAAATGGCCGCTCGCTTCGTGCCGCGTCGTTGCGCTGGAATAGTGGGCGCATTCTCGACCGACTGTTGCGCGAGGACGAGCGCTTCCCGCTCGTGCGCGAAACGTTTCGCAGCGTTTGCGATGACGTGCTCGACGTCGAGCGCGCGCGCGATTACTGCGCATCGCTGGTCGGTCCGCCGCGCGTCGTTCATCCACCGGTGGCGTCGCCGATGAGCTTCGGCATTCTCACGTCCTCCTTCGGCGACAGCGTCGTCGTTGCCGATCGCAGCGAGTTAGTCGAGGCCCTACACGATCGCGTTCTCGCCTATCTTGCGGGGGCGATCGCTCCGTGAATGCCGCTCCGCGCGCGCTCTCCGTATCGCTCGGCGGCGGCGCGCACGCGCTTCCCGGCGGATTGCTCTGGCTCGAAGCAACCGCGTCGCTCGTGGTCGCCGATCTCCACCTTGCCTACGAAGACGCGATCGGCGGCGCCTTGCCGATGTGGAGCCTCGACGAAAGCCGCGCCGCGCTCGAACGCGCGTGCTCCACGTACGGCGCGCGCGAACTGATCTTGCTCGGCGACGTGGTCCACGGCACGCAGCTCAGCGAGGGCGCGGCCGCGCGCGTGGTGACGATGATGCACGCTCTTCGAGCGTGCTGCACGTTGACGATCGTCGCCGGCAATCATGAAGGGCGTTCGCGCGGAGCGGCCCTGCTCGGAGAATGCGTCGAGGAGATCGAGCGGGGCGGAATGCTGCTCCATCACGGCGATCGCCCGCGACTCGCGTTAGTCCGCCACGTGATCGGCCACCTGCATCCGAGTATCGCGCTCGGAGGGGATCGAAGCGTCCCGGCATTTCTCTCCGCCCCCGAAGCGATCGTCCTTCCTGCCGCGAATCCCTATTCGCGCGGTCTCAACGTTCTCGCTCGCGATTGTCGCACGGCGATCGCCGCCTACGGTGCTCGCGTCGCTTCGACGGACGTGATCGCCGCAACGGCGACGCACTGCTATCCATTCGGAAGCATCGCCTCGCTCGCGCGCGCCGCGCGCGCCCTGCGTTTCGCTCGCTAGAAAATCCCGTGCGCCATGCCGATTGCAAATGCTGCGAGTGAAGGCCCCGCATGCATGCGCCGTTCGCGAACCGCGGCGAGCAATTCCTCGATCGTCAATTCCGTCGCTTCGATCTGTTCGGTCGGTTCGAGCGCGGGCTCGCCTGCACGAAAGGCTCCGTCAGCAAAAAAGAGATGAGCCGTCGAAGTCGATCGCACCGGATCGGGGCGAAACTCTCCAAGCAGCCGCCAATCGGGAGCCTCGTATCCGGTCTCCTCGCGCAATTCACGTCGCGCGCAATGGAGTGGATCTTCGGCACCTTCGAGCGATCCGGCGACGAATTCGAGGCCGACATCGTCGGATGCATAACGATACTGCTCGATGGCGAGAAATCGCCCCGTCGCCGTGCGCGCGATCACGATCGCAAAGCCGCGCGCCTCACGAATGTAGTAATCGGGAAGCACGGTGCCGTCGGGAAGTTCGATCTCATCGCGACGAATTTTGAGGTACGTCGAGTCGATGAGGTAGGTGCTCCTGAGACGTTTCCAAAACGGTCGCTTCATCTTCGCTAGGTGCGACGGGGCTTTACGAAGCCCTTGCGCGAAGGGGAGCGATATGGAGAGTACGTTTCTTGTCGTCGGCGCCGGAACGATGGGGCTTGGAATCGCCCTGCTCGCCGCCGAGCATGGCGAACGGGTAGAACTCGTCGAGAGCGATCCGGCCGCTCGCGCCCGGGCCGCCCAACGCATCGTCGGAACGACGATTCAACTACTCGAGGCGATTCCGGCGCAAAGCCTCGCGAGCGTTGCATTGGAGGCGGTTCCGGAGCGCTTTGCGCTCAAGCGCGATGCTCTGATCGCGATGGAGGCGGCAGTGGCGCCGACCGCGGTGCTCGCGAGCAACACCTCCTCGCTCGAACTCGGAGAGCTCGGAAAGGCGCTTCGGCGGCCGGAGCGTTTCGTCGGATTTCACTTTTTTAATCCCCCGCAGCAGATGCCCCTGGTGGAGATCGTCGTTACCGAGGTAGCCGATGACGACGCGGTCGAGAGCGTACGAGCGCTCGCCGTGCGATTGGGGAAGAACGCGGTAGAAGCGACCGATACGCCGGGGTTTATCGTCAATCGCGTCGCGCGTCCGTTCTACTTGCAGGCATTGCGCGCGGAGCACGACGCGGTTGCTTCGATCGAGGAGATCGACGAACTCGCATTAGGGATCGGTTTCCCGATGGGACCGTTCGCGCTCATGGATTTCATCGGTCTCGACGTGAACTTGGCGACGAGCCGTTCGCTCTTCGAACGGACCGGCGCGCCGCGCTTCGAGCCGGTCGAAACCCAGATCGCACTCGTCGAGGGCGGAGCGCTCGGCCGGAAAAGCGGCAAGGGTTTTTACGATTACGAGGGCGGCGAACGCCCGCCGCGAGCGGTCGATCCGCCTACGGAATTCGAAGAAGGAACGTTCGACGAGCGTCTCTGCATCCTCGGGTTCGGTGCGCTCGCCGACGACATTTCTACCGAGGCTGAAGCTGCGATCGGCGCGATCGATCGCATCGAGAACGACGAGTTTCTCGCCGATATCGATCCGTCGATCACGATCGCCTTCGACGCGGGCGATGGGACGACCGATCGTACCGAAGCGTTGCTGGAGATCGAAGGACTTCTCGACCCGACCTGCGCGATGTTTTTCGATGCGTACTGCACCGATATCAAGGCGCTGCTCAAGCGAGCCCGACATCCCGAACGATTTATCGCCTACGGCATACTTGGGTTACTCGCCTCGCAGCGCGTCGTGGAGATCGTCGATCACGATGCGCTCGACGACGAGATGCTGGCGCTCGCGCAAGAATTCTTCGAGCGGCTCCATAAGCGCGTGGTATTGGTGGCTCCGTCCCCGGGGCTCGTCCTGGGGAGGATCGTCGGTTCCATCGTGAACGAAGCGGTGATCGCGGTCCACGAAGGAGTTGCGAGTGCAGAAGACGTCGATCTCGCGATGCGCTTGGGGACGAACTATCCGCTCGGCCCGATCGCATGGGGACGCGAGATTGGCGGAGCGCGCATCGCTCGGATTCTGCGCGCACTTGCGGCGGAGGACGGACCGGATTTCGGCCCGCACCGCGCGCTGTGGTTGCTCGATCTCGACGAGAATGCCGCGCCGGGCGAAGGCGCGCCGCTCGGTGAGGATGGCAGCGAGGAAGAAGCGGAATGAGCGCTCGCGAGGTCTGGGCGGTCGATGCCGTGCGAACGCCGATCGGTCGGCTCGGTGGCGCCCTCGCCGGGGTGCGCCCCGACGATCTCGCAGCGACGGTCGTGCGCGCGGTGCTCGAACGCACCGGCTTCGATCCCTCGGAACTCGGCGACGTGTACTTCGGGGCTGCGAACCAGAGCGGTGAAGATAATCGAAACGTCGCGCGGATGGCCGCGTTATTGGCGGGGCTCCCCGTCGAGGTTCCCGGAACGACGTTTAATCGGCTCTGCGGTTCGAGTTTGCAGGCGATCAACAGTGCCGCGCATGCAATCGCATGGGGTGAGTGCGACGCGATCCTCGCCGGCGGCGTGGAATCGATGACGCGAGCGCCCTACGTCATGCCGAAGAACGCGCAGCCCTTCGCCCGCGACGCGCGACTTTACGACACCACAATTGGCTGGCGCATGGTGAATCCGAAGATGCCGGAGCGTTGGACGATCTCGCTCGGCGAGACTGCCGAGCGCGTCGCCGAGATCGACGGTATCGCGCGCGAGGCACAAGATCGTTTCGCCGTGGCATCGCAGGAAAAATGCGCGGCGGCGCTCGCGCGTGGTGCTTTTGCCGACGAACTCGTAGCGGTGAAGATCCCCCATCGCGACGGCGAGCGCGCGGTCGAGCGCGACGAACATCCACGCCCGGATACGAGCTACGAACGGCTCGCCGCGCTCGCCGCGGCCTTCCGCGAAAACGGAACGGTTACCGCGGGAAATTCCTCGGGACTCAACGATGGTGCCGCCGCACTATTGCTCGTCGAAGCGCAATGCGCGCGCCGACACGGGCTGCAACCGATGGCGCGCGTCATCGCCACCGGCGTCGCCGGCGTCGCCCCCGAGATCATGGGCATCGGTCCGGTTCCCGCGATGCACGCGGCGTTACGCTTCGCCGGGCTGCGCCTCGACGAGATCGATCTCGTCGAGCTCAACGAGGCGTTCGCCGCGCAGTCTTTGGCCTGTATCGAGCGGCTCGGGCTCGATCCGGCGCGCGTCAACGTCAACGGCGGTGCGATCGCGCTCGGTCACCCGCTCGGAGCGAGCGGCGCGCGCATCGCGACCACGCTGCTGCACGAGATGCGCCGACGCGGCACGAAATATGGCGCTGCGACGATGTGTGTCGGCGTCGGACAGGGGATCGCTACGATCTTCGAAGGAATGAACTCCCGATGAGCGTGACGCAGCAAGCGACGAAATTATTGATCGGTGGAAAGTGGGTCGACGCCGAGAGGAGCTATATCGACTATAACCCGGCGACGGGAGAAGAGCTCGCCCGCGTCGGCGACGCCTCGAAAAGCGAATGCGATGCGGCGGTCGCGGCGGCGAGGGCGGCGTTCGATGCGGGAAAATGGTCGGGGATGCCGGCTTCGCGGCGCGCGAAAATTCTCAACAAAATAGCCGCGCGCATCGGCGAGATGGCGAGTTCGATTACGGACTCGGAGATTCGCGATAACGGCAAGGCATTGGCGACGGCAAAGGGCGAGATCGGCGCGATCGTCGATTGCTTCGAGTTCTACGCTGGAGCGATTCTCACGTTCGGCGGGCAAACGCTCTCGGGGCCGTTGCCGAGTTATTTTTCGTACACGTTGCGCGAACCGATCGGCGTCGTCGGGGCGATCGTGCCGTGGAATTTCCCGCTCTTGCTGGCGAGTTGGAAGGTCGCTCCGGCGCTCGCTGCGGGTTGCACCGTGGTCTTAAAACCGGCGCCCGCGACCCCGCTCACGGCGCTCGCGCTCGGCGAAATCGCACTGGAGTGCGGGCTTCCCGAGGGCGTTCTCAACATCGTCACCGGAGCGGGGCGTGAGTTGGGACAGTGGCTCGTCGAACATCCGAGCGTCGATAAAATTGCCTTTACCGGAAGCACGCAGACGGGGCGAAGCGTCGCGGCCGCTGCGGCGCAGTCGTTGAAACGCGTAACGTTGGAGCTCGGCGGAAAATCGCCGACGCTGGTCTTCGAGGATGCCGATATCGACGCTGCGGTTGCGGCATCGATTTATGCGATCTATTACAACAGCGGGCAGGCCTGCGAAGCGCGTTCGCGCGTGTTGATTCACGAGTCGGTCTACGATCGTTTCGTCGAAGCGTTTACGAAGCGTAGCGCCGGGTTGCGTCAAGGCGATCCGCTCGATCCACAAACGCAGATCGGCGCGATTACCATGCGCGAGCAATTCGAGAAAATCGAACGCTACTGCGCGCTCGGGATCGCCGAGGGTGCTCGTTTGCTCTTCGGCGGCAAAGCTGCCGAGATCGGCGGTCCCTTCGCCGCTGGAACGTTTTGGCAACCGACGGCCTTCGAGGCCGAACCGAGCCATCGCATCGCCCGCGAGGAGATCTTTGGTCCGGTCGTCGTCTTTTCGCGCTTTCATGACGAACGCGAGGCGATTGCCATGGCGAACGACTCCGAATACGGGCTTGCGGCGAGCGTTTGGACGCGCGATATCGGGCGCGCGCACCGCATCGTTCGTGCCCTGAGAAGCGGCACGGTTGCGGTCAATGCGCCGTACAGCGTCTTCCCCGGGGTGCCGTTCGGCGGCTATAAATCGTCGGGGTACGGTCGCGAACTCTCCGCCGATACGCTCGCGCTCTACAGCGAAACGAAGAGCGCGCTCGTCCAAATCGGCGAGCGCGCGATGAATCCGTTCGGCGTGTAGCGGCGTCGGCCGCAGGGCTACGTCCCGAGCGTTAAGGGATTTGAGGTCGAGGTACTCTGCCAGTTCGACGTGCACTGCTGGTAGGTCGTCGTCGTCCCGGATGCGGTCGTCTGCGTGAAGAAGCAGTAGACGGTCCCCGGGGTCATCGCCGTGAACTCGACCTCGCCGGATGCATTCGTCGTCAACTGCTGGAGGACGTTGGCGGGAACCGCACAGCCGTTGCTCGTGCAGAGGGAGACCGCAACGTTGGGAACCGGAGTCGCCGAGGCGGTGACCTTGACGTACGCGGTGGTGATCGATGGATTCGCCGTCGGAGGAGTCGTTGGCGCCGAAGTCGGCGTGGTATATGCGAGCAGCCCATTGTTGGAATTACAGGCGACAGCGGAGAGCGCGAGCGCGAGCAGCGCGCCGGCGATGATAAACGGTCGTGGCATAGCCGTGCAGAGTGCGCTATCCGGGCTGCGCGTTCCTCTCGCGAGGCTCGGCGAGCGGTAGGGAGCGGGCGATATGGGCGGGCAGGAAGCCCTTGCCGAGTCGGTTCCATCGAGGGCTTCCGTCGTCGAGCAGCACCGAGGCGCCGCGCTCGCGCACGAGTTCGCCGATGCGCACTTCCGACTCGATGAACGCCGCATCGCAATCCTGCGAGCGCGCGAAAGCGACGCTCGCCTCGTCGGTATCGGCGAGGACGACGACGTAGCCCTCCTCTTCCAAGGCGCGTGCGCGCTCGGTGCTCGCCGGATCGATGCCGGCGAGTACTACCACGGGCTGGCGAAGTCGTAGGATCCGCGACGCCACGATGGAGAGTACCGTCGAAATCGAGACGGTCAAGACGATGACGACAAAGAGCACCTCGGAGAAGCGATTCCCGCCGCGAAAGCCCCATGCGGTTAATTGCGTCGCATAATAGGTTGCAAGAGAGACGGCGACGATGCCGCGCGGAAAGACGGTGCAGGCGAAAATGCGCTCGCGCATGTTGAGCGCCGATCGCGCCGTGGCTATGGCGACGACGACTATGCGCAAGAGCACCAACGTGCCGGCGATCGCCGCGCCGACGCCGACGAGCGGCAGAACCGAGGCGATGCGAATCTGCGACGCGAGCAAGACGAAGACGGTCGAGAGCGCGAGGATCGAGAGATCTTCTTTGTACGAGCGGAGCAATCGTTCGCTGGGCAGACCGCGAAAATCGACGACGAGCGCGCAGGCGATAACTGCGGTGAGCCCGCTCTCCTGCGCGACGAACTCGCCGAGCGCGTACGCTCCGAAGGCCAATGCGAGCAGCAGCAGTTTTGTGACGTCGCTCGACCACGCGCGGGCGTAGCGCCGCAGCAAAAACAGGCCGATCGCGCCGACGAGGAGCCCGACGATCGCGCCCGAGCCGAGCCGTTCGACCGTTGCCAGCGCGGTGAGGAACGGGCCGCGCTCGCGCGTGGTAAACGAGGTAAAGGTTGCCGCAGCGACGATGACGCCCATCGCGTCGAGCAAGATTCCCTCGGACTCGAGAAGATGTCGCAGTTCCGGGCGGAGGCGGAGACGAGCGAGGAGCGGCCCGGTGACGGTCGGGCCAGTGACGATGCAGGCCGATGCCAGCATCGCCGCGACGATGGTGGAGAGCCCGAACGCACGCGCGAGATGAGGGATGACGATCAGGGTCAGGCCCGCACCGAAAATGACGAGCAAGAAGAGCGGACGCTTCGGTAAGCGGCCGATGTCGATACGCAGCGTCGCCTCGAACAGCACGATGACGACGCAGAGGGAGAGCAGCGCACGCGTCGCCGGAGCGGCGAGATCGAGGTGGAGAAAGTCGAGTCCGCTCGGGCCGAGTGCGAGGCCGATGGTCAGGAGCGTGATGATCGAGGGAATGCCGAAGCGCCGGGAGAGCGCGCGCGCGAGCAACGCCGCGACGAGCACGGCGGCGGCGCCGAATTCCACCACGAGCGCGGGGTAACGCGCGAAGATCGAACTCACGGCCCTGCGTTCCGATCGAAGAATCGATTCGAGCGATCGTGGAGCAATGCGTAATATTCGCGGAAAACGGCCGCGGCGGTGCTGCCCGGCCAGTGTGCTGGCAAGAGGACACTGGGAAGTGCCGGGTCGACGTAGGTGAATTTGCGATAGTCGTGTACGAGCCAGAGCCGTTCGACGAAAGCATCGCGCTCGCCGAAGGCCCGCGCGCTCCGTTCGGCGTTCAGACGCGGCCGATAGAGTTCGGTGAAGCGTTCGTAGGCTGCAGCGATCGCCGGAAGATTCCAACAGCGCGCAACCAAAGCCGCATCGCTCCCAGGGCCGCGATGCGAGCTTTCAAAGATCGCGATATCGCCACTCGCCTCGGCCTCCGCCGCCGCCGCCGCGACCGCAGCGAGATCGCCGTTCGGGGATATCCAGGTCGCGGTCGCCAGCGGCGCCCATCCAAGGACCGCGAGCTCCTTTCGCAAGCGGTCGCGCCGGTCGCGGCGGCGCTCGTCGATCGAATAGACGAGCATCCGCCAGTGTCCGTCCCAGTCCACGAGCGGGCCGTAGATACGTGGGCTGAGCTCCTCGATCCGCCGCCGACCGCGATCCGTCACGGCGTAATAGGCACGATTTCCGCTGCGCTCGGCACGGAGCCATCCCTGGCGCGCGAGCCGGGAGACCGACTGGCGGACCGCGGCCTCTGAGACACCGAAGGGGTCCATCAAGCGCACCAGCCCGGCGAGGGCGACCCGTTGCTCCCCAGGGCGACGGGTCACGATGTCGCCATAAATGTTAAAAATGAAGGAATTTGGGCGCGAAACCTCTCTCATTAGACTTTTGTCGTATATCATTTCTTGCACGGTATGCGATTCTTTTGTCACAATAGTCCTTGCCGGAGGGTGTATGGCTGCGCGAATCTCGACTTTTGACGACTGGATCGACCTGTTGCAATCCTGGCAGAACGATATCGGTCTGGACCGCGAGCTGATCGAACGTTTCATGCCCGGATACCGCTTCGAGGCGAAATACGGCGAGCTGCCGACCTCGGAGATCTATTTCGGTGATTTTAAGGGTGAGCGCCGCTGGGAACGGGTCACCGAAATTCCCGACCAGCGTATGCGCGATGCAGCGTTGAACATGATCGTCTATCAGGGCGACACCGAGTTTGCTTCGAACGAGCAGCAGCGTTTCCTGGTGAATAACGCACCGACGGAGTACGATCTCGCCGCGCTCGTTCGCATTATGGTTGAAGAGACGCGACACGGTTACCAGATGTGTCACCTCTTGGTCGAGCAGTTTGGTAGCGAGGGACGCATCGAAGCGCAGAAAATGCTCGAACGGCGAGCGTTCGGCAAGAAAAACCGTCTCTTGAATGCGTTCAACGAAGACGTAACGCATTGGCTCGATTTCTTTGCGTACACGAACTTCATGGATAGAGACGGCAAGTTCCAGCTAACGATGCTCTCGCATTCGGCGTTCGCTCCGCTCGCCGCTTCGATGGGACCGATGTTGCGCGAAGAGAGCTTCCACATGGGCACGGGAATCTCGGGGCTGCGCCGGATCGCCAAGGCCGGAGTCATTCCGGTGGAGATCCAGCAGAAGTATTACAACAAATGGATCTCGGGTTCGCTCGATCTTTTCGGAACCGATCATTCCGGTTCGGCACAATGGGCCTATACGTGGGGAATCAAAGGCCGGGTCGACGAGGATAAGCTCTCGGAAGAGGTCGATAAAGAGGTGCTCAACGAACGCGCGCGCGAGCAGTTCTACGACGAGGTCGTCCAGACGGTGCAGCGCGTCAACGATGTAAATGCGAGCGAGAAGAAGCTCTACGTTCCCGATATGAAGTTTAACCGAAAGATCGGCCAGTATTCCGATCGGCATTTCGCAGTCGACGGGCGCCCGCTCTCCGATGAAGAATGGACGACATACGAAGCGAGCGTGCTCCCCTCACCTGCAGACGACGTACTCCTGAAAGAGTACTTCAAAGACTCGTCGTGGATCGCCGCGAAGGGCGATCTCCGCGCGTAAATTCTTACGATATCACCGAAGAAAGAAAAGAGAACGAACATGAGCGGCAACGGAAGCACGACGCAGAGCACTCCCTTCGGGCGCGAGGAACGCGCCTTCGAAGGAAAACGCGTCATCAACTATCACGTGGACGGGCACGTCGGCGTCGTCGAGATGGACGATCCCCCGGCAAATACCTATACCCACGAGATGATGCGACAGCTCGACGAAGCGATCGTCGACGCGCGCTTCGATTCAAACGTCGAAGTGATTTTGCTCATCGGCAAGGGCGAGAAATTTTTCTCCGCGGGCGCGAATATCGCCATGCTCAATTCGGTGACTCCGGAATTCAAATACATGTTCTGCTTGCACGCCAACGAGACGCTCTCGCGTTTGGAACAGACGCCGAAACTCGTCATCGCCGCGCTCAACGGCCACTGCGTCGGCGGCGGGATGGAAATCGCGATGGCCGCCGACATTCGCATCGCCCGCAAGGATGCGGGAAAGATCGGGCTGCCCGAAGTCGCGCTCGGCGTGCTCCCGGGAACGGGCGGGACGCAGCGTCTCGCGCGCCTCGTCGGGAAATCGCGCGCGATCGAGTTGATGGTGACCGGCAAGACGTTTAGCTTCGAACAAGCCGCCGACTGGGGCATCGTCAACGACGTCCTCGAAGGCGATGCGGCGAGCTTTCGCGAGCAGATGCTCGCATACGCCCGCCAGTTCTGCACGCCGAACAAGGCGCCGATGGCGGTCGGACATATCAAGCGCGCGGTCCAGAGCGGCGCGGAGATGCCGCTGGAGGCGGGGTTGACGCTCGAACGCGAACTGCAGTCGTTGCTATTTAAGAGCGGCGATGCGAAAGAAGGCATCGCCGCCTACAACGAAAAACGCGTGGCGCGCTTCAAAAACGGGTGAAACGCTGGGAGACGCGCCTCGCCTTGCTCGCGGTCATCCTCGCGAGCCTCTCGGCGCTGAATATCCCGGGGCGTCTCTTGCTCGCGCTCACCGCGATGCTGTTGCTCTCGATCATCGCGAGCGCGCGGCTGCGCGCGGCGCTCTACGGTAAAAAAGAGCGTTCCACCGGATTCGATCCCGCCGCCGCGGCGGAACGAATCCGCGAGGAGCGCTCTCACCGTTTCACGCGCCGCTAGCGCCGCGCCGCGGGGCTCTCGCCGGGGCTTCGCGGGCGCGCGTCGAAGCGTTCGTCTATGGTTACCGCATTTATCCTTATGAACGTCGAGCGCCCGCGCTTGAAATCGATCGCCGACGATCTGTTGGCGATCGACGGGATCGCCGAAGTCTATTCGGTCGCCGGGCCGTTCGATCTCGTCGCCATCGCGCGCGTGCGCGAGCACGAACAGCTCAACGATCTCGTTACCGAGCGCGTCGGAGCGCTCGAGGGCATCGAATCGACAGAGACGTTGATCGCGTTCCGCTCCTTTGCGAAGAAAGATCTCGGTTTGCTCTGGGATATCGGGGAGTAGGCAGCGGGCTCGCGACCGCAATACGCATCGGCTAGATTGAAGTTGGGAAGCTGCTCGGCGCGAGCGTAGCCGGGAATCGGTAGTTGGAGTATCGTATCCGCACCGATAAGCGGCGTGCCTGCAGGCCAAATGCGTGGACGGCTTCGTGTATGTCGGCTTCGTTCGCGACCAAATACTTGCCCTGCATGCCGAAATGAATCTCGACATCTCCGCTCAGTGCGAATGGAAATTTTGCGAAGTTCAGAGAGAAGCGCATCATACAAAAGGTGCCCGTTCTTAAATCGACGGTCGCATCGGTGAGTGGATGGTGTAATGGGTCTCCCCGTGCGACCAAATGCAGCATGTGTCCGGGATCCCCGTTATCACACATCGTGGCGCCCTCGTCGTGGACGGTATAAAATCCCGCTCCAACCGCACTCACTATGGCGATGGTTTTCAGCGGTTTTCCGTTCAACGTCATCGATGGAACTGCCGGTTTCGGATGATCCGTCGACGCGCCGGATTCTCCAAATAAACCGAAGGGGTTGCCGTGGGCGGACCAATATCGCACGGCGTTCCATGTTGGATCGAAGAGGATCAGGCGTGCCGGGCCCGCAGTGGGTCGATTATTATGCCACCGATCGTGATCGATTCGAATAAATTCGCGCCGATCGCTTTCACGATAGGAAACCTGGTATCGCTCTTCGGGGCGGCTGTTGGATTCCATATCCTCGGATATGGTGACGTTCTTCGACTGAGCGTTGTAGGAAAGGTCGTAGTGTCCGCCCTTGGCAAGAATCCCCGCGGAGTACGTTACGAAGGCGGGCATAGCCGACACTTGGGTTTTCTCGAGAGCGTTGATGTAAAATTGCGAAGCGGAGGGAGGTGCCGCCGAGGCGGCCGCTATCGGAAGAACGCTGAGGGCAATAGCGATACAAATTGCGGAGGGGAATTTCATGACGGCTTGCCTTCGCCCCATGAATAGTCGCGCCCTCGCATTTCCGCAGCCGATCGAGAGCGTCGGAAAATCCGAACCTACGTCGTCACCGTTGTCGGTCGTTGCCTAAAACAACGAGAGCTGCGCGTGCTCTTCGAGATATTCGGCGTCGATGCCGAGGCGCCGCAAGCGATGCGTGAAATCGTCGCGACCGTGAACGAGCAGCACTTTGCGCGGTCGTACGAGTTCGATCGTTCGCAGCAGCGCGGGGTAATCGGCATGGTCGGAGAGGGCGAACGTCCGATCGACCCCAAAACGATAGCGCGCGCTCCGATCGATCGCCCATCCGGTGAGCATCGCGGTGCGCGTTGGGCGCTGCGTCGTCGGCGCGTTCGTTCGCCCCGGCGGGCGAATCTCGGCGTAGCCTCCCTCGGCTTCGCCCTGCTCTTCCAACGGCAACGCAACGCCGCAGGCGCGATAGACTTCCGCGATCTCCGCAACCGCCGAATGAACGCGTATCGGTATTCCCGCCGATCCGAGGATCGCCATCGCCTCCTGCGCCTTCCCTAACGAGTACGCGTAGAAAACCGGAATCGCTCCATCCTCGATTGCGGCCTGCGCGAAGCCGAGGATCTCCGCTTCGATCTGCTCTCGCGGGGGAAAGACATACTGCGGCGAGCCGAAGGTACATTCCATCACGAGGACGTCGGCGGGTTTGCATTCGGTCGATTCGGCGGTGCGCGATGCAGCGAGTTTGAAATCGCCGGTATAGATGTGGCGCCCGCTCGCGCCTTCAACGAGAAGTTGAGCGCTCCCGAGCACGTGTCCGGCGGGAAAGAGTGTCAGGCGATACTCGCCGATCTCCCACGGTTCGTTAAAACGATGGGTCTCGAACCTGCTGCGCTTCCGCGACCGAAAGCGAACCGCACAGAGCGCGGCGGTCTCCGGCGTCGAGAGGACGATGTCGTGTTCGCGAGCGTGGTCGGCATGGGCGTGCGAAACGTAGCCGCGTTCGCGGCGCCGCGACGCATCGACCCAGAGGTCGATAGCGGGCAGGTAGAGGCTTGCGTCGCGCTTGGCGAACATACCCGAGGCGCTTCGGTGCAACGCTCGTGCGCTCTTGCGCGTTGAAGAAGGAACTATGGCACGCATCTATGACTCGATCGCCGACACGTTCGGCAACACGCCGCTCGTGCGGATTCCGCGGCTCAACGCCGGCCTTCCCGGGCAGGTACTCGTCAAGGTCGAGTCGTTTAATCCAGCGGGCTCGGTGAAAGATCGCATCGGGATCGCGATGATCGAGGCCGCCGAGGCCGATGGTCGTCTGCGCCCCGGGATGGCGATTGTCGAACCGACGAGCGGAAATACCGGCATCGCGCTCGCTTTTGTCGCAGCGGCGAAGGGCTATCCCATCGTGCTCGTCATGCCCGAGACGATGACGATCGAACGGCGCAATCTGCTCAAGGCGTATGGAGCACAACTCGTGTTGACGCCGGGAAGTGCGGGAATCAAAGGGTCGATCGCTCGCGCGACGGCGATACGCGATGCGGCGCCGGAACGCTACTTCATGCCGCAGCAGTTTGAGAACCCGGCGAACCCGGAGATTCATCGGCGTACCACCGGCGAGGAGATTTGGCGCGATACCGACGGTAGCATCGACGCATTCGTCGCCGCCGTCGGCACCGGCGGTACGCTGACCGGCGTCGGGCGACTGCTCAAAGAGCGGAAGCCGGGGGTGCGCATCGTTGCCGTCGAGCCCGATGCATCGCCGGTGCTCTCCGGCGGCGAACCCGGTCCGCACAAGATTCAAGGTGCCGGTACCGGCTTTATTCCGTCGATTCTCGATACCGGAATCTTCGACGAGGTGCTGCGCGTGACCGACGGCGAGGCGATCGCGATGGCGCGGCGAGCGGCGCGCGAGGAAGGGTTGCTCGTCGGCATTTCGGCGGGCGCGAATATTCACGCGGCGCTCGAAGTTGCGGCGCGCCCCGAGATGCGCGGGAAGCGTATCGTCACGATCGGTTGCGATACCGGCGAGCGCTATCTCAGCAATCCCGTCTTCTCCGAATTTGAATCGGTCGTCGTCGACGAACGCATCGCTGCGGAGTCGGTATAATTGAACGATAGAGAGCTCGGCGGCGTCGCGGCGATCGAAATACGCCGTGGAGAAAACGTCGAATCGTGGCATCGCATCGCGGCGTGCGCGAGCGATGCATCGGGGAGCGTGCTCCTTGCGATGGGCGAGATCGATCGCCCGGTCTTCCTTCGCTCCGCAGCAAAGCCGTTTATCGCTGCTGCGGCGATCGCCGCCGGCGTGCGCGAGGCCTTTGGCCTCTCGATGGAAGAGATTGCGGTAATGGCGGCTTCGCATAGCGGCGAGCCGTATCACGTGGCGGCGGTCCGCTCGATTCTCCAGAAAGTCGACCTCGATGAATCCGCCCTGCAGTGCGGTACGCATCTCCCGCTCGACGAACGCAGCGCGCACGAAGTGATCCGTGCGGGCGTGCAGCCGAGTTCGGTGCACGATAATTGCTCCGGAAAGCACGCCGGTATTCTCGCGTTAACGCGCGTGCTCGGCGCCGATCCCGCGAGCTATCGCGAACCCGATCACCCGGCGCAGCGCGCGATCCTCGATCTCTGCGCGCGTGCCTGCAACGATGACGCCGACCGTTGGCCGGTCGCGGTTGACGGTTGCGGCATTCCCGTCTTCGCAACTCCGCTGCGCAACGCCGCGCTCGCATTCGCGCGTTTTGCGAGCCTGCAAGGGCTTCCCGACCGAGAGTTACAGGCGTTCGTGGTCGTCCGCGATGCGATGCTCTCGCACCCGGAGTACGTCGCGGGTACGGGGCAGTTCGACACCCGGCTTATGGCGGCGGCGGGCGGTGCCGTCGCCTCGAAGGTCGGAGCGGAGGGCGTCTCGGGGGTCGCTTCGATGACTGCGGGGCTCGGCTTCGCACTCAAAGTCGTCGACGGTGCCTCGCGCGCGCGTCCACCGGCGGTGCTCGCGGGCTTGCGGGTGCTCGGCGCGTTGCCTGAGAGCGCTCAGGCAGAACTCACAGACTTTTCCGAACCGATCATCTATACTCGGAAAGGAGCGCGGGCCGGCGAGATCCGCGCGCGTACGGGAGCATTTTCGGAGGCACTGACGGGCTGAATTGACGAGTTATCTTGAGGCTCTACGCGAGCGCGTTCTGTTGTTCGACGGCGCCATGGGCACGCAGCTCATGGCGTTGGAATTAACGGCGGAAGATTTCGGCGGCGAACGCCAACTCGGCTGTAACGAAGCACTCGTCCTTTCGCGCCCGGATTTGATTCGTTCGATTCACGAACGCTATCTCGAGGCGGGTGCCGACGTCGTCGAGACCGATTCGTTCACCGCGTCGCGGTTGAAACTCGAAGAGTTCGGTATCGGCGAGCATACCTATGCCGTCAATCACGATGCTGCTCGGCTCGCGCGCGCGGCCGCCGATGCCTATAGCACGCCGGCGCGTCCGCGTTTCGTCGCCGGTTCGATGGGCCCGACGGGCATGCTCGTTTCGTCGAGCGATCCTTCGCTTTCAAAAATCACCTTCGCGGAGCTCGCCTCCCTCTACGGCGAGCAGGCACGCGCCCTCGTCGATGGCGGCGTGGACCTGCTCTTGCTCGAAACGATGCAAGACTTGCTCGAACTCAAAGCGGCGATCGTGGGAATCGGGCGTGCTGTTCGCGAGGGTCTTCGCCGCGTGCCGATTCAGGCGCAGCCGACGCTCATCACCGAGGGACGCATGCTGTTGGGGACGGATATCGCTGCGGTCTGCGCCGTGCTCGATGCGCTTCCGGTCGATGTCATCGGCTTAAACTGCTCGACCGGGCCGGCGCAGATGCGCGACTCGGTTCGCTATCTCGGCGAGACCTCGCGCTGCTACGTCAGCGTCATTCCGAACGCCGGGTTGCCGCTGATGGGCCCGAAAGGTGAGACGATCTATCCCGAGACGCCGGCCGAACTGACGAACGAACTGATGGAATTCGTGCGCTCGTTCGGCGTTCGTGCGATCGGCGGCTGTTGCGGCACCACCCCCGAACACATTGCGTCGTTGCGCGCCGCCCTCGATGCGAGCCCGGAGAGCCGCGCGCCGCACCGGCCGGCGCCGCCGCGCCCTGAATTCGTTGCCAGCGCGATGACGGCGGTCTCGTTAGAACAAGAACCGCGCCCGCTCATCGTCGGAGAACGCATCAACAGCCAAGGCTCTCGCCGTGTGAAGCGCCTGTTGTTGGAGGACGATTACGAGGCGATCGGACAGCTCGCGCGCGACCAGATCGACGGCGGAGCGCACGTCCTCGACGTCTGCACGGCGCTCACCGAACGCACCGACGAACCCGAGCAAATGCGCGCGGTGGTACGTCGGCTCGCACAATCGGTTGAAGCCCCGCTGATGATCGACTCGACCGAAGTCGCCGTGCTCCGCAGCGCGCTGGAGAATTATCCCGGGCGCGCGATCGTGAACTCGGTTCATCTCGAGAGCGGGCGCGCGAAGATCGATGCCGTTCTACCGATGGCGATCGAGCATGGCGCCGCGGTCGTCGCGCTGACCATCGACGAGGCGGGCATGGCGAAGAGCGCGCAACGAAAAGTAGAGGTAGCGCAGCGCATTTACGATATCGTCGTCGGCGAATATGGATTGAAACCCGGGGCGTTGATCTTCGACGACCTTACCTTTACGCTCGCGACCGGCGATGCCGAGTATATCGATTCGGCGCGCGAAACCATCGAAGGCATTCGTGCGATCAAGGCGGCGCTGCCCGGCGTGCTCACCTCGTTGGGCGTCAGCAACGTATCGTTCGGCCTGAAGCCGGCCGCCAGAGCGGCGCTGAATTCCGTTTTTCTCCATCATTGCGTCGAAGCGGGTCTCGACCTCGCGCTCGTGCATCCCAAAGAGATCACGCCGTATGCGGAACTCGATGCCGAAGAACGCGAGGCTTGCGACGATCTCGTGTTCGATCGACGCCCCGACGCGCTCGCGCGTTTTATCGAACGCTACGAACATGCCGTCGTTCGTACCGACGGCGATGCGGCGAGCGACGACGACGATTCGCCCGCCGAGGCGCGAATCCATCAGGCGATTCTCCGTCGCAAAAAAGACGGTATCGAAGCGATGCTCGACGAGGTGCTGCAGCGCCGAACCCCCGTCGAAGTGCTCAACGAGGTGCTGCTGCCGGCGATGAAAGAGGTCGGCGACCGCTTCGGGGCCGGCGAACTCATTCTTCCGTTCGTACTTCAATCCGCAGAGGTGATGAAGCGCGCGGTCGCCCACGTCGAACAATTTCTCGAACGTCGCGACGGCAGTACGAAGGGGACGGTCGTGCTCGCGACGGTCTTCGGCGACGTTCACGACATCGGGAAGAATCTCGTCAATACGATCCTGTCGAATAACGGATATACCGTCCACGATCTCGGCAAACAGGTGCCGATGAACGTCATCCTCGAGAAGGCGACCGAGGTGAACGCCGACGCGATCGGCCTCTCCGCGCTTTTAGTATCGACGAGCAAACAGATGCCGATCTGCGTGCAAGAACAAGACGCCCGCGCATTGGAGTTTCCGGTCATCGTCGGGGGCGCCGCGATCAACCGCGATTTCGGGCGACGAATCGCCTTGCTCGACGACGGCCGTCGCCCCTTCGACCCAGGCGTGTTCTACGCGAAGGATGCGTTCGAGGGGCTCGATATCATGGACGTGCTGACCGGGGAGCCGGAGCGGCGGCGCGATTTTGTCGAGCGAATCAAAAGCGAGGCGCTCAAGGCGCAAGCGAAGGTGCGCGAGCTCTCGCAGCCCTCCGACGAACTTCGCATATCGAGCGTCAAAAGCGTGCTCGTCGAACCACCGCAAGCGCCTTTTCTCGGCGCGCGGAGCATCGCTTCGATCGACGTACGCGAACTATGGGAATGCTTCGATCTGAAATCGCTCTATCGTCTTTCGTGGGGCGCGAGCAATCAGAAGGGCGAGGCGTTCGAAAAGACGGTGCGCGAAGAATTCGAACCGCGGCTCGCTCGCTTTCGAGCCGAGGCCGAGCGCGGCGGAATTCTCCACCCACGCGTCGTCTACGGATATTTTCCAGCCGCCGGCATCGGGAACGAGATCCTGTTCTTCGATCCTAACGATCCGACGCGCGAGATCGCGCGCATGTCGTTCGCGCGCCAGGTGGGCGGGGAGCATCTATCGCTCGCCGACTATCTCCGCGAGCCGGTTGCCGGCGGCGCTGCCGATATCGTCGCCCTCCAGGTGGTGACGGTCGGGGCCGAGGTCGGCGCGGAAATCGAAGCGCTTCACGCACGCGGTGACTTTAGCGAATCGTATTTCTTGCATGGCTTTTCCGTTCAGTCGGCGGAGGCGCTCGCGGAATGGAGCCACCGCCGCATTCGCCGCGAACTCGGCTTGGCGCCCGAACGAGGAAAACGCTACTCGTGGGGCTACGGCGCCTGTCCGGATCTCTCGCAGCACGAGATAGCCTTCGCCCTGTTGGGTGCCCAGGAAGCGATTGGGGTTCGCCTCACCGAGAGCTTTCAAATCGTTCCCGAGCAGTCGACGGCGGCGCTCGTGATCCATCACCCCAACGCGAGTTATTTCAACGCGGCAGCGACGATCGAGCGCTGAAGCAAGAACGGCAGGGTTTCCTCCTCGAGTCAACTAAGGACTGGCAAACTTAGTCGATAGGAGAACCTATGGGTCAGCCCTCCGCCGGTCTCTCTGTATCGAGGCCGCTTTCAATACACGTTGATGAGCTCGTTCGGCGTCTCTCGACGAGGACGGCGACGATCGGGGTTATCGGGCTCGGCTACGTCGGCCTGCCGCTCGGGGTCGAATTTGCTGCGGCCTTTCCCAAGGTGCTCGGGTTCGACATCAATCCCGAGCGCGTCGTCCTGCTGAACTCCGGGCGCTCGCATATTCGCGACGTTTCCGACGAACGGGTTGCCGAGCTCGTAGTGAACGAGCGTTTGAAATGTAGTAGCGATTTCTCTCGGCTCGCCGAGTGTGACGCAATCATTATCTGCGTTCCAACGCCGTTAGGGGTGGGGAATCTTCCCGATCTTACCTGCATCTTCGATGCGGCGGAGCAGGTCGCCGGGGCGCTCCGCTCGGGGCAGCTCGTTGTTTTAGAATCGACGACCTATCCGGGCACGACCGAAGAGGCGTTGGTTCCTATTTTCGAACGATCGAACCTTAGCTTGGACCGTGATTTTCTCGCTGCGTTCTCTCCGGAGCGCATCGATCCGGGGCGCGACCTTCCGCTGCGTCGAATCCCCAAGGTCATCGGCGGTTGTAGTCCGCGCTCCACCGATGCCGCACGCATTTTATACGATGCAATATTCGAAGAGACGCATGTCGTGTCGTCGGCCCGCGCGGCCGAGACGGTGAAACTCCTGGAAAACACCTTTCGTCTCGTCAATATCGGATTTATTAACGAATTCGCTCGGCTCTGCCGGCAGCTCAACATCGACTCCGGCGAAGTGATCGCCGCCGCCTCGACCAAGCCTTTTGGATTCATGCCGTTTCAACCCGGCCCCGGCGTCGGCGGCCATTGTATTCCGCTCGATCCGCATTACCTCGCCTGGGAGTCGAAGCGGCAGGGCTTTACCTCGCGCTTTATCGAGCTCGCCGAAGATATCAACTCGCAGATGCCGGGGTATGTGGTCGATCTCGTTGCCGCCGCCTTAAACGAGTCGCGAAAATCGCTGCGGGATGCTCGGATTTTCGTCGTCGGCGTTGCCTATAAGAAGAATGTCGACGATACGCGGCGCAGCCCGGCCGTCGCGGTCATCGACCGCTTGCGCATGCGCGGCGCGGTGGTTTCCTATCACGATCCATTCGTTGCCGAGCTTCACGGCAGGCACAACGATTGGCCCGAATGGCGCCCCCGCGTGATCGTACCCTACGAGCGTCGCTCGAACGAGCGAGCGAACGGTGCGGATTCGCCGCGGAGGCGACGGGTCGATACGCTCGAGAGCGTGCCGCTCGACCCATCAAACGTCGCGCGGGCTGATTGCGTCGTGATACTCACCGACCACGACTCCATCGATTACCAAACGATTCTCGAGAACGCTTCGATAATCGTCGATACGCGCCAGGTCATCACGCCCGAACGGGCGGCTGCAAGCCCGGCGACGGTGTTCGCACTATGAAGGTGCTCGTAACCGGTGGAGCGGGGTTTATCGGTTCGCATCTCTGCGACGCTCTGCTCGACGCCGGTCACGAAATCGTGGCGTTCGACGATCTCTCGACCGGGAACCTTGCGAATCTCACGGGGGCGCTCGCTCGTCGCGGCAGTCGATTCGTCCGCGGAGATATTCGCGATGCGCTGCTCGTGGAGCGCTCGATGGAGGGTTGCGACGCCGTCGTGCACCTCGCCGCGCGGATCGGCCTGCGAATTATCGTGGAGAGCCCCTTCGACACGCTCGATGTCAATGCGCGCGGCACCGAGAGCGTCGTTCAGGCCGCGCTGAAACGAAAGACGCCGATCCTCATCGCATCGACCTCCGAGGTGTACGGGCATTCGACCAAGATCCCGTCGAACGAAGGGGACCCAATCTGCTTCGGATCGCCGACCGTCGGGCGGTGGAGCTACGCCTGTGCGAAAGCCTACGACGAATTTTATTCGCTCGCCTTACAGCGGGAGCGCGCGCTTCCGGTCGTGGTGGTGCGGCTCTTTAATACCGTCGGAGCGAGGCAGAGCGGGCGCTATGGAATGGTGGTGCCCCGACTCACCGCACAGGCGCTCGCCGGCGAGCCGTTGACCGTCTATGGCGACGGCACGCAGACTCGCTGCTTCTGTTCGGTCCGCGACGTCACCGATGCGTTGATGTCGATCTTGCTTGCGATCCGCTCGCTCGCCGGTGAAGTGTTGAATATCGGCAACCCGCTCGAAATGACGATCCTTGACCTTGCCAAGCGTATCGTCGAACGAACCGGTTCGAAATCGATCGTCGGCTTCGTTCCATTCGAGCGCGCATATCCGCAGGGTTTCGAAGAGATCATGCGCCGAGTTCCGGATATCGCCAAGGCGCGGCGTGCGATCGCGTTCGAGCCGAAGGTGGGGCTCGATGAGATTCTCGACGATGTCATCGCGGGGATTCGCGCCCCGGTTCACCGATGAAGCGCTGGCTGGAGATTGGAACGGTCGCGCTTGCCGTGGCGATTCCCGGGCGCGCCGCCGCACTCTGCGCTCTTCCACCGCCTCCGACGCAGAGAGTCGTGCTCCAGGAGGGAGCATCGGCTGGATCGTTGACCAAGGGGCGCGGAGCCTGGAGCGGCGCTTCTCTGCTCGTTGTCGCCCGCGATGGGAATAAACGATCGGCGTACGTTCGCGCCGCCGATGACGTGCGATTCGGAGAGAACGATAATGAATACGAGGCGGGAACCTATCTTGCGGTGACACCGCATGTCATCGCCGATTTGATCGGCTCGTTTAGCCCGCAACACAACGTGCTGCCCGCGTCGAGCGCTCAAGGCGACATCGATCTGCGGGCTGGAGGCGGATTCGGCTACCAGGCGGGTTACGCTATCCGGCACTACACATCGGTCGGGGCTTCGATCGAGCACCTCGGCATGGACCGCTATTTTCGCGATCTGCGCCTCGCGGGCACCATCACGTTCGCCCGGCTGAGCGACGTGCCCGGGATCGCTCTCTCGGAGGGAGTTTCGATGGCGCGATATCTTCCATGCGACGCTGAAAATTTTTTGCTCTCGACCGGACGCGATGTCGAGAACGTCGGGTTTGGATCTCCACCTGCGGTCTATCACAGCCTCTCCTTCTTTTTGGGCGACACGCATCGGCTATCGTCGCGCATAGGGTTGGCAATCGGTATGGGCTGGTATGGTTTGACCGGCGCATACGACCGCCTCGAGGTACGCGTTGCACTTCGCGAGCGCCTCTGAACCGATATTATGGCTCATCGAGGTAAGCGTTCTCTTTTCCTCGATCATGACCGCCGCTCTGATCGTGGCGTTCATCGTTCTGCGGACGCGCAACTCGTTTGCGCGGCGGCGGCAGAGTATCCTCACGGATCGATGGCGCTCGGTCTTTAAGACGGCCTACACGGGAGATGCGCTCCCCGAGGTGATGCCGCGCGTCGGCCGTCGCGACTGGTTCACCGTGATCGCGCTCTTTTCGCAATTCCATCAGCTTCGCGATAAAGATCGCGACCGCGCGCGCGAAGTGCTGCCGAAACTCGACGCGATTGCCTACGATATCGGGCTCGATCGGCACGCGCTCTACTGGCTCAGTCGTGGCGACGACGCGGAAAAAATCCTGGCCTTAACGGCGCTCGGGCAACTGCGCGAGCGCGCAGCGCTCGACGATGCGGTTCGCCTCTCTGCCGACGAGGGCGCGGAGCTCTCTCGCGCCGCCGCACAATGTGCGCTACGCATCGATCCACGATATAGCGACGGCGTTCTGGAATTAGTGCGCGACCGCGACGATTGGGTCCGTTCGCGCGTCGAGGCCATGTTGAAGGAGATCGATCGCATCGATCTCGACGAAGCCTTGCGCGCGGCGATTGATGCCGCCGATGAAGCGGGGCGGCGCAGGTTGCTCGATTTCGTTCGTTTCTGCTCTCCGTCACCCGCGCGTGCGGTCTGCAAGCGGGTCCTCGAAGAATCCGAGGAGAGCGAAACGATTGCGGCGGCGCTTCGGTCGCTCGCTCCGTTGGCGTCGGAGGAAGACCGTCCGCTCGCTCTACGATACTGCGCTCGCGAATCGCCGATCGTGCTGCTCTCGGCGCTGCGCGTGTTGAGGAAGTGCGTCCGGTACGACGATCGCGAAACGCTCCTTCGCTTGGCATCGCACCGAGATTACTGGGTGCGCCTGCGTGCCGCCGAGGCGATCGTGGAACTGTATGGCGAGAGCGGATTGCTCGAAGATTTTCTCGTCGAGGTGGAAGACCGCTACGCGCGAGACGCGATAACGCAGGCGATCGCCGAGCGAAAAATGATGGCGCGGCGTTCGCCGACGCGCGACCGTCGCGCGGCATTGCAGGGAGCGCCGGAGGCGCGGTTATGAGCTTCAACGGGCACCAAGCGATCGACGGGGCGGTGGTCATCATTGAAACCGTGCTGTTTTTCTACTTTTTAATCATCAACGGCTACTATGCATTTACCGGCGGTGTGGCGCTGCTGCGTCTCCCGGGTTTCGTGAAGATGCATCTCGCCGACCCGGTACGTCGTTCCAACTCGACGCTCGATCGCCCGGTGACCATGCTCGTCCCCGCATTCAACGAGCGAGAGATTATCGTCACCTCCGTACGATCGATGCTGGCGCTCGAGTATGTCAATTTCGAAATCGTCGTCATTAACGACGGCTCGACCGACGACACGCTCGAACGACTGCACGAGGCCTTCGATCTCGAGCCCTACGAGGGGATATACCGCGTCGAACTCCCCACCGAGCAGGTTCGGGAAGTCTATCAATCCCGTCTCCATCCCGAATTACGCGTGATCGACAAGGCAAACGGCGGCAAAGGTGACGCGCTCAACGCCGGCATCAACCTCTCGCGCTATCCGCTGCTCTTTACCGCCGACGCGGACTCCTACTATCACCGGCAGACGCTCCAATGGATGGTCGAGCCGTTCCAACGCGATCCGCGAACGGTCGTCGTCGGTGGGGCGGTCGCCGTTGGGAATGCCTCGACCCCGGTCGACGATAAGCCCTTCGAACCTTCGCTCCCAAAGAATTTAATGCAGCTCTTCCAGGTGCTCGAGTATTTACGCGCCTTCTTGGCGACGCGGATGGGGTTCGCGCCGTTCAACGCTCTCGGCATCGTTTCGGGGGCCTGCGGGCTGTGGCGGCGCGATATTCTTATCGCGTGTGAAGGTTTTCGCACCGATACGATTTGGGAAGATATGGAGATGACGTTGCGCGTCCATAATTATTGCATCAATACGGGGCGCCCATATCGCATCGCGTTTTCGCCGTTCCCGGTCTGTTGGACCGACGTGCCGGCATCCCCGAAGGTCCTCTACAACCAACGCAAGGGTTGGCACCGCCACCTCTCCGAGTGCGTCGTCATTCATCGGAAGCTGCTCTTCGGCAACGGCGGAATCTTTAGTTGGGTAACGATGCCGTACCTCGTGTTTTTCGAATGGCTCGCCCCGGTGGTGGTGATCGGCGGCGTCGTGTTTTCGCTCGTCATGGCGGCATTAGGGTATCTGGATTGGCGGACGCAATGGTGGTTGCTCGCCCTCGTTTTCGTGCTTGCGATGTTCGGCTCGATTATCAGTATTTTGCTCGATGAGATATCGTTTACCGCGTATCGCTTAAGCCAGGTGTGGGTGCTTTTCGCGGCGGCGTTTCTCGAAAATTTCGGCTATCGGCAGTTCGTCATGGTTGCGAACCTCTCGGGGCTCCTGGCGTGGCTCTTCCGTCGGCCGATACGAGGAAACACCAAATACCCCGGACTCTTCGTCGCGCCTTGGGTTCCCAAGAATCGCGGCTGAGCGAGCAAAAGCAGGAAGGCGCGGCTCGTTAGGAGGACCTTACAACCTGTCTCCCGTGGATTGGAGGTTTGGAGCGTGTCCCTTACTCCTCGTGGATTACTGACTGCACTTATCGCCGTGCTGCGCTTTGCGTTGGGGCTGGTCGTTTGGGTCGCTTCGGTGACGCTGCTCGGCCTCTTCGCACTGGAGTTCCTCCACGCGCCGGGGCTCGAGGCGACCGCGCTCGTGCGGCTCGCGCATCGCCTCGCCGATGCCGACATTCGCTTGGTCTCGCGCTGGTTCGGGCTTTCGTGGCCGAGCGCCGGCCGCATCAACTATGCGCCGCTGGGAATCGCCGTCGCGATATGGATCGCGAAGGGCATTCTCGACTCGGTTTTGCAGAGGCTCGATTATATCGTTCGGCGCACCTTCAAGTCGTCTTCCCGGAGCGGGCTCGGCGCGCTGCGCGCCGATGGTGCCGATGGCGCCTTCTCGATGCGGAAACTCGACGCGGAATCCGAGCATCACCGCGGCATTCTGCTCAAGCGCTATCGCGAGATCGAAGGCGCGCTGAAATCCTCGTCGCGCAAACCCTGCACCTTTCTTTCGATCGATATCGTGGGATCGACGAAGATGAAGGTCGGCGAGCGGCCGACCGCCGTCGCCGCGACCTTTCAGGCCTACGAAGAGATGGTTCGCAATACGTTCGATTCCTATAGCGTTTGGAAGCAGACCTGGACTCCGGACGGAGTCATGGCGTGCTTTCTCGATCGCGAACTCGGCGTCTCCGCGGGGCAGCGCGTTCTGGCGGAGCTCGAACGTTTCAACCGCGACGAAAATCAGTTACGCACGCCGATCGAGGTGCGCTGCGGGCTCAATGACGGCGACGTCGTGATTTTCGAAGATAGCCAACTCGAGAAGGTCGCAGATCATGCCATCGACGTCGCCGGACACATGCAAAAACATGCGAATATCAACGCGCTGTGGCTGAGCACCGAGGTCTTCGAACGGCTCGAAAATAAGGCCGGCTTCGTGCCCGTCGAGGCCGAGGTCGATGGTTTTTCGGTCGTCGAATGGACGCCGATGCCCGAAGCAGTGGGAGCGCCAGGGGAGAGCGACCGTCCGGGCTAATCCGTGGGGCATGAGATCGCCTCGTACCGCCGCTCTTGCGGCCATTCTTTTGCTCGCCTCGCCTTTGGCTGCTTGCTCGAGCGGCCCGGCGCCCGCTTCCACCACGATCGGGATCGGCGTCGACCTGCCGCTCTCGGGGGCCGACGCTTCGGTCGGTACGAGCACGCTCGACGGCATCAAACTTGCCGTCGCGCACGCGAACGCCAAGGGCGTTCCCGGCGGCTTCACCTTTGCCGTGCAGGCGCTCGACGACACGCAGCAGGGCGTCCACAACCCGCAGCAGGGAGCGAGTAACGTGCGCACCCTCATCGCCGACGATAGCGTGCTGGCGATTATCGGCCCGTATAATTCGAACGTCGCCGCGGCGGAGATTCCGATTACCAACCAGGCGGGGATCGTTCAGATCAGCCCCTCGGCGGTGAGCGATGGGCTGACGTTAGGGAAAGACGCGGCGATGTTGCGCCGCGCGAACCCCACCGTCAATACCTTTTTCCGCGTCTGCACGACCGATTCGCGGCAGGGCTCGGCGGCGGCGCGTTTCGCGCTCGATCTCAAACTCAAGCGAGCGTATATCGTCGACGATAACGAGACCTATGGCCTCGATCTCGCCAACGTGTTCGCGCGCGACTTTACCAAACTCGGCGGCACCGTCCTCGGACGCGACCACATCGCTCCCGACACGCAAGATTTCAAAGCGTTGCTCCTGAAAATCAAGGGCTACAAACCCGATTTCATTTTCTTCGGCGGCACGACGAGTACAGGCGGAGGCTTGCTGCGGCGACAGATGTTCGACGTCGGAATGGGGAAACTCGCGTTCATGGGCGGTGACGGCATACCCGATATCGCCGAAGTTGCGAAAAAGCGCGCCGACGGAACCTATTACACCGTCGCCGCGCCGAACGCCGATCTGCTGCCTGCTGCCAAGCGCTTCGTCGCCGCCTATAAAGCCAAATTCGGCAGCGACGTCGGCCCCTACAGCGCGAATGCCTACGCGGCCACGGAAGTCGCGATCTCCGCGATCGAACAAGCGATCGTAGCGAACGGGAACAAGATGCCGACCCGAGCGGAGGTGCTGGCGAAAATTCCGCGCAACGCCAAGAACGAAGTCCACACGCCGATCGGGCCGATCTCCTTCAATAAGAACGGCGACGTCCGCAAGCCGGTGATTTCGCTCTACGCAATTCGTAACGGCCATTCGTCGTTCATCGAGCAACTCAACCTAAGCGAATAGCCGCTTGCACGAGTTTCTCGCTCAACTTGCCAACGGCGTCGAGCTCGGCGCGATCTATGCCTTGATCGCGCTCGGCTATACGCTGGTTTATGGCATTCTCGAGCTCATCAACTTCGCCCACGGCGACGTCTATACGTTCGGCTCCTTCGTCGCACTCGGCATCTTCGTGGGGCTGCGCGCGGCGGGAGTCTTGCACGGAGCGGGCTTGATTCTTGGGATCGCCGCGGCGCTAATCGCTGCGATTATTGCGAGCGCGCTTCTGAACGCCGGGATCGAACGGCTCGCCTACCGCCGTTTGCGGAAGGCGCCGCGGCTCGCACCGCTGATAACCGCTATCGGCGTCTCGTTTATGCTCGAGAACCTGATCGAACTCTGGCAGGGCTCCGCACCGGTTCCGTTTCCTAACGTCATTCCGAACCCACAGTTGCATATCGGCGCGCTCGAAGTCGGCGTCCAACAGATCGTCGTCGTCGCGCTGGCCATCGTAACGATGGTCACGCTTCATTTTTTCGTCCAACGCAGCAAGCTCGGGAAGGCGATGCGCGCGGTCGCCCAGGATCGCGATGCGGCATCGTTAGTCGGGATTAACGTCGATCGCACGATCGCGATAACCTTCCTCATCGCCGGTGCGCTTGCGGGCGTTGCAGGCTTCGTCGGCGGCGTCTCGTTCGGTTCGGCATGGTTCCTGAACGGTTTCGGCGCGGGATTGCGCGCGTTTACCGCCGCCGTTCTCGGAGGCATCGGCAACATCGCCGGAGCGATGCTCGGCGGCTTCCTCATCGGTATGCTCGAATCGTTTTCTACCTGGTTGATCGGCGGGCAGTGGAGTAACGTCGCCGTCTTCTCCGTGCTGATCCTCGTGCTGGTCTTTCGCCCGAGCGGTTTGCTCGGAGAGACGTTGCCGGAGAAAGTGTGATCTACACCTACGCGTTCGTCGCCATTGCGGCGTGCGTCGCAATCGAACGTTTCCACAATCGGCGCGCAAAGGCGACGATCGTCCTGATACTCGCCGCCTTCCTCGCCATCGCTCCTCGCTTCTATGGAAACGATGCCGTTTTCAGCGTGCTCGCCGATGCGGCCGTCTACGTCATGCTCGCCCTCGGTCTCAATATCGTCGTGGGCTTCGCCGGCCTTCTCGACCTCGGCTATGCGGCGTTTTTCGCGATCGGCGCCTACACCTACGGCATGCTCGCCAGCCCGCAGTTCGGGTTGCATTTACCATTCTGGGTGCTGCTTTTTCTCGCCGCCGCCCTCGCCGCACTGTTCGGAGCGCTTTTGGGCGCGCCGACGCTCCGACTTCACGGAGATTATCTCGCGATCGTAACGCTCGGCTTCGGTGAAATCGTACCGCAGATATTTCAGAACCTCACGAAATATACCGGCGGTCCGAACGGCATTGCGGCACTCGACGTGCCGACGTTCTTCGGCCATTCCTTCGGCGCATCGGTGATGCCTTATTACTATATCGCGCTCGTTGGAATCGCCGCCGCGCTGTGGATCTCGCGGAACCTTCGCGAGAGCCGCCTGGGGCGCGCGTGGATGGCGATACGCGAGGACGAACTCGCGGCGAAGCACGCCGGAATCGACGTTCTTCGTTCGAAGCTCGCGGCGTTTGCCATCGGTGCCTCGTTTTCGGGTATCGGCGGCGTGCTCTTCGCAGCGAAACTCGCGCTCGTCTCACCCGATCTCTTCGGCTTTCAGGTGAGCGTGCTCATCGTTTCGATGTTGGTGCTTGGCGGAATGGGCAACATCGTCGGCGTTGTGGTCGGAAGTTTGCTGTTGACGATCGTGAACTCGGCGTTGCTTCCGCAGATCAATTCCTTGGTCGATGCAACGTTTCATACCACGGTCGATCTTTCGAATCTCCACTTCCTGATTTACGGTGCGATTCTCGTGGGAATCATGCTCTTTCGGCCGGAAGGATTGCTTCCCAATCGCGAGCGGCGGGCCGAGCTGCACCACGCGGGCGAAGCGGCGGGCGACGCATGAAAGTGCTCGAACTCGCGGGAGTCGGCAAACGCTTCGGAGCGCTGACGGCACTCTCCAACGTAACGCTCGATGTCGAAGAAGGGGCGATCTTCGGGATCATCGGTCCCAACGGTGCCGGGAAATCGACGTTGTTCAATCTCTTGACGGCGATCTATCGCTGGGACGAAGGTTCGATCTCGATCGGCGGCCTCTCGATCGCCGGGCTGAGCACGCAGCGCATCGCGCGCCTCGGCGTCTCCCGAACCTTTCAGAACCTTCGACTCTTCGGGAACGCATCGGCGCTCGCCAACGTAATGGTCGGCGAACATGTGCTGCTCGAAGCAAACGTGTTGGACTCGTTATTGAATACCGGCAGAGAGCGGCGCGAGCGAACGGAGGCGGAGAAGCGCGCGCGCGAGTTATTGCGCTTCGTTGGCGTATCGGGCGTCGAAGAACAATTCGCCCGGAATCTATCCTACGGGACGCAGCGCCGCCTCGAGATCGCGCGAGCGCTCGCCGCTCGCCCGCGCTTGCTGTTGCTCGACGAGCCTGCAGCGGGGCTCAATTCCTCGGAAAAACACGAACTGGTATCCCTAATCCGTGCGATTCGCGACGGCGGAACGACGGTGCTGTTGATCGAGCACGATATGGGACTCGTGATGAATCTTTGCGAACGGATCGCCGTACTCGATTACGGCGAAAAGATCGCCGAGGGAGAACCCCGAGAGATCCGAGAGCATCCTCGCGTGATTGAAGCGTACCTGGGCGCGCCGGCATGAGCGCGCTACTCGAAGTTCGTGCGCTCGACGTGCGGTACGGGGGAATCGTGGCGTTGCGCGGCATCGATCTCCGCGTAGAAGAGGGAGAGATCGTCGCACTGCTCGGCGCCAACGGAGCCGGAAAGACGACGACGCTGCGAGCGATTTCAGGGTTGTTGCCGATCCGTTCGGGCGAGGTGGATTTCGATGGAGCGAACCTTCGAAAATGTTCTTCCGACGCCATCGCGCGGCGAGGCATCGGGCACGTGCCCGAGGGGCGACGGATCTTCACGCGGATGACGGTTCGCGAAAATCTCGAAATGGGGGGATTTGCGATTGCCTCGCACCGCGAGACGGCGATGCGTATCGACGACGCGCTCGCGATCTTTCCCCGCCTGCGCGACCGCATCGAGCAGCGCGCGGGGACGCTTTCGGGAGGCGAACAGCAGATGCTCGCGATCGCGCGCGCTTTGATCGCTCGTCCGCGCCTGCTGCTCCTCGACGAGCCCTCGCTCGGGCTCGCGCCGCTCGTCGTCAAACAAATCTTCGAAGTGCTCCGCGATATTCATAGCCGTGGGACGACGATCGTCCTCGTCGAACAGAACGCGCGTGCTGCACTCGCCCTGGCGGACCGGGGATACGTTCTCCGAAATGGGGAGATCGCGCGCAGCGACACGGCGGCCGCCTTGTCGGAAGACCCGGCCGTGGTAGCCGCGTATTTGGGAGGCTAGGTGGCGAATTCTATTGCTGGTGGGAAATCACCAAAAGCGATAGTGTGGATCGGCGCCGCGCTCTTCGTCGTAGGTTATTTTGCGCTGAATTTCAACAGTTGGTGGACCTACGATAGTCTCGCCGATTTCGGCCTCTTCATGCAGTCCATGAACGATCCGTCGGGGATGCTCAGGAACTCCGTTGAAGGGAGCCATTTCTTCGTTCATTTTTCGCCGATCTACGATCTCTTCGCGCCATTCGTGCAGCTCACTCATTCCGTCATTCCGGTGCTCGCGCTTCAATCCGTGGCGGGAGCGCTCGTCGGAATCGGCGCCTACGAGCTCGCGAAAGGGCGACTCCCCGAAAAATATGCAGTTGCCCTCGCATGCATTGCGTTCCTCTACCCGCCGTTGGGCGGGCTCATCTATAACGCTCCGTACGAAACGTGCTTCGCTCCCGCCGCAACGGTATGGTTGTTCGTTTTTGCTATGCGGAGAAATTGGACGGCGACGATTCTCGTCGCGCTTTTCACGCTGGGTATAAAAGAAGATCAGGGAGTATTTCTTGCCTGGGACGCTCTCGTCGCCGGAGTTTTTGCTTGGAGAACGGGCGATCGACCCCTCCTCAAAGTATCCGGATCGCTGTTCTTGGCGGCGATCGTCGTACCGGCCGCTTGGCTGATTTGGCGAAACGACGTGCATGCCCACTGGGTAGCGTTGACCCCGATATTTTCGCCGGTCGCAAGCGGTGTAACGCCGCCGCTGACGAGCGCGTTGCGGCGGATCGGCTTCATGGGCGAAGTTCTCATTCCTCTCGGCTTGTTGCCGCTTTTTAGCGGCCGTTGGATGCTCTTTGCCATCCCGCCGTTTCTCGAGGTGTTGATTCCGCCGTACGACTCTCTGCGCGACGTACAGGCGCACTATAGCGGCGTGTGGATCGGCTATACGATAATCGCGTTTGTAATGGGTGCATGCCGCCTACATGCCGCACGTCCGCGTCGCCTTCGGCCGTTCGTTCTGTTTAGCTCGATCGCCGCTCCTGCGATTCTTATTTTTGCAAGCCCGCTGCATTGGCGCGCGACCGTGCACGCCCGCACTCCGCAGGATGCGGTTCTCGACAAAATTCTTGCCGAAGATTTGCCGCCGGTGGGGACGATAGGAGTCAGCAACGGCATGTTCGGGCACCTTTGGGAGAGCAGGCGGTTCGAATTGGGGCTCGCGCATCGGCCGTGTTACGCACTGGTCGACCCAACTTTATTGCCGAATACACAAACGCCGATGGCGGCGTTGGTACGGCAACGAAAATGGGGAACGTACGTGCGGCTCTGGGAGAAGAGCGGCGTGTCGTTGTATCGCCGGAGGTCCTGCGAGGCGAGCGGGCGTGGGGCTTTGCGATCGTCGTCAGCGACCGCTTCGAAGTATCCCGCGTAATTCAGCGGCGTGGGACAACGATCGTTCTCGTCGAACGGGAGGCGCGTGCGGCTCCCGCGCGCATCGAAGCGGCGGCCGCTTTAGCAGAAGATCCCAGCGTGGTAGCCGCGTGTTTGGGGAGGGAAAAGTATGCAGGCCGGATCGCTTCCGTTTTCAATAGGGATGGCTCAGGGAACTCCGATTACCGCGATCATCGCGCAAATGATCGCTCCCGCCGTCTTTATTTTGGCATGCGGAAATTTGCTCAACGTGACGATGACGCGCGTCGTGCGCGCCGTGGACCGGGCGCGCGCGCTCTTCGTCGAGATTCATTCCCTGCCGTCGGACGGTAATAATCAGCGCGACGCGATTTTGGCCGAGCTTCGGCTCTACCAGGCACGGATTAATTATTTACAGCGAGCGCTTTCGGCATACCATCTCGCAATCGGACTTTTCGTTTTGGCGAGTCTTGCGGTAGCTCTCAATGCATTGACGCGCGATGCGCTACCGTGGTTGCCGACGGCGCTGACCGTGGGCGGAACGCTGACGGTTCTCGTCGGTGCCGTCGGCGTGTTTTTGGAGACGCGCGTTTCGACCGATGCTATGAAAGCGGAGATCGCGCGCGAACTCGGATCGTAGCGCTCGCTTAGGTAAGGACGAGCGTCTCTTCGCGCCGGTAAACGATCTCGCCGCCGACCATCGTCGCCAACACCTCGTATCGGTCGTCCCAGAAGGAAAGGTCGGCTCGCATCCCCACCGCAATCCGTCCCACTTCGTTTTGAGCGCCGATCGTTCGCGCGGGTGCGTGCGATGCCGCGACGATCGCTTGTGCGAACGGCAAACCGGTAAATGCCATATAATTGCGTAACGCCAGATCCATCGTCAGCGCGCTTCCGGCAATCGTGCCGTCGTCGGCGCGCATGACCCCGCCTTCGACGCGATAGCCCGGCCCGGCCGGCGGCATGAAATCGGTGGTGAGAACGACGCGGTCGCCGAGCATGCGATAGAGGACGTCGACCATCGGCGGCGCGACGTGATGTCCGTCGCAAATAAGTTGAACGGTCGTGCGGCGATCTTGCATGAATGCGGCGAGCAAGGATGGATCGCGGTGGTCGAGCGGCCCCATGCCGTTAAATGCATGCGTGAGGCTGCGATAGCCGGTGCCGATCGCCAACAATCCCTCCGCATAGCGCGCCGCCGTATGCCCTGCGGCGCAAGCGACACCGTGTTCGAGCATCGTTCGCACGAACTCGCTCGCGCCGTCGACCTCGGGTGCGAGCGTGACCATGACCAGGGCTCCACGGCAGGCGTCGACCATCTCTTGCGCGCGCACGCTGGAAGCCGGAAGCAAACAATCGCCGCGATGGACGCGGCGAAATTTCGGGTTCAGGAATGGCCCCTCGAAGTGAATGCCGAGGCAGCGCGCTCCCTGTGGTTGGTTCTCTTCGAGCTCGTGTGCGGCTTCGACGATCTCCGAAGCTGCGTGGAGCATCGATTCCCACGGCGCCGTCATCACCGAGGCGACGAATCCGGTCGCACCGGTCGCCGCGTATGCGCGCGAGGCGACCGGGACGGCATAGCCCTGGTCGCGATTGAAGAGCATGTCGTCGGCGCCGTTCGTGTGGAGATCGATCAGGCCGGGTGCGACCGAACAGCCATCGGGGCAGTGATAATCGCTGGTGCCTTCGGCGGGAAGGATCGCTGCGATGCGGCCGCGATCGATCGCGAGCCGCGCGTAGGCCGAGCTGCCGTCGCCCAAGGCGAGGAAGGCCGGGCCGATGATGGTAGGCATACCTAAACGCTGCTTCGACGGGCCGGGAAGAGCCCCTAGCGTCCGAAGAGGCGGCGAAGAAAGGCCGGGGCGGCTCCGCTCTGCCGCGTCGGCTCCGCCGCGGCGCGCGTAAGGTCGCGGCCGATCTCGGCGCTCGAACGCTCGAGGCGAGCGAGGCGCTCCATGTGCGAGCCAGCGTGCCCGTCGAGGGTTTCGCGGAGCGCTCCGAGTTCGTTCCACCCTGCAGGCGCTCGCCGCTCCGCAATCGCCGTTGCGTACTCTTGCGCCGAGACGGTAAAAATGCGTGCCGTGGGAATCTTCCGTTCGGCGAGATATCGTCCGGCGAGCTCGACGACGTTTCGGCGTTCTCCCGCGCTCTCGTTGTCGGCCATCGTGTGCGCGAAGAGCATGGGTTTGCCGAAGTCGGCGATACGTTCGTAGAGGCTCAACTCGCGTTCGGAGAGTTGGCGCGAGAAAAGGCAGAGCACCTCGCTCGCACTCCGCGCCGCCATCAGCGCGATATCCTCGGCGTCGATATCGCCGGAGTCGAATGCGGGAGCGTGCACGAGCACCAACTCGCGCGGAAACTTCCACGGCGTGAGGACGAGCACCGGAGAACGCTGCGCGGCTTCGCCCACGGATGCGGTCTCGAGCGCGCTCCACGCACCTTCGGCGTCGAGTGCGAAAGCCTCGTGCCGTTCGCCGTACCGGACGTGAATTGGGAAACGCGCCATTCCCGGGACCTCGTCGCCGAGAATCGCTTGGCCGGCGAAGGCGTCGATAAGTGCGGATTTCCCGCGGCGCAGCGCTCCCACAACTGCGACGCGCCAACGCTGCGGGCGCAGCCCGCGAGCGTACGCGGCCGCGTCGAGGCTCGGATCGCTATGCGCGCGGCGCAGCATCTCGGTGGCGGGATCGGCGGGGGCGATCTCCGGCGCTTCGGCGAGAAACGCGTCGGCGATGCGTTCGATCTCGACGAGCTCGCGCTCGATCGTCGAGCGGCGCGAGCGCATGGATGCAGCGCGCGCGGAGACGTCGTCGGCGGAGACTGCGGCGAGCGCGCGTTCGACGCTGCCGATGTCGGCATCGCGCGCCATTCTGCCGGCCTCCAATAAGGCCGCATCGAGCGCGCCGTCGATCCCTTCGATATTCGTCGCGACCCGTTCGCCTAACGCGGCAACGTCGTTGCGAAGTGCTGGGAAAATCGTCGATCGCAGATCGGCGATAAGCTCGCGCTTCATATACGTCTCTGCGGCTGCGGCGGCGAAACGCATCGAGATCGCGTGAACGAGTGCGATTGCAGGCCCGCCGATCGCGTCGAGCACGATCGTCGCCGCAATGGCGTCGGCGGGATCTCCGCTCCACAGGCTCGTTCCAAGTTGCCCGCCGAAGGCGACCGCCGCCGCTTCAACGAGCGAAAAACGGAGTGGGATATCGGTGCCGCTCGCATGCTCGATCGCCTCGAGCGGTTCTACGGCGAGCAGCGCGGCGCGCTTGGCGTAGGCTTCGACGGCGTGGGCGGTCACTCGGTCCACGAGAACGTGAAGGCGCGCACGGTCGCGTAATTTTGCAATATCGGTGGTATCGAACGCCTGCGCGAGTGCGAGTTCGAGCTCCTCGCCGAGCGCCGCGGTCTCTCGAAGGAGCTGCGAACGGCGAGCGGCGCTCTCGTCGTGCAGTTGCGCGCGTTGTATATCGATTCGCGCATCGAGTTCGACGAGCTTCGGCGTTCGCGCGAGCAACTCGGCACGTAGGGTCTCCGCGGGAAGCGCGAGCATAGCGAGGTCGCCGTCGATCTGCACGATCGCATCGCCGCCGATGCGTCGCGCCGCATCGCGAGCGCGACGGAGCCGCGAGCGCCCGGTACGGGCGATGAGCGATGCATCGAGCGCTTCGAGAAATGGGAAGAAGCGACTCGCGGTAACGCGATCCGAATCGCCGTCGAAGGTTCCTTCGACGTAGTCGCGCGCGGAAAGTGGATAGACGAACGTTCCCGGTGCGTGAATCGCGGCCAGGCGTTCGATGCGTTCGGTCGCATTTTGCCAAGCGGGGCGCCCGTCGGCGCTGAGGCGATTCCACAGATCGATTTTGGTCTGGACGATAAAAATGCTATCGATGTGGCGGCGAACGATTCCTAAAAACGAGGCGTCGCCTTCGCTGAAAGGTTGCTGCGTGTCGATGAGATAGAGCACCGCGTCGGCACCCGGCAAGAAGCCCAGCGTCGCTCGGCGATGGGCGGGATTCGCCGAAGCGAGCCCGGGCGTATCGGCGACGAGAAAGCCGCGCGCGAGAAACTCCGAAGGGGTGGTTACGCGGACCCGCGTCGGCGCGTCGCTTTCATCGGTCGTTTCCGCGTGCAGCGTGCCGACATCACCCGAGCCGACGGCGATAAATCGATTGAGGCGGTCGAGCGGGATACGTTCGGTGCGTCCGCTTTCGTAATACGCGGCCGCCTCGTCGCGCTCGCCGTTCTCCAATTCCGTAATCGTGGCGGTCGAAGGGTTGATATCGACGGCGAGCAACCCGACGAGCCGCTGCGTCTCGCCTTGCGATTCGCGGCGAAACTTTCCTAAAAGCGCGTTGAGGAGGTAGGATTTTCCGCTGGAAAATTCACCGACGACCGCAAGGACGAATTTTCCGCGGGCGAGCATTTCGCGCGCCGATCGGACGGGCGCGCTCGAACGTTCGTCGAGCGCGCCTTCAAGAACGAGGAGACGCGCGACGAGATCGTCGCGCGTCCGGTCGTACCGACGCATCGCGTCGGCGTTTGCGGTGCTCAAGGCGCTCAAATATGCAGTCGCTAGGCGGTTCGGAGATGCGCTTCCAGCATCCACAAGCTCTTATCGGAGGCGCGACAGAGCTCGGTATAGATATCCGCCGTCGCTTGATCGCCGAGTTTCGCGCTTTCGTCGATCTGCGCGCGTAGGTGATTGGCGAATATCGCCATGCGCTCGGCGAGCGCTTCGAGGTGCTGCTTGCCGTCAACGGCATGGTGGGGGTACTCACCGAGAATGGAGCGCTCGGCGGCGATTTTTGCGGTGCCCAGGGCGGTTCCGCCGAGTTGGAGGACGCGTTCGGCGACCAGGTCGACCGCGGCTTCGGCTTCATCGGCGAGCGTGTCGAAGAATTCGTGCAGCGCGATAAAGTGCGGCCCGGCGACGTTCCAGTGGGCTTGCTTGATCTGCGTCTTGAAGTCGAGCGCCGTCGCCAGCGTCGCATTCAGGAGCGAGATCAGCCGTTCGCGGCTCTGCAGGGGCAGCTCGACGCGGGTACGGTGGAGCAAGGAATTTGTTGCGGTCATTCTACGGTCATCCTTTACGATTCGGTTGAGGTGCGTAACTCCGCATCAACCACGGTAGCGCGCCCGAGGTTTCGCCGCCGCTACTTTCCTCGAATGAGCGCTAGAGCGGCATCTCGTTCGCGTTCCATGGTCGCGAGATCGTCCCCCTCCACGTTGAGGCGCAGGAGCGGCTCGGTGTTGGAGGGGCGGATATTCATCCACCAATGAGGATAGGAGATGGTGAGCCCGTCGAGGTGGTCGATCTTGGCGTCGGGATGCGCCGCCGCGAGGCGCTGAAGGGTCGCCTGGGTGTCCTCGACGTGCGAGTTGATCTCGCCGGAGCGCGCGCGGGTATCGATCGGCGCGATCGTCGCGCTCGCGGGGAGCGGGCTCTCGCTGAAGAGTTCGAGACAGGACATGAGCGCGATCATTCCGGAGTCCGCATACCAGTTGTCGCGGAAATAGAAATGCCCGCTATGCTCGCCGCCGAAAACGACATCGTCGTCGCGCATGATCTTTTTAATAATCGAATGGCCGACCTGCGAACGGATCGGGATACCACCGTGCGCGAGAATTTGTTCGGGAACGCTGCGGCTGCAGATGAGGTTGTAGAGAATCTTTGCGCCGGGATAGCGTTTGAGCGTGCTTATCGCCACGAGAGCCGTCACGGTGCTTCCGTCGATCAGCTCGCCGCGCTCGTCGACGAGAAACATGCGGTCGGCATCGCCGTCGAAGGCGACGCCGAGATCGCAGCCGTGCTTCCGAACCGCCGCCTGAAGATCGACCATATTCTCGGGCTCGATCGGGCTGGCGGGGTGATTGGGAAAATTGCCGTCGAGTTCGAAAAACAGCGGCACGACCGTACACGGAAGGTGTTTGAAAACGTGAGGGACCGTCGCCCCGGCCATTCCATTGCCGGCATCGATGGCTATTTTGAACGGCTTCACCTTCGTGCGGTCGATAAAGCTCAATGCGTGCTCGGCGAAATCGTCGAGAACGAAACGTTCGGAGATGCTGCCCGGCTTCTCCGCCTTGGGCGGCAGATCGTCGGCGAGAATGCGGTCGCGAATTTCGCGCAGCCCGCCGTCGAATGAAATTGCCTGCGCTTCGGAGCGCGTAAATTTCATTCCGTTATATTTCGCGGGGTTGTGCGATGCGGTGATCATCACGCCGCCGTCGAAGCCGTACTTTCCGACCGCAAAATAGAGGGCGTCGGTGGAGACGAGACCGATCGATACGACGTCGGCCCCGGCCTCGGTCGCCCCGCGTGCGAGAGCGGCAAAGAGCTCTTCGCCGCTCGGCCGCATATCGCGCCCGACGACGATGCGCTTCGCTCCAAGGAGCGGGACGAAGCAGCGGCCGATTTTGTAGGCTAAGTCGACGTTAATCTCGGATGGAAAGACGCCCCGGACGTCGTAGGACTTGAAAACGCTCTCGATCGCTGATTTTTCCATGGCTTGCGACGCTCTTCGGAGGGGCTCTCTACGAAACCTACCATCCGATTCGTGGGAACGATTGCTTCGTCGCTCTTCATCGCGGCGGCAATCTTTTTCTCGCTGCGCGTCGCCACGGTAACGAGAGCGCGCATCGCCGACCTCCTCGCTCGGGAGCATGTGGTGACGAATGCCGCTCTACTTGTCAGCCGCATCGCATTGGCGCGCGTCGATATCGTCGGGGCGCTCCAAGTAGAAGGAGGGCTTCCGAGCGCCGCCGCGCGCTCGAGCTACCGGCATGCCGTGACGCTGCGCCGAAAGCAACTGGCACAGATACGCTCGATCGTCGCTAGGGAGCGCCTGGCAAACGCTGCGATAGCCTTACATTTGTACGGCGGCGTCGACCGCGTCCTACGGCGGGAGATCGCCGAGCCGATCTTCGCCGGCAAACTCATCCCGAGCGACGAGATCGAGGAATCCATTCGCATATTATCGTCGGTCGAAGGGAATTACGAACGAAGCATCGCGCTGGATTTGGCCCACCGAAGCGACGAACTCGACGCTCGTTTGAATTCGACGATCGACTCGGCGATTTATTTGCGTTCGTTGTGGTTATTGGCGTTCGGCGTCTTCGCGCTCGCAATCAATATCTACAGCGCTCGCCTCTATCGGCAGCTCGCCGACGAACGCTCCGTTACGGCGATATTGCAGCGAGCCTTTATCAGCCGTCACATTCCGCTCCCGAACTGCGAATTGGGAAGCGCGTACGAATCGGCCGACTCGCACGCCGCAGTGGGAGGAGATCTCTTCGACGTCTATCGTTTATCGAACGACCTCGCACTCGTGCTCATCGCCGACGTGAGCGGGAAGGGGATCGACGCGGCGGTGATAACGGCATTCGTGAAATTCACGGTTCGCGGAATCGCCTTGCGTCGTCGGGACCCCGCGCAGATTTTAAGCGAATTCAATATCGCATTCGGGCAGACCGTAGAGAACCCGTACCTCTTCGTGTCGATGTTCGTCGGAATCCTCGATACGGTGAAGGGCGAACTCACGTATGCGAGCGCCGGGCACGATTCGGCGTTCGTTCGGCACGGCCACGAGGTGCGGCAATTGAGCGTTACCGGCCCGGTCCTCGGAGTGATGGTGGAACCCTACGATACCAAATCGGTCATTTTCGACGACGGAGATTCCTTGGTGCTATCGACCGATGGGCTGACCGAGGCGCGCAATACCGCCGGAGAGCTGCTCGGCGAGAACGGCGCGATGGAGATCATCGCGGAGGCTCCCGAGGCACCGCAGCAACTCGCCGATCACATTATCGCCGCCATCCGCGAGCGCTCCGGCGGGCGGCTTCGGGACGACGTGGCGATCCTTGCGGTGCGCGTTCGCGTTCACGAGGTTCATCTCGCGTAAGCGGGGTTTCTCGCTCCCCTCTAATGCGCCGGGACGACGATGGTGCGCCCGTCGTCGGTGCGCGCGCGGTGCATCTTGATGCCGTAGGCTTCATCGAGGAGCGAACTCGCGAGAACTTCCTCGGGAGGGGCGAGTGCGAGCATGCGGCCGCACCCCAAGAGCATCACGCGGTCGGCCACCGAAGCCGCCTCGTTAATATCGTGGAGTACGCAGAGCACGCTCGTGCCCGTCTTCGTCCGTCCGCGGAGAAGTTCGAGCACGTTGTGAGCGACGCGAACGTCGAGGTGCGTCGTCGGCTCGTCGAGCAACAAGAGCGGCGCTCCCTGAGCGAGCGCCATCGCAATCCAGACGCGTTGCTGCTCGCCGCTGCTCAGGCGAGTAAAAACGCGATCGACGTACTCCTCGATATGGGTCGCCGCAATCGCCGCGGCGATCGCGCGCTCGTCCTCTTCGTCGGCTGAGAATTTCCACCACGGTCGGTAAGGAAACCGACCGATAGCAACGACATCTCGTACCCGAAGTTCGTCGGCGAGCAGTTCGTCGGAGGCGAGCATGGCAATATTGCGCGCGCGTCGCGCGACCGGCAGGCGATAGACCGGCTTTCCGTCGAGTTCGATCGCTCCTACGGCGGGAAGTTCGAAGCCCGCGCAGGCGCGGAGCAACGTCGTTTTCCCAACGCCGTTCGGGCCGAGTACCGCGACGAATTCTCCGGGACGGAGTTCGAAATCGATATCTTCGAGAACGCGTCGGCCTCCGCGTTCCAGGGCGAGCCCTCGCGCGCGAATCATCGACGGTGCTCGCGTCGGAGATAGATGATAATGAAGATGGGAATCCCCGCGAATGCCAGCACGATTCCTAAAGGAAGTTCGCGCGGTGCGATGACCGAACGCGCGATTGCGTCGGCCGCAATCGCCATCGCCGCGCCGAGGAAGGCGCTCGCCGGCAAGAGCGCCCGCGCATCGCTACCGACGATGCGGCGTGCGAGATGCGGCACGATCAGCCCGACGAATCCGACCATGCCCGCTAGCGAAACCGCTGCCGCGGTGAGCAGCGTCGCCGAACCGAGAATCGACCATTGCGCGCGTTCGATATCGAGCCCGATCCCACGCGCGCGAAGATCGCCGATGCGCAGCGCATCGAGCGAGCGAACGTTGCCGATGGCGACGATCCCCCCGACGACGGCATACGGGAGCGCGAAACGCAGGTCGTTCCATCCGCGCCCGGCGAGGCTGCCGACGAGCCAGGCTTGCAGCGTGAGTTGGAAGGAGATGCTGCGCGCGAGAACGCTGAGGAGTGCGACCGAGGCGGCGAGCAGTGCGGAGATTGCGACGCCGGCGAGAATGAGCCGCGTGGCATCGATCCCGCTGCCGCGACGCGCGAGTGCGGCAACGAGCAACGAGGCGGCGAGCCCACCGGCGAAACCGAGTGCGGGAAGCACGGAGAGCGCGACTCCGAACGCCAGCGCGGCCGCGATCGCCGCTGCTGCGCCGGCGCTCGTGCCGATGAGATAGGGATCGACGAGGGGGTTGCGCAGCATTCCCTGCAGTTGTGCGCCCGCGAGTGCGAGCGCCGCACCGACGAGGGCCGCGCAGAGAACGCGCGGCATGCGCAGTTGCCAGAGAATCGTATGCGCGATATCGCGCGCGTGCGGATGGACGAGCGCGTGAAGAACCTGAGCGAGAGGGAGTGCGTCCCCGCCGACGGCAAGCCCCACACCCGCAGCGAGAATCGCGGCGAGCGGTGGGAGAAGCCGTCGGAGGATCACGTTCGGCCGCTACCTGGTCGAGAATTCAACCGAGAAGCTGCGCCCCGGCATCGGATACCCCGAAACCTGCGCGTAGCGTTCGTTGCCGAGATTCTCACCACGTAGGATGATGGAGGCATGGCGAGCGACGCGGAATTGCAGGTACGCCGAGAGATTCGTGTAGCCGATCGCTTGGGCGAAGATGGGATTGGGCTGCGGATTCCCGTACGCATCGTAGTAAATCTCGTTTGCGGGATCGTTCCGAAGCCCGGCCGTACTCGCCGTGATTCCCCAGCCGGTAAGCCCCGGTGCCGAAGATCGCGAGGCGAGATAGTCGAGCGTTATGCGCGATGCGAGCACCGGCCCGCGCCCGTAGATGCGAGAGTTGGTCGTTAGATCGAGCGCGCGGTAGAGATCGGTGATCGATGCATTGACGCCGATACCGTGGAGCCGTCGCGTCTTCGCCGTGAACGTGAGGCCCTGGAGTGAAGCCTGGTCCACGTTTTCGGGGATGAAGAGCGGCGGTGCGTACACGATTAAGTTCGTGGCGCGGGTATCGAAGAACGTGAGTGCCGTTCCACCGAGTACCCGATCGTTCGAAAGGGTGAGGTCGGCGACGCGTGCGCGCTCCGGTTGGAGATTTGGGTTCGAACACGGATAAGCGGGCGGACAGGGATAGTAGAGCTCGAAGATGGTGGGAGCGCGGAACGCCGTGGCCAAATTGGCGCGCAGCATCGTGCCGCCGCCGAGCGCGAAGCGCCCGCCGATTGCAGGCGAGAGCGAATTACCGGCGCTACCGTCGCGCTCTCCGCGAAGCCCGACGTAGTACGAGTCGCTCTTGCCGGAGAACCAGTGTTCTTGGGCGTAGAGCGCGCTCTGCGAGACGCTCGGCGCGGCGACGCCGCTCGGGCTATTATCGATGAGCGAGGTGCCGCGCGAGAGATCGATACCGTAGAGCAGCTCGGAATTTGCGGCGTGAACGATGTTGCGCAGGTTGAAGATCGTCGAAGCGTAGCGCGAGACCGTTTGGCAACCGGCTCCGATGCACGACGTATAGGCGAGGGTGTCGGCCGAGCTCGCGATCTGCGCGATGCTCTCGCTCTGCGGGCGTCGATAGGCGAAGCGGCCGTGTAGGTAGCTATCGACGGTATCTTGCCGCGAGGTCGGCGTATAGTTGCCGTAGCTCCCGGGAACGCCGAGATGCTGCGAGGTGATGCCGAGATTGAAGCGGGCGTCGATGGCGCCGAACCGATGCGTGAAATCGCTACGGAACGTCGATCGTTCGACATCGGCGTTGGCGCGCGTCGTTCCATCGGGGAGCGCGTAGGCATTCGTCGCCACGTAACGCTCGAAGCTCAGATACGGTACGTCGATGCGAAGATCGTTGGTTCCAAAGGAGCCCGTACGGAGATCGACGCGCGTATGGCGACGCGGCGCGGTGATGATATTGATGACGCCGCCGATCGCGCCCGATCCAAAGAGCGTCGAGCCGCCGCCTTCGACCACTTCGATGCGTTCGACGCCCGAGGTGGAGACGGTCGAGAGATCGGGTGCGCCTAATTGCATTCCGCGCAACGGCGTTCCGTCGAGTAAAACGAGCGTTTCATCGGCGGTCGCTCCGCGCATCGTAATCGACGCGCCGGCACCGGGACCGTAGCGCGTTACGAACGCGCCGGGGATCGAGGAGAGTGCTTGCGCGATGCTCGTCCAGCCGTGCTTCGCAATATCGGCGCGCGTGATGACGTAGGTCGATCGTACGGCGTCGGTCAGGGGCTCGTTCGAACGATCGGCGGTAACGACGCGCACGATCGTGCGCAGCGGCTTGGCCGTGGGTTTGGGAGAGGGAGCCGCCGCAAGAGCGACCGCAGCGGAGGATGAGAGAAGGAGCGCGCACAGCGTGGCGCGCGAAACAGCACGAAAAGAAGCGTGCATACCCGGTCCTTTCAACGCGAGGTGGTGATGCATAACGCTCCGGGACCGGTATCCTGACTCCGCGGATCCTCGCCGTTTTGCCGTTCGTCTTCCCGTCGCCGAGGCGATAGTGACGAATGGCGGCTCCCCGCTAACAGTGGCGCGACCGTGCCGGATTCTCACCGGCTTCCCGCGCCCGGGCGTGACGGGGCTCATTGGACCACGCAGGCGAGGGTTCCTGGTAGTGCGAAGGTCGCACGTTGTGTTTCACGCCCTCCGTGCCGCGACGATCGTCGCGAGCTTGCTCGCGCCGCACCGGATCGTTTCGCTGCTCCCATCGCTAACCGAAGATATCTGCGCGCTCGGTCTTCAAAGCCAACTCATCGCGGTCTCGGCGTATTCGAGCGATATTCCGTGTGCCAAGGGCTTGCCGCGGGTCGGCGATTATCAGAGTGTCGATAACGAACGCATCGTTGCATTGCACGCCGATCTCGTTTTCGGGTTGCCTTCGCAAGCGCAACTCGTCGCCCCGCTACGCGCGCTCGGAATGCACGTCGTTTTGGTTCCCGACGAGAGTTACGAGGATATCTACCTCGACATCGCGCGCATCGGAGCGGCCGCAGGCGTCGCGCCGCGCGCCGCCCGGTTGACGGAGCGGTTGAAGGCGAAGGTCGCCGCGCTTCACGCGCGCACGCGATCCTTTCGTACGCATCCACGCGTCTTCGTCGCGCTGAGCGTCGAACCGATTTGGACGGTGGGACCGCAGAGCTATATCGCGCGGATGATCGAGCTCGCCGGTGGACGCCCCGCGGTGACGCAACTCCCGCAGCCCTACGCGTTGTACAGCCCGGAGCGATTGCTCGCGCTTCGCCCGGATGCGATCGTCGCGACGCGCGATAGCGAGATCGATACGGTGCTCGCGAAGGCTCCGTGGAGGGAGTTGCGCGCCGTACGGCGAGATCGAATCCTCATCCCTCCGAACGACGATATCCTCGTTCATCCCAGCCCGCGTTTTATTGAAGGACTCCGGTGGCTCATTCAACGACTGCAACCGATAGCAAACCACAGCGCGCACTCGTCGTAGCGGTCGATCTGCGCGACCCGCGGCGCCCGCTCGAACCGGAGTTGGCCGAATTTGAGGCGCTCGCGCGTGCGGTCGGCGTCACCATCTGCGAGCGCGTCGTACAGAAACGCGATGCGCCGGATCCGGCGACGCTGGTCGGTTCGGGCTTGCTCGCGGAACTGCCGGGGCGGGCCGCCGCGCTGGATTGCAACCTGCTGCTGGTGTTCAACGAACTTCGTCCGCGACAGCGCAAGAACATCGAGAAGGCGCTGTCGCTGCCGATCGTCGACCGCACCATGCTGATTCTCGATGTGTTCGCGCAGCGCGCGCGTTCGCACGAAGGAAAACTCCAAGTGGAGCTGGCGCAATTACGCTACCGCTCGACGAAGCTCGCCGGCGGCGGCGCCGATCTCTCGCGTCTGGGCGGCGGGGTTGGAACCCGAGGCCCCGGTGAAACGAAGTTGGAGGTCGACCGCCGCCGCATCGCCGCGCGTATTCTCTTGCTGGAGAAGCGCATGGGCGAGGTGCGCCGCGGGCGGGCGACGCGCCGCCGCGAGCCCGGAACCGAACTCCGCGTCGCGCTGGTCGGCTACACGAACGTCGGCAAATCCTCGCTGCTCAATGCGATGGCACGCAGCGACATCTTCGTTGCCGACCAGCCCTTCGCCACGCTCGACCCCACCACGCGCCGCGTTTACCTCGCGCCGGGGATTTTCGCGCGCATCAGCGATACCGTCGGTTTCATCACCGATCTTCCCACCGAACTCGTCGAAGCGTTTCGCGCGACGCTCGAAGAACTCGACGAAGCCGACGTGTTGGTGGAAGTGCTCGATGCCTCGAATCCTGATACGCCGCGACAACGCGCCGCCGTCGAAGCGATCCTTCACGATCTCCATCTCGAAGAGACTCCGCGGCTGGTCGCGTTCAACAAAGGCGACGCCGCACGCGATGACGTCGGCATCACCCCCGATGCGTTCGTTCTCAGCGCGCGCACCGGCGAGGGGATCGATGCGCTGCGAGCGGCACTTATCGAACGTGCATCGGATGTGCGAGCTCGTTCGCCGATTGCTCCGCAAGCCACACCGTAACGTCGGAGGCGAGCCAGCGCGCCATCTGTTCGAGGTGTCCGCTATAAAAATGACGGATGCGCGAGAACGCGGCGTACGCTTCGTGCCGGTCGCGCACGGTATATCCCGCGGATTCGAGGCGATCGCAGGCGAGCCCGAACTGCGTTTCGTCGATGCGCTCTCCCGGTGCGTGCGGCAGCAAGAAATAATTCGCCAGGTCGCTGAGCAGGTGCCGTGCCGCCCCGAGCAGCGCGCGCGCTTCGGCTTGCGCGTAGGGTGCTTCCACGGTGGTCACGGTGATCGCGGCGGCATCGAGCACCGCCCCGAGCGAACTCATCCACGAGTGGTTGTCGTGCGCGGAACGGAAGAGCGCGATCTGCGGATAGGCGAGCGTTTGATCGAGGGTGCTGACGCACCACGATTCCGCTTCGCGCAGGAAAGCCGCGAGTTCTTGCGGCGATTTCGTCTCCGCGCAAAACATCAACAGGCCGATCCCGCTCGGCGGCGCACCCGCGCGCGCGCTCAAACGTACGACGAACTCTTCGCGTCGATTGAACGCCGCGAGCATCGTGAGGAGAAATGAGGCGAGGACGGCGATGATGGTGACGCCGGTCGCCCCCGTCATGAGCGCGACCAGCCGGGTGAGGCCGTTCCCGGGAACGATGTCGCCGAAGCCGATGGTTAGCAACGTAACGCCGGCAAAATAGATCGAACCCGGCCCGTTGGGGTGCGGGTGCAGATGGTCGCGCAAGGCATAGAAGATGCCGCCGAAGCCGAGAATGAGGAGTGTAATCCAGATCCCGATCTGCACGAAGAGATTGAAAGGCGCGAAGAGCGAGAGGAATTCGTCGCGACGTCCGTGTTCGTTGAAGTTCGCGGCGATACGCTTCCAGAGCGGCCAACCAGCGCGCGAGAGCGTTCCGCTCGCGCGCCACGTACGGTTCGATGCGCGCGGAATAACGGCGAGAAAAATATCGCGTAGCGAGAGCGCAACGAGGACGACACCACCGAGGGCGGCGAGGAGATCGAGCCACATGGGGCCGAGGTTCGCCGCCGGCCGCTGCGGTTCCGGGAGAGCGGTCCGCATTGCGGCAGTGAGCGCGGTGTCGTAGGCGCCTGCGACCGGGGAATAGCCGCGGGCATGGATTCGCAACGCGGGTTTTCGCTGCTCGAAACGATGGCCGCGTTGGGCATCGTCTCGCTGCTGCTGCTCGCCGGGCTCCGCCTTGCAACGCTCGCGCGCGCACCGGGGGCGACGGCAAACGCCGTCGCGCAACTCGACGCGGCGATCGCTCTAGCGCGCTCGCTCGCGCGGGGCTCGGGGAACGGCGCGACGCTGTTGTTGCTTCCGCGAACCGACGCGCGCGGAGCCGCGCTACCGGGCTTCCGCATCGTTCTCTACCGCGGGCGCCCGAGCGTTGCGGGTGCGGCGACGCTCGCGCGAGAGCTGCCGCTCGTCGCCGATGCATCGCTGCGGGAAGCGAGCCTCGGTGCGCCGCCCTTCGCGCTGTTTTTTCGTCGCGACGGCACCGCCGTGGGAAGCGCGCATCCGGTGCTCTCCGGCGCGCCCTCCGATCCGCAGTTCGCGCCGATCGCGGCCGAGCCGCCCTGCCCGAATGCGGCGGGAATCGTGTTGGAGATCGCGCGGAACGGAGCGACGGCAACGCGCGCGATTCCGTGCCCGAAGTCGCCGAATGCGTCGGTTCTCGCTCCGCAGCCTTCGATGACGCCGAACCCGCCGACGCTCGCGCCGCGCGCGCTGCTCTTTCACTGGCCGCACGCGCCGGAGAAGTGGTTTGCGATTGCGGAGTTCGGATATCGGCGCTGGTTCGCGGCGACCGGCGGAGCGATGCAGGGCTTCGCGTGCATCGGCGGCGGCGCTGCCGTCGTTGCGTTTCCCAGTGCGCCGCCGTATTCCGGGCCGCAGAGCGCCGCCGACGCCCAAAGCTCGCCGACACCCCCGAACGCGCCGTACGCATATGCCGTTGCGACGAGCAGCGCGCCGGGTGCGATGGACGATGCGCCGGCGCATTTCCCGGTGCGCCCCGTCGGTGCGGGGCTCTGCCGCGTTCCGCTCGTTGACGCATTTGCGCGGCGCACCGACCCGTGGGGGAATTCGCTCGACGTAACGGTGCAGGTGATGGGCTGGTTGACGCTCTCGCAAGGCGGCAATAGTGCGACGAGTCAGACGCCGCCGCTTGCGACAACGCCGCAGTTGACCTCGGGGCAACCGGTAACGATTGCGGCGAGCAAGGCCGACGACAACGACCCCGCGGGAATCGTTCCCAGTATCACCTCCTGGAATCCGGCGAGTTGCGCGAGCGTCTTCTCCTCTCCGGCGATCGTAAGCAACACACCGGGCAGCAACCCGCGTGCTACGGCGACGACGGTCTTCTCGCTCACCGATAGCACGCCGCCGTCTTCGGCGTTGACCTGTACGGGAACGGTGAACGATCAGTATGACGAGACGCCTGGGGTCGCGTTTACGGTCAACGTCGCGGCAGCAGCCTCGGGTTACTACGCGCTCGCCGATGTCGCCGTATCGAGCGGCGGTACGACGGGGAATATCCCCTGCGCGCTCGCGACGCTCGCCGGACAAGGCAACGGCTGCAATATGACGGTGATCGCCCTCGCGCCGGTTCCGCAATCACCGTTGGTGGCGCTCGAAACACGCGTCGCGCCGTGGATCAACGACGCACTCGGCGGTGGGGTCGCTGCTGCGTGTTCCGGGTGTATCCCTCAGCCAAAGCCAATCATAAGTTCGTGCTACAAAACATCCAGTTGCGCCTTGACGATCAATCCATCATCCGGGGACACGTTGACGACGCCCGCCTTCACGCAGACGGGGCAAACTTGGTCGTTTACGGTCGGATTCACCTACGGAAGAGCCGTGACGGTAACGAGTTCCGATCCGAGCGCGGTGAGCGTGAGTCCGGGAACGGGAACGGGTTCGACGACGTTCGTTTTAACCGCTGGCACCAAAGCCGATTCTGCGGTGCAGATCACCGCTAGCACGTCGAGCAGTTCCGTCGGGTTAGCGGCGTCGTTGACGCTTCCAACGTCCTCGCCATCGAACTGTATATCAACGGGACTACTCTTCACCTCGATTGGATGGACGAGTACATGGACGTGCAATCCCGGCATCATCGATCAATACCTCTACCTTGGTGGAGTGAATTACACGGCCAGCGACCCGTCGTTGCAGACCTCGTTAAATACGATGGCATCGCAAATGGGCGTTTCGCTCGCGACTATTTGCCCTTCCGGGGACCTCTGCGTCTTAAACAAAGGGATCGGCTTCTCCGGAACCACCTCTATGCCGTGTACGGACCCTAACGCTTGCTTGATCGATCCTGTCCCGAATGCATGCGGAACCCCCACTATTCCATGCAACGGGGGAGGACATATCTCCGCTCATGCCACCTTCCAATTTGCGAACGCCGATCTCGGGGCGTACCGACAACAATTCGTTCAAGTCGATGCGAGCGGCAACGTGATTTCGGGAGGGGGGAAACTACAAGGATATCATTACCCTTATCAAACAGGCGATGCGCCGCCAAACGAATGCGAGCAACTTAGCGGTGCGCCGGGGGTCAATCACTGCCTCGACCAAACACTCTTCGATATTCCGGCAACCGCAACCACCTACGTTCAATATCCAAGCCAAACGACGAACGCGCTCAGTCAAACGAAGGTGGCGCTGCCGTACCTGTAAATCGAACGCGAGAATAATAAACGGGAAGCAGTATCGCTTCCCGTTTATTATTTGCTAGAGATCGAGGAGTTAGCGAATATCGTACACCGAAAGATCTGCACTGTAGATATTGCTTGCTCCGTGACCCTGCCAAACGTTTAAGGGATCGTCGAATTCCGATTGCATGAATGGATTGTTTTCGAAATCACCTACGGAGCAGGTCGATGAACTTGAGAATGCTCCAGGAGAACTCTCATCGATTGCGGTCGTTACCGGCTCGACGGGGACGCCGACCGTTCCCGCACCTCCAGGCCATTGCAACTGCGTTCCAAATCCGAACAGCGGCTCGGTGTAATAGAGTCCGTTGTCCGCAAGTCCCGTTCCCGTGACGCCATTTGCAGGAAACACCGGATAGACTTGCGCCATTTGGTTCGCCTGCGCTTGTGCGTACTCCGTCACGAACTCATCGGCGATCTCGGGAGGAGCGGGCGGCTCCGCTGCAATCGTCGGTGGCCCGGCAACATAGGGTTGCCCCGCCGCGCGTGCGGCGTTCAGGGCGATGAAGCAGGAGAGTTGCGGCTCGACGAGCGTCTGAATCCGCAGATTCCCCGAGGCTTGCACCGGCGTTGGGCTCGGATAGCCCGCGTTCGGATCGTTCGGGTAGTAGAGCGGCGTCGGCACGACGATCGGGGCGTTCCCCGCTGCGACCGTAATCGACATGTGGAGGGTCGTCTGCCACGCGGTCGGCCAGGGCGAAGCGTACGGAACCGGGGTGTTGTTGCCAACGACCAAGAGGTAGTGCCCCGGCGCGACGGGGAGGGCGAAGGTGCCGTTCGCGGCGGTCGTGCCACTCGCGACGGGCGTCGTATTACCGCTCGTCCACGGCAAGAGCGCCACGGGAACCCCCGCAAGCGGCAACCCGTAGGTCGGCGCGTGCGTCGGCATCGGTTCGGGCGAGGCGTTAGGAGCCGGGGTATCGAGCGAGGCGGGGTTCGCGGTCGGCGTTGCGAGGACGTAGGTGTGGCTCGCATCGACCACCGTACCCATGACGCAGGCTTGCCCGGTCGTACCGCACGCCTGCGGGCCGGAGGTCGTGACGGGGCTCGACACCGGGGTGGGGGTGGCAGGGCTTCCGACCGGCGGAACCGGGCTGGAACTTCCACCCCCGCCGCCGCATGCCGTAACGAGAGCGAGGCCGGCAATGCAGAAGCCGGCCGCTAGGGGAAAAAAGCGAACGTGCATGCGAGGAAGATACAGAGTGCCCTCCGCGCGTTCCTCTGCGGTCGAAAAAATCATCGCCCGCGCTCGCGGACTTTCCGTGCTGTCTTATCGATGCAGCAGGATTGCCAGCATCGTCGTGATCCAGGTCCCGATAACGATGCCGATGAGCCAGGTGAACTTCGCATCGACCTGTGCGAAACGCGAATCGACCTGTGCGAAACGCGAATCAACCTGCGCGAAACGCGAATCGACCTGTGCGAAACGCGAATCGACCTGCTCGAAACGATGGTCGATCAGCTCGAAACGGCGCTCCATGCGCTGCTCGAATCCATCGAGCCGTCGATCGATGCCGTCTACGCGGCGGTCGAGCCCTTCAAGTCGACCGGCGATCTGTTCCAGGGCTCCGGTGAGCCGCGCGATCGGAGGTTCCCAAGGTTGAACGCTCATGCAGAGCTCCTTTCACCCACCCTATCACGCATTCGCATGCAAACGACAAGGGCCCCGGCCCTTACGGGGAAGGTCTTGCCGAAGCCGCGGGGGATGGGCTCGCGGAGGCGGCGGGAGATGGGCTCGCAGAGGGTTCCGGGCTCGGGCTCGGCGTTCCAGGCGGCGGCAGGGTAGCCTCGCCCGCCGGGAGCGCCGCCGGCACCAGCCGAAGATAGCGAGCGTTCGCCGTCTTGTTCTGTAGCACGAAGACGCGCTTCGAGACGTAGGTGTAACCCGGCGCGTGCACCTGCACTACTTGGTTGCCGATCGGCACGCCGGTGAGCACGAAGGCTCCCTCTTTATCTGCGGTTGCCGTGTAGAGCGAGCCGACGGAGACGAGCGCTTCGGGAATCGGTCGATTGGTTGTTGCATCGAGCACGCGGCCGACGACGGTTCCGTAGGACTGGACGCCTACGACATTTGGCGGCGGCGAGCAACTGCTGCCGATCGCGGTGAGAACGAGTAAGGCGATGACGAGCGTGCGCTGCATATTTACGACGATACGCCGCCATTCGCCAGGGTTCCCCGGGGGGCTCGCCAAAAACATCGGTTTGCAATGAATCCGTACCTACCGGTCGCGATCTTTCTGGCAGTCGCGCTCGCTGCAGCCTTGCTCTTCACCGTGCTTCCCGGGCTGCTCGCGCAACGAAAGCCGAACCCTCTGAAACTCGAAGCGTACGAATGTGGCGTCGAACCGACATCTTCGGTATCGGGGCGCTTCCCCGTTCGCTTCTACTTAATTGCGATGCTCTTCGTCGTCTTCGATGTTGAAGCCGCATCGTTCTATCCCTGGGCCGTCGAGTTGCATGCCCTCAAGCTCTTCGGGCTCCTCGAGATGGTGGTTTTTATCGTCGTCCTCGGCATCGGATACGCGTATGTTTGGAAGCGCGGAGGTTTAGCGTGGAAGTAGGCCCGGGTCACTTTCTCTTAGCAAAGCTCGACGACGTCGCGCGTTGGGCGCAGAGTTCGAGCGTATGGCCCCTAACGATGGGGCTCGCCTGTTGCGCGATCGAGATGATGACGGTCACCGCACCGGAGTACGATATCGCGCGCTTGGGATCCGAAGTCTTTCGTAGTTCGCCGCGCCAGGCCGATCTCATGATCGTTTCGGGGCGGGTCGCGCAGAAGATGGCGCCGGTCGTCAAACGCCTTCACGATCAAATGGCCGATCCGAAATGGGTGATCTCGATGGGTGCCTGCGCGAGTTCCGGCGGCGTCTTCGATAACTATGCCGTCGTGCAGGGCGTCGACACGATCATTCCCGTCGACGTCTACGTTCCTGGTTGCCCGCCGACCCCCGACGGCCTCCTCTACGCCGTCAATCTCATCCAGCAACAGATTCGCGAAGGCGGGCGCGGCGGCGTCCTCGCACGCGGTTAGCACACGTTCGAGCGCAAGAAGAAAGGCCCGAATGCCGAGCACACAAACGCCTTCGATTACCGGGTTGGCAACCGATCCTACGAGCCTGCGCGCGGATGTCGGCGATGCCGAAGTTCGTCGCGTCGAGCTCGCCGCATTGCGCGCCACGATGGAAGAATTGCACGCGCGCGGCTATTCGATGTTGCTCGATCTCGGTGCCGTCGATTATCCCGAACGCACTCCGCGCTTCGACGTGGTCTATCATCTGCTCGCGATGCCGGTGAAGGCGAGCACGCTCGCCGAGGTCGGAACGCCCAAACGCTTGCGCGTGCTCTGCGGCATCGACGGAGCGAAGCCCGTTTGTCCGAGCGTCATGGATATTTGGCCGAGCGCCGATTGGGCCGAGCGCGAAGTCTTCGATCTCTTCGGCATTACGTTTACCGGGCACGAAGATCTCCGCCGCATTCAGATGCCCTACGATTGGGAAGGGCATCCGTTGCGGAAAGATTATCCGTTGCGCGGGCCGGCGCGCGAACGCGCCCCGCGCCCCGCATTCGCACTCAAGAGTAACGTCGTCGCGGGTGCGCCCCCGTCGGGGCGCACGCTCGAAGCGTTGCAGGCGCAAGTGAAAGCCGCACGCGAGCGCGCCGCGCGGGAGAGCGAATCGTGAGCACGACGGAACGGCCAACGACGCCGCCCGAACCGATGACCCCCGAAATCGTCAGCCGCGAAGGCAATTCGATGGTGCTCTCGATGGGGCCGCAGCATCCATCGACGCACGGCGTGCTCCAAATCATGCTCGAGATCGAAGGCGAGACGGTCGTGAAGGCCGAGCCCGAGATCGGCTACCTGCATACCGGCATCGAAAAATCCGCCGAGAATCTTTTCTGGACGCAGGCGCAGACCGTTATCGAACGGATGGATTATCTCGCGCCCGAGAGTAACGCGCTCTGTTACGCGCTCGCCGCCGAACGATTGCTCGGCATCGAAGGGAAGATTCCCGAGCGCGCGCAGACGATACGCGTGCTTTTTTCAGAGTTGACGCGCATGGCGTCGCATTGCGTTTGGTTGGGGACGCACGGCATCGATATCGGCGCGATCTCGGTGTTCTTCTATTGCTTCGATCTGCGCGAGAATCTGCTCGATCTTCAGGAAGCGGCGGGCGGGGCGCGCATGCACCCCAACTACATGCGCATCGGCGGCGTGAACGGCGACCTGCCGCAGGGCTTTCTCGACCGTTTCGATGCGCTGCTCGAAAAGTTCCCGGGGCGAATGCGCGATCTGCGCGGATTGCTGCAGGCGAATCCCATCTTCCAGGATCGCACCATCGACGTCGGGACGTTGACGCCCGAAGAAGCGGTGCGCTGGAACGTGACCGGGCCGGCGTTGCGCGCCTCGGGGGTCGCCTACGACGTGCGCCGCGCGTTCCCATATTGCGGTTTCGAAACCTACGAGTTCGACGTGCCGACGCGAACCGAAGGCGATGCGTACGCGCGCTTTCTCGTCCGCCTCGACGAAATGGAAGAATCGTATAAAATTCTCAAACAGGTGCGCAAACGCCTCGATACGCCCGGCGCGGTAATGATCGACGATCCCAAGATCGCCGCCCCGCCGAAAGAGACGATCGCGCTCTCGATGGAAGCGTTGATCCACCACTTCAAAATCGTCAGCGAAGGCTTCCGCATTCCGCCCGGCGATGCGTATGCATCGGTGGAATCGCCGCGCGGCGAACTCGGCTATTACATCGTCAGCGATGGGGGAAACAGGCCGTACCGTATTCGGACGCGCCCGCCCTCGCTCTATAACTTGCAGGTACTCAAACACATCGCACCGGGAAATCTGATCGCCGATCTCGTCGTGATGATCGGTTCGCTCGACCCGGTCTTCGGAGAGGTCGATCGATGACGCAACGAGAAGTCGATTTTCCCGCATTGGCAGAGCGTTTGCGCCCGCAGTGCGAGGCGATCGTCGCGCGCTACGAAGAGCGGCGCTCGGCGCTGCTGCCGATCGTCCATCTCTTCCAAGAGCATGAAGGCTACGCCAGCCGCGATGCGATGCGCTTTACCGCCGATTTGCTCGGGCTCAGCCCGGCGGTCGTCGAGAGCACCGTTTCGTTCTATACGTTGTTTTTCCGTAAGCCGGTCGGCAAATATGTGCTACAGGTCTGCCGCGGCCTCTCGTGCACGATCAACGGCGCCGAAAATATCATGGCGTATTTCCGCGAAAAACTCGGCATCGGTCACCTTCAAACGACCGAGGATGGTCTTTTTTCCTACGAAGAAGTCGAGTGCCTCGCCTCCTGCGACCGCGCGACTTGCATGCAAGTCAATCTGGAGTTCATCTACGATCTCACGCCGCAGGCGATCGACGACATGATCGCCGCGATGCGCGCGGGTACGTTCTCCGTCGCTCCGATGGTGCAGAGCGATCCTCCGGGAAAAACCTGGAGCGTAAAACAGGATGGTGAAGTTTCGCGCGGCGGAAAAGCGGCCGGCGCGCTCGGCGTCAGCTCGCCGAACAACCCCGGAGGAGTCGGCGATAGCAGCGGCGTCATCATGCTCGACCGTTTCGTGCTGCGCGACGATGCCCCGGCGATGCGCGCACGTTCGAACGAACGGCTCGTGCAAGACGCAAAACTCGTGGCGGAGGTTATCGAAGAATAATGCCGGTGGTAAAAGTGCTCACCGACGGCATCGGTGAGGTCGATCTCACCGATATGGCGATCTATCGACAACGCGACGGCTATCGGCAATGGGAGCGCGCCGTTCGCGAACTAAAATCGAGCGAAGTGCTCGAAATGGCGGATCGCTCGGGGCTGCGCGGTCGCGGCGGCGCGGGCTTCCCGACCGGAAAGAAATGGAGCTTTCTCCCCGCAGGCGATAAGCCGCGCTATCTCGTCTGCAACTGCGACGAGGCTGAGCCGGGGACGTTCAAAGACCACATGCTGCTCGAACGCGCGCCGCATTTGGTGCTCGAAGGCATCTTGCTCGGTGCCTACGGCATCGGCTCGCACCATGCGTTCATCTACATCCGCGGCGAATTCAAACGCGGCTACGAGATTTTTTCGCGCGCGTTGGAAGAGGCGCGCGCGGCGGGCTTCGTCGGGAAAAATATCTTCGGCACCGGCTACGACCTCGAAGTGACGATCCATCGCGGCGCGGGCGCGTATATCTGCGGCGAAGAGACCGCGCTGCTCAATTCGCTCGAAGGCAAGCGTGGCGAGCCGCGCCTGAAGCCGCCCTTCCCGGCGATCGCCGGGCTCTACGGCATGCCGACGGTGGTCAATAACGTCGAGACGTTGGCCTACCTCGTGCCGATTTTGCGGAACGGGCCGGAATGGTTCGCCGCGGTCGGCACCGAGCGCAGCAAGGGCTACAAGATTATTTCGATCTCCGGGCACGTGCGGAAGCCCGGGAATTACGAAGTCCCGCTCGGCACCACGGTGCGCGAGCTCATCGAGATCGCGGGCGGCCTTCGCGAAGGCCGAACGCTGCGCGCGGTGCAACCCGGCGGCGGTTCCTCGGCCTGCATTTTTGAAGAGCATCTCGATCTGCCCTACGATTACGAAAGCATGGCGAAGGCGGGTTCGATGCTCGGTTCGGGCGCCTTCGTGGTCTTCGATGACACGACGGATTTCGTGAAGTGTGCCTTCAATCTCGTCCGTTTCTTCGCGCACGAATCTTGCGGTCAATGCACGCCCTGTCGCGAGGGCGGGCACTGGCTCGAAACGGTGCTCCATCGCTTCGTGGAAGGGCGCGGCCTCGAAAGCGACCTTGCGATGATGCGCCGCGTTTCGTCGACGATCACGGGGTTAAACCTCTGCGCGCTCGGCGACTCGATCGAGCCGTTCCTGAAATCGGTACTCCAGCGCTTCCCCGAACAATTTGAAGCGCGCGTTCTTCGTGAGGTCGCTTCTGCATGAGTTCAGCCCCGGCGACGAGCGATCTCGTCAATCTCACCATCGACGGCGTTCCCCTGCAAGTGCGCAAGGGGACGCTCCTTGTCGAAGCTGCGAAGCTCGTCAAGCAAGAGATTCCCGTTTACTGCTATCACACAAAGCTCGGCCCCGCCGGGCTCTGCCGCGTCTGCTTGGTTGAAGTAGAAGGCATGCCCAAACTGCAGATCGGTTGCAATACCCCGGTCGCCGAAGGCATGGTGGTGCGGACGCTCGGTGAGAGCGTTGAAAAAGGGCGCGCGATGGTGTTGGAGCTGCTGCTCGTCAACCATCCGCTCGATTGTCCGATCTGCGATAAAGGCGGAGAGTGCGATCTGCAGGACTACGCGATGGCGTACGGCCGCGGCACGAGCGATCTCGCCGATCCGAAGACGAGCAAACCCAAAGCGGTCGATCTCGGCCCGACGATCGTGCTCGACGAAGAGCGCTGCGTTGTTTGCCAACGCTGCGTGCGATTCGACGACCTCATCGCCGGCGAACGGCAACTCGTTTTGAAGGATCGCGGGCATCGCAACATGATTGCTACCGCGACCGGCGATCCGTATCGTCACAATTTTACCGGCAACGTTACCGAACTTTGTCCGGTCGGGGCGCTCACCTCGAAGACCTATCGCTTTAAGTCGCGTCCCTGGGATCTCAATCGCACCGAGACGAGTTGCACGCAATGCTCGGTCGGCTGCCGCATGAACGTCGACGTTCGGCGCGAGAAGGTGCTGCGCACGATGTCGGTGGAGGGCGACGACGCCGTCTCCGATTGGTGGCTCTGCGACCGCGGACGCTATAACGTCGGCTACGTCGACGCCCCCGGGCGGCTCACGCAGCCGTTATTGCGTCGCGACGGCACCTTCGTGCAGATCGGCTGGGACGATGCCTTTGCGATCTGGGCGAAGGCGATTCGCGCGGCGCTCGATGCGCGCGGCCCGGAGAGTATCGGGACGCTCGGCGGCGGGCGCCTCACCAACGAAGAAGCCTATTTGCTCGCGCGGAGCATGCGCGAGCTTGGCGCGAAAAATATCGATTGGCGCACCGGCCGGCAGCGGCAAGCGACGCCGGGAAGCTCGGGCGGCACGCTGCTCGATCTCGAACGTGCCGGCGCGATCGTAACGATCGGCGAGTCGCCCGCGCAACTCGCGCCCGTCATGGATCTGCGCGTTCGGAAAGCGGTTCGTCATGGCGCGCGTTATATTCGCGTCGCTTCGTACGAAGCGACGCCGACGATGCACTATCTCGACGTTCCCGATGTTGCCGCAGCCGCCGCCGCAATCCCGGCGAACGTTACTCGCGTCGCCCTGCTCTGGGACGGCGTCGATAGCGCGCTCGCGCGCGCCGCGTTCGCCGCGCTCGAACGCGAAGGGCGCACGTTGCTCACCTACATCTCCGGCGAACAAGGGAACGCACGCGGTGCCGAAGCGATGGGCATGTTACCGTTCTCCGGCCCGGGCTATCACGTCGCCGATTCGGGGCGCGATTTCGAGGGGATCTGCGCCGATGCGCTCGCCGGAAAGATCGACGTCCTCTCGATCTTCGGCGCGAACCCCGCACTCAATGCCTCCGACGGCGCTCGCGTGCGCGACGCGCTCCAAGCGGTCGGCTTTCTCGTGGTCACCGAACTCTTTATGACCGAGACCGCGAAGATGGCAACGTTGGTATTGCCCGCCGCCGGTGCGTTTGAAAAGAGCGGTAGCATCGTAAATCTCGCCGGCGACGTGCTGCCGACCGCAGCCGCGCTCGCACCGCCCGACGGCGTCCTCAGCGATTTTGAAATCGTCGCCGGGCTCGCGCGCGCGCTGGAGATCGCTCTCCCCGATACCGAAGAGATCGAACGCGCAACGATCGCCGCTGCGGCGGCGCTGCCGGTCGGCATCGGCTTCGGCGACGAACGTTTTGCCGGCACGGCGAAAGAACCCGCGCTCGGCGACGGCCTGCGGCTGCGCGTGACGCACCACGCATTCGCCGGCGGCGGAACGCTCGCGAACGACGAACGGATCGCCGCGCTGCGGCCGTTACCGGAGGCGGCATTCTCGCACGCCGACGCCGAACGGCTCGGCATTCGGACCGGCGATTACGTCGATCTCGTCGGCCCCGGAGGAACATTGCACGATCTGCTCGCCGAGGTGCGCGAATCGCTGGCGCCGGGAGAAGTCGTCGCGATCGCCGGGCTCGCCGACGCTCCCGCGAACGCCCTCGCCGAACGCTCGCGCGTTCGCGTCGAGAACGTTCGGCACGCCGACGCGCTGGTGGAGGCGTAAGCGATGCTGATCGTACTCGTGAAATCCGCGGTGTTGCTGCTCGTCGTGATTACCACGTTCGCCTACGCGATGCTCTTCGAACGCAAGATTATGGGTTGGATGCAATTGCGCCCGGGGCCGAACCGCGTTGGGCCGTGGGGGCTGTTGCAGCCGGCGGCGGATGCGGCGAAACTGATTCTGAAAGAAGATCTCACGCCGAAGACCGCCGACCCGCTGATCTATCGCCTCGCGCCCTTCATTTCGCTCCTCACCGCCTTCGCGGTCTATGCGATCGTGCCGTTCGGCGCGAATGGCGACGGTTCGCCGTGGGCGATCGGCGACGTTAACGCCGGCATTCTGTTCCTCATGGCGATCTCGTCGATCGGCGTTTACGGCATATCGCTCGGCGGCTGGGCTTCGGGTTCGAAATTCCCGCTGCTCGGCGCCGTTCGCGGCACCGCGCAGATGATCTCCTACGAACTTTCGATGTCGCTCTCGTTCGTCGGCGTTCTCATGCTCGCGGGGACGACCTCGCTCACCGGCATCGTCAACGCCCAAGAGCGGGTGTGGTTTTTCATCCCGCAGGCGCTCGGCTTCATCATCTACGTGATCACCGCCGTCGCCGAGACCAATCGCACGCCATTCGATCTCGTCGAGGCGGAGACCGAACTCGTCGGCGGCTTTCACACCGAGTATTCGGGGCTTCGCTTCGGATCGTTCTTTATCGCCGAGTACGTGAACATGCTCACGGTCTCGTGCATCGCGTCGCTGCTCTTTTTGGGCGGCTGGAACGCGCCATTCGGGCTGACGATGCTTCCGGGGATCGTTTGGTTCGTCCTCAAGGTCGGGGCGTTCATGTTTTTCTACATGTGGTTGCGCGCGACGTTGCCACGCTTTCGCTACGACCGTCTGATGACGTTCGGGTGGAAAGTGTTGCTGCCGATCGCCACGCTCAACCTCGTCGCTACCGCGGCGTGGGTCGCGCTTCACTAAGGCGGGAACGAACGAATGCGAAAACAGCTCTTTAACGTCGGCGCGATTCTCCAAGGCTTGGGGATCACGTTTAAGTATATGTTCGCCCGACGCCCGACGATCGAATACCCGAGCGTTAAAAAACAGCACGCGCCGCGCTTTCACGGCCTGCACGAACTCCGTCGTTACGCCGACGGAAAAGAACGCTGCATCGGCTGCGAGCTCTGTTCGAGCGCTTGCCCCGCGAATGCCATTACCGTCATAGGGGCCGAAAACGCGCCCGACGCTCGCGTCTCGCCGGGAGAACGCCACGCGGCGAGCTACGAAATCGACGAACTGCGCTGCATTTTCTGTGGCCTCTGCGAAGAAGCGTGCCCGACCGATGCCATCGTGTTGACGCCGCGTTTCGAGATGGCCGATTACCGCCGCGGCGCCTTCGTCTACTCGAAGGATCGCCTTCTGGTCCCGAGCGATGTCGGGGTGGGAACGCCGCCCGACGAACGCCCCAACGGTATTCCCGCCGACCTCGGCCGCGTCGCCGAGGTGAAATCGACGATGAACGTCGACCGCGGCTATTCGGCGACGCATCGCGGTGAAGTGCTCAAGACGGAGCGGAAGGGGTTGGCCGGGTGATTGCCTTTTGGATTATTGCGGCGGTTTTAATCGTCAGCGCGCTCTGGACGGTGACCGCACGGAAGCCGATCTATAGCGTCGTCTCGTTGTTGCTGAATTTCGCCGCGCTCGCGACGACCTACCTGATTCTGCACGCTGAGTTTCTCGCCGTCATGCAGATCATCGTCTATTCGGGAGCGATCCTCATGCTCTTCGTCTTCGTGATCGCACTCCTCAACAGCGGCATCGCCGCAGTCGTGCTCGGGCGCGACCGCGTTCCGGTGGCACCCGCTGCAGCGGCGGCGCTCGCGGCGGTCGCTTTCGTCGCCACGGCGATCGCCGCGGCTCACGCACCCGCCATCGCGCCGATCGCCACGCATTCGCAGCTGGGAGCGGTCGGGCGCGGAAACGTTTTCGGCAGTATCGGCGATTTCGGCCAGGCGCTCTTTCTCTCGCGGCTGCTGCCTTTCGAAATTACCGCTTTGATTTTAATGGTCGCGGTCGTCGGCGTCGTGCTGCTCGCCGGCGATCTCGCCCCGTACGTTCCCACGCGCCGTCGCGCCGAGCAGTCGCGCCGCGCATTACGCGAAGCGATCCTTCGGGAGGGTAAATAATGGCGACGTCCTTCGCCGGCGTGCCGATCTTCTATTATGAAGCGTTGGCTTCGATACTTTTTTTCATCGGGCTTACCGGCGCGATCGCGCGGCGAAACCCGCTGGTGATGCTGATGAGTATCGAATTGATGTTCAATGCGGCGAACCTGGCATTCATCGTCTTCGCGCGCGCGTGGCTCAATAACGCCGGACAGATCTTTGCGTTCTTGGTGATCACGGTCGCAGCGGCCGAGGCCGCGATCGCTCTGGCGATCGTCGTCGTCGTGTTCCGCTCGGCGCAGCAGGTCGACGTCGACGAAGTTCGGGTGCTGCATGGCTAATCCCGAACACGTCATGGGAGTCGTCGGAAGCTATCCGCTCCTCGTCGCGCTCTGGTTGCTGCCGCTCTTCGGAGCGATACTGTGCTGGGCGTTCGGCCCGCAACTCAAACGCGCTGCGGGTTGGGCCGCTACCCTGATCGCCTTCGTCGCCTTCGGGCTGACGATCGCATCGTGGGGCGCCGGAACGCAGAGCCTCAACGGTGCGCTCGGCGCCGACCAGCCGTTGGTGAGCTGGATGCCGGGCTTCCATCTCGGGCTCTTGCTCGATCCGCTCTCGCTGCTCTGGGCCTGTATCATCACCGGCGTCGGGGCGCTCATCCATCTCTACTCCATCGGTTATATGGAGGGCGATTCGGCGTTCGCGCGGTTCTTCGCGTACATGAATTTCTTCTTGTTCGCGATGTTGACGTTGGTGCTCTCCGATAACTTCGTCGGGCTCTTGGTCGGTTGGGGGCTCGTCGGCCTCGCATCGTACTTCTTAATCGGGTTCTGGTTCTATAAACCCTCGGCGGTCGCCGCGGCGCGCAAAGCCTTCGTGATCAACGTCGCCGGCGACGTCGGCATCATGTTCGCGATCTTCCTGATCGTGCAGAAGACCGGCTCCATCAGTTTCGGCAACGCCTTCGCTGCCGCCGACACCTACGGGCCGACGCTGCTGCTCGCGATCTGCATCTCGCTCTTTATCGGAGCGGCGGCGAAATCGGCCCAGGTTCCGCTGCACACCTGGCTTCCCGACGCGATGGAGGGCCCGACTCCGGTCTCGGCGCTCATCCACGCAGCGACGATGGTCACCGCGGGCGTCTATCTCATCGCGCGCTGCGCGCCGCTATGGTCGCACGACGGCAACGCGCAGCTCCTCGTCGGAACGATCGGCGGCGTGACCGCATTGGTCGGGGCGATTCTGGGAATGGTGCAGTGGGATATCAAGCGCATCCTCGCCTATTCCACGATGTCGCAGATCGGCTACATGATTATGGGCGTCGGCGTCGGCGCATACGAAGCGGGCGTCGCGCATTTCTTCACGCATGCATTTTTCAAGGCGCAGCTCTTCCTCGGTTCGGGTTTGATCATTCATGCACTTGCGAACGAACAGGACGTTCGGCGCATGGGCGGCCTGCGCAAACGCTTGCCGTTTGCCTTTATCGCCATGCTCGTCGGCGTGTTGGCGATCTGCGGTATCCCCGGGTTGAGCGGATCGTTCAGTAAAGATGCCGTCATTCAGGGCGCGCTCGAGCACGGGCACCCCTGGCTCTACGCCGTCGGCATCGTTACGGCGGGTATGACGGCGTACTACATGTTCCGCATGCTCTTCGTGACGTTCTTCGGCAAGTATCGCGGTGAGGTCGATCCCTCGGAGCTCGGTATCCGGCATCCCGAATTCGCCGGCACCGCGACGCATCTCGCCGATGATGGACACGAGCACCACCACGCACCGGCGTGGCTGATGAACGTTCCGGTCGCGATCCTCATCGTGCCCTCGATCTTTGCGGGATGGCTGCTCTACGGTGGCGCGAACTCGCCCTGGCACAGATTCTTCGACCCGCAGTTCGGCGTCGGTCACTTCGTCGGGGTGCCGATCTCCGAGTTTACGACGACGCTCGTCACGCTCGCCTGCGTCGTGGTGGGCATTCTCATTGCCTACCTACGGTATGGAACGAAGGCCGCGCGTGAGGGAGCGATCGAGCGGCTTCGCCGTGAATCGGTCGGGATGTCGCCGATTCTAGCCAATGCATTCTATTTCGACGTCGCGCTCGACGCCTTATTCGTGAAAACGAGTGAAGGGCTCGGCCGGCTCGTCAGCCGGGTGCTCGATCCGCACGTCGTCGATGGTGCGGTGCGCGAAAGCACGATCGTCACGCAATGGAGCGGAGCGCTCGTGCGTTCGTTCCAAACCGGGCTGGTTCGCGCGTACGCCGTCTTTCTCGCCGTCGGCATCGCTTGTTTTGCCGCATTCTACGCCTTCCACGGAGTTCACTGATGCTGCTCGCACTCGTTCTCCTTCCCATCCTCGCAGGCTCGGCGATGCTACTCTCGCGCGGCGAAGACCGACGCGTATACCGCGGTATCGGCGTCGTGGTCGCGCTGGCGACGTTGGCGATAGCAATCGCCGCCCGCTCCGATGATTGGAGCGTGCCGTGGCTACGCGCACCCTTCGTCGCGAACTTCCACCTCGGGATTGGAACGCTCGCGTTCTGGCTGATCGCGTTGCTCGCACTCTGTACGGCTTGCGCGGTGCTCGCCGTCGATAGCGCGCGCCCGCGCGCGCTCGTCGGGCAACTCCTGCTGCTCGAGGGCACGATGCTGGGGCTCTTCATATCGCGCGATCTCTTGCTCTTCGCATTTTTTTACGATCTCATGCTCGTTCCGGTGTTTTTCGTTCTGCTCGAACGGGGCGAACATCCGCGCGATGCGTGGCGCTATATCATCTATAACTTCGCCGGTGGGCTCTTGTTGCTATTCGCGACCGCGGCTTTCGGCGTTCTGCACGGAACGACCGACGTCATCGGGACGGCGGGCAACGCGATCTCCGGCACGTGGGCGCCGTGGATCTTCTGGGGATTTGCGATCGCCTTCCTCGTGAAGACGCCGGCATTCCCGCTGCACACCTGGATGCCCAACACCTATGCGAGCCTCCCGGCGCCGGTTGCGGCGGTCGTCGGTGCGGTGCAATCGAAAGCCGGGCTCTACGGCTTCTTCGTTATCGCGTTGGCGTTGATGCCGCAGGAGGTCGCGCGCTACTCCGGCACGCTCATCGTGCTGGGTTCGATCTCGCTGCTCTACGGTGCGGTCGCCGCGCTCGTGCAAACCGATGCGAAGCGCGTCGTCGCCTACTCCTCGCTCTCGCATCTCGGCTTGATCGTCATCGCAATCGCCACGCAACAACCGCTCGCGCTCGCGGGCGCCGCGCTCTATATCATCGCGCACGGGCTCTTTACCGCCGCGCTCTTCATCGGCCTTGGATACGTTGAGGAACGCGAAGAGACGCGTTCGCTCGCTCGGCTGCGCGGTATCGGAGCGAAGAATCCGCGCCTCGCCGGTGCCCTTACGATCGCCGGGCTGGCGATGCTCGGCCTTCCCGGCCTCGCCGGTTTCGTCGGCGAACTGGTCATCATCACGGGAATCGTGCAGAGCGGAAATATTGCGGTCGCGGTCGTCGCCGTCATCTCCGTCGTGCTGGCATCCGCCTACGTTCTGCGCTTGTTCCAAGGAATCGTCAACGGCCCGGTCGTTCACGATCTCCCCGTCCGACGCGATCTTAGCTGGCGCGAAGGCATCGCGATCGCGCCGCTGCTCCTCGCATTGCTCTATCTCGGCGTGAACCCGCACGCCGTACTTGCCGGCGGGGCCGTCGCTATTCCACGCGCGCCGCTTTCCTCGACTTCAGGAGTTTCGACGCCATGACGTTGCCGTTTACCCACGTCGATTGGGCGGCGATCGCGCCGCTCGAAGTGCTCGCCGCAACCGGGTTGCTCGTGTTGCTCCTCGATCTCGTGCTGCGACCGTTCGCGCCGCGGGCGCTCTCGCTTGGGATCGCCATTCTGGGAACGATCGCGACCGCGGTGATGATCGGGCAGCAGTACGGCACGAACGTCGCGGCATTTAACGGCGGTTATATCGTCGGCAATTTCAGCGTCCTCTTCGGTGGCGTCGTCTTGCTAGGAACGCTCGGCGCGCTCGCGCTCATGGGACGTGGAGGCGGCGATCGCGAGAGCGCCGGAACGATCGCGCTGCTGCTCTGGAGCGCGTGCGGAGCGTTGCTGCTCGCGGGTGCATCGACGACGATGACGGTCTTTCTCGGCATCGAATTGCTCTCGCTCTCGCTCTATTGCCTCTGCGGACTCGCCGATCGCGCGAGCGCGCGCGAAGCCGCGCTGAAGTATCTGCTGCTCTCCTCGACGGCATCGGCGGTCCTACTCTTCGGTATGGCGTTGCTCTTCGGCGCGAGCGGCAGCGTTTCACTTGCCGCGCTCGCGACGCCCGCGATGGTGGGGAACCCGCTCTTCTGGATGGGCAGCGGTTTCTTTCTCGTCGGCATCGCCTTCAAGCTCAGTCTCGTGCCGTTCCACGCATGGGCGCCCGATGTCTACGAAGGCGCTCCGCTCCCGATTACCGCATTTATGACCGTGGTAACGAAAGCCGCGACGATCGCAATCTTCGCGCGCTTTGCGTATGCCGCGCTTCCAAGCGGCGCCTCGCAAATGCTGCTCCTGCCGATCTGGATCGTCGCCGGGATCTCGATGATCGTCGGCAACGTCGGTATGCTCGCGCAGCACGATCTCAAACGCCTGCTCGGATACTCCGGTATCGCGCAGGTCGGATACATTCTCGCCGCGCTCGCCGGGACGACGCGCCTGGGCCTGCGCTATGCGTTCTTTTATCTCGCCGTCTACGCGGTCATGAACCTGGGGGCATTCGCCGTCGCGGCGGCGCTCAGTACGGGCGATGCTGAAGAAGGAGCGAAGCTGGAAACCTATCGCGGGCTTGGGGCTCGCCGACCGCTGCTCGCCGCAGCGATGACGTTCTTTCTCCTGGCGCTCGCAGGGCTTCCGCCGACTGCCGGGTTCCTGGGGAAAATCCTCATTCTCGCCGCGACCGCCGGGAGCGGGTATCTCTGGCTGGCGGCGCTCCTCCTGGTCGGGACCGCGATCTCGCTCTACGCCTACGCGAAAGTCATTATGGCGATGTATCGCCCCGACCACCGCGTTCGCACCGTCGAGCTGGGAACGAGCGCGCCGTTGCCCTGGGTAAGCCTCGCGCTCTGCCTGGTAGCGACGATCGCTTTCACCTTTTATCCGCTGCTTCCGACGGGGTTGTTCCCGCTCGTCAAGTGAATTTTTAGGAACCTCTCGCATGGATCTCCGACTTTTGCTACACTGAGCGGGCGATGAGAACGGCCACCCTCTCGTTCGGTCTCGCCTTTGCGGGGCTCCTCGTCCTTGCCGCACTGCCAGTGTCGGCCTTGGCGGGCTTCGTCGTCAACCCGACGAGCAATCAGGTATCGCATGGGTTTCCCGCCGATCCGAAAGCGGCGGTTCGCGCGGCTCGCGCTCTCGTCGCCGAGGGGCACCTCGATCGAGCGATTGCAGCATTGAAGCTCTATGCCGTCGAGCATCCACGCGAGATCGGCGTGCGTCGCTTTCTCGGCGATCTCTACTATCGAGCTGGCAATCTCCGCGCTGCGCGGCTGACCTATCTTGCGATCGTTACCGATTTCGGTGGAGATCCGGAGACGTACAATCGCTTGGGGAGCGTGTATGCGTCCGAGAATCACATCAATCGGGCGATTGCGTATTTCGAAAAGAGTTTGCCGGCCACCAATTCGGTGATCGATCTCGTCTCGCTCTATCGCCGGAAGGGCGAATTACCGAATTTCGTTGCCTACGCACGTTCCCAAGCAGCCTCGCATCCGAACGGCTTCGCTTTCCAGGACGACCTCGGCCAGGTCTATGAGGAAGTGAAGCTACCCGTGCGGGCGGAACGAGCGTTTCGTCGCGCGCTTGCGCTCGCTCCAAACGATGCGGGGGCGCTGAACGGCCTGGGATTGGCCCTCTTGGACCAAGGCCATGTGAAGGGTGCGCTCGCTAATTTTCAACGGTGCCTGAACGAGCGTCCCGGTAATTATAAGTGCACGAATAACCTCGCAGTAGCGGATCTCGATCTCAATCGCGTCGCCGAAGCCGAAAGCCTCTTGAAAGCGGCACACGCCCGTCGCCCGGAACTCCCCGAAGCGATCGTCAACCTCGGTTATATTCGCGACGCGCGTGGCGACTGGCGCGGGGCTATTCGTCGATACCTACAGGCACTCGCCGTCGGCCCGTTCTGGAGAGACGCCTATTTGAATCTCGGTATCGACTACGAACGTCACCATCTCTACGCGCTCGCAGAGAGCGTCCTACTAAAAGGAATCGCCGCAATTCCCTACGATGGAGCGATGCACGTGGTCCTCGGGAAGACGTATGCCGATCAAGGGAAGCGGGCGCTCGCGCTCGCGCAATACGCCTACGCGACCCACGCCCTCGATCCGCGCGTACGCGAGGTTGCGAAAAATTTAATTGCGGCGTTAAAGCCCGTAACCCCGAGCTCGCCGCATCGTCGCTAGCTGCGAATGTCAGTCCGAGTAGCCGATATTGTGTCATCCCGAGTAGCCGCGAAGCGGCGTATCGAGGGAATGCGCGCCCGCCTCGATACGGGCGCTAAAGCGCCCTACTCGGCGTGACAATGGTTGCTCGCCAAGCGATGTCATCCCGAGTAGCCGCGAAGCGGCGTATCGAGGGAATGCGCGCCCGCCTCGATACGGGCGCTAAAGCGCCCTACTCGGCGTGACAATGGTTGCTCGCCAAGCGATGTCATCCCGAGTAGCCGCGAAGCGGCGTATCGAGGGAATGCGCGCCCGCCTCGATACGGGCGCTAAAGCGCCCTACTCGGCGTGACAATGGTTGCTCGCCAAGCGATGTCATCCCGAGTAGCCGCGAAGCGGCGTATCGAGGGAATGCGCGC
>JAJYRH010000002.1:78119-78353 GCA_021794205.1 bacterium
CGTATCGAGGGAATGCGCGCCCGCCTCGATACGGGCGCTAAAGCGCCCTACTCGGCGTGACAATGGTTGCTCGCCAAGCGATGTCATCCCGAGTAGCCGCGAAGCGGCGTATCGAGGGAATGCGCGCTCGCCTCGATACGGGCGCTAAAGCGCCCTACTCGGCGTGACAATGGTTGCTCGCCAAGCGATGTCATCCCGAGTAGCCGCGAAGCGGCGTATCGAGGGAATGCGCGC
>JAJYRH010000002.1:78363-83322 GCA_021794205.1 bacterium
CGTATCGAGGGAATGCGCGCTCGCCTCGATACGGGCGCTAAAGCGCCCTACTCGGCGTGACAATGGTTGCTCGCCAAGCGATGTCATCCCGAGTAGCCGCGAAGCGGCGTATCGAGGGAATGCGCGCTCGCCTCGATACGGGCGCTAAAGCGCCCTACTCGGCGTGACAATGGTTGCTCGCCAAGCGATGTCATCCCGAGTAGCCGCGAAGCGGCGTATCGAGGGAATGCGCGCCCGCCTCGATACGGGCGCTAAAGCGCCCTACTCGGCGTGACAATGGTTGCTCGCCAAGCGATGTCATCCCGAGTAGCCGCGAAGCGGCGTATCGAGGGAATGCGCGCCCGCCTCGATACGGGCGCTGAAGCGCCCTACTCGGCGTGACAATGGCGCACTACTCGGCGTGACAAGATCGCGCTACTCGGCGCGACCACGGAGCCAGCTCGGCGTAACGGAAGCTCCGCGTTAGCGACGACGTTTTGCGATCGCGTCGATTTCGACGCGCGCGCCGCGTGGGAGCGCTGCGACCGCAACGGTCGAGCGAGCCGGCTTCGAGGCATCGAAGATCTTCTCGTACTCGGCATTGACCGCCGAGAAATCGTTGATATCGACGAGGTAGATCGTCGTCTTCACGACATCTGCGGCGGAGAAGTTTGCTGCGGTCAGCACCGCCTGAAGGTTCGCCAGCACTTGGCGTGTCTGGGCCTTTGCATCGCTGCCGACGATTTCTCCGCTCGCAGGATCGAGCGGAATCTGTCCGCTGCAGAAAAGCTCGTCTCCGGCGAGGATCGCCTGGCTATACGGGCCGATCGGCGCGGGAGCGTGGTTGCTTTGAACGGCTTCGTGCACTATGCGCTCGCGGCTTCCAGCGTCATCGTTCCCTTGTAGTTCATCGGTGGCTCTTCAACACCAAATTTCGAGGCGATCAACGCGCGGACGCGCGCCAGCTCATCCTCGGTGAGTCGTGGGGCATCGGAGGCCGCCGCGAATTCGCGAAGTTGTTCGTGGTTGTAGATATTCGGCAGCACCGTCATGACGCGCGGTTCGGCGAGCAGCCAGGCAATCGCCGCCTGTGCGAGCGTACGGTCGGGGCGCTCGAGAAAGCGCAGCGTTTCGACTTTTTTAATGCCGTTGAGCAGCCACGAGCGCGGACGGTGGCGCCGATGGTCGCCCTCGGGGAAGACGGTCTCTTCGGTGTAATGCCCTTCGAGAAGACCGCTGGAGTGCGGTACGCGAATCATATAGCCGGTCGCGCTCCCGGCCTCGTTCGCCGCTGCGATCTGTCGATCGCCCGGGAACGTTTCGAGAATGTTCCAAATAATTTGCAGGCTGCAGACGCCGCGTTGGGCCGCTTCGATGCCCTCGTAGAGCCAGCCGATCGCCGGGCCGAGCGCTATGCCGTAGTGACGGATCTTCCCCTCGGCGCGCAGCGCCTCCATCAGTTCGTAGAGCGAGCCATCGCGTACGTGTTCGAGCCGGGCGTTGTGCATCTGGTAGATATCGATGTAGTCGGTTTTGAGGCGACGTAACGACTGCTCGAGCACACGACGCACGAAAGCGGGAGAGGTGTTTTGCGGTAGTTCACGTTCGCCCCGATGCGCCGGATCGGCGTTCTCGAACTCGTAGCCGAATTTCGTGGCGATGACGATCTTGTCGCGCCGCCCGGCGAAGGCGCGAGCGATCTGTTCTTCGCTGCGTCCGTTCCCATAGACGTCGGCGGCGTCGTAGAGTGTGATGCCGAGATCGAACGCCTCGCGCAAGAGCGCATCGGCTTCTTCCTCGCTCTTGATGCCCCACCAGGTCGTGCCGGTCGTCCAGAGCCCGAAGCCGACCTCACTGACGCGCAGATCGGTTTGCGGGTACGTGCGATATTTCATTTCCTCTCCTCCATAGCGGGCATTGGGCGGGTAAAGCGCCAACTCCCGCATTGTGGATGGGCAGGGGCGCATCGAAGAAGACTTTGCGCGGGTCGGCCGTTGGGTCGCCCGGTACTTCCATCATCCCGAAGAATTTCGCGTCTTCCCCGACGTACGTCCGGGAGAGGTGCTCGCTCGGTTACCGGACCGAGCTCCCGAGGATCCCGAGCCGTTCGAGGATATCCTGCGGGATTTCGAGCGGATCGTCGTTCCCGCGACGACGCATTGGAATCACCCACGCTTCTTTGCCTATTTTGCTACCAGCGCCGACCCGGCGGCGGTGATGGCCGAAGCGCTCGCCGCAACGCTCGACGTGAAGGCTATGCTCTGGCGCACCTCGCCCGCAGCGACCGAACTCGAGACGGCGATGATGATCTGGCTGCGGCGTCTCATCGGATTGCCGGAGCAATTTACCGGTGCGATCTACGACACCGCATCGATCGCCGGTTTTACCGCGCTCGCCGCAGCGCGGGAGGCACTCGGGCTCGACATTCGCCGGCGCGGTGCGACCGGCCGCGATCTCCCGACGCTGCGCATCTACGCAACCGAGCATACCCATTCGCACATCGCGAAGGCGGCGATCGCCCTGGGCATCGGACACTCCAACGTCGTCGAGGTTTCCTGCGACGAGCGTTTCCGCATGCGCCCCGAGGCACTCGAAAGCGCGATCCGGCACGACCTGCGTAGCGGAATGCAGCCGATGGCGATCGTCGCGACGGTAGGAACGACCTCGACGACCTCGGTCGACCCCATCCCCGGCATCGCGGCGATCGCACAGACGCACAAGATTTGGCTCCACGTCGATGCGGCATACGCCGGGGTCGCCGGCATGTTGCCTGAGTACGAGTGGCTGATGGAGGGCTGCGAACAGGCCGATTCGATCGTCCTGAATCCGCACAAATGGCTCTTCGTCCCGATGGACTGCTCGGTGCTCTTCGTTCGCGATTTCGACCAGTTGCGCCAAACCTTTTCGCTCGTTCCCGAATACTTGCACGCCGGCGACGACGGCGTTACGAACTACATGGATTACGGGCTTCAACTCGGCCGACGCTTTCGCGCGCTGAAATTGTGGTTTGTATTTCGCGCGCTTGGAACGCGTCGCATTCGAGAGACGCTCCGCGAACACGTCGCGATGGCGGCTACCTTTGCATCGTGGGTCGCCGCCGATTCGCAATGGGAAGTGATGGCGCCACATCCGCTCTCGGTCGTCTGCTTTCGTCACGTTCCTCCCGGCATGGACCCCGAACAGCTCGACGCGCACAATGCAGCGTTGCTCGCGGCGGTGAATGCAACGGGCGAGATCTTTATCTCGCATACCGTGCTCGGTGGACGTTACGCGCTTCGCCTCGCAATCGGCAACCAGCGGAGCACGCTTAGCGACGTCGAGGCAGCCTGGGAGGTTCTATGGCGTTGCGCGGAATCGTTGGAAGGAGTGCCTCGATGAATATCTTGTTGGTCGAGGACAGTCAGACCGACGCCGCGCTCGTCCAGCGCTTTCTTCGCGAGGAGCGCGAGCCGCCTTTCGTTCGCGTCGTTCGCCGTTTTGCGGATTTCGCCGAAGCGGTTCGGGAGCGGACGTGGGATATCGTGCTTCTCGATATGACGCTTCCCGACGGAGAGGGGCTCGAACTCTATCGGCGAGCCCGCGAGATCGTTCCGACGCTTCCGATCGTTATTTTGAGCGGTCGCTCCGACGAAGAGCTCGCGCTTGCAGCGGTTGCGGCGGGCGCACAGGATTATCTCCTGAAGGGACACGTCGACGACGTGGCGTTGCGACGAGCGCTGCGCTACGCGGTCGAGCGAGACCGCATGCAGCGCCGCCTCGAGACCGGGCTCGCCGAACTCGAGCGGCAGCGAGCGAACGTCATCCGACTCAACGCACAGAAAAACGAATTGATCGCGACGCTCGCCCACGATATTCGCGGCCCGTTGACGGCGATCGTCGGCTTCGGGGAGATGCTCGCCGACGGTGGGCTCGAGGGAGAAGAGGCGACGAAAGCTGCGGTAACGATCGTTCGCAACGGGCAGCGATTGGCAACCTTAAGCGACGACGTCGTTGCCTTGTCGCGAATTGAGCTGGGAGAATTAGAACTCGATATCGAGCGCTTCGATTTGGCGATGCTCGTTGCCGAGGAGGTGGAAGGGCGGCTCGCTCAACGCTCGATTCAATACGTTTGCAATGCCGACGACACGACGATCGTCGGCGACAAGCGTCGGTTGCGGCAATCGATCGATAATCTGTTGGGGAATGCGGTGAAGTACTCGAGCGAAGACGCGCCGATCGTCGTCACGCTTCACGGAAATGCGGCTTCGTTAACGCTCGACATTAGCGACCGCGGCATCGGTATTCCGAGCGACGAGTTGGCGAAAATCTTCGATCGCTTCGCGCGTGGGAGCAATGCCCGACGCGCAAAAATCGCGGGAACCGGGCTCGGGCTCTTTTTGGTGCGCACGTTTATCGAGCGGCACGGAGGGCGGATCTCCGTACGAAGTGCGGTCGGCGTCGGCAGTACGTTTAGCGTGGTGCTTCCGCGGAACGGAGCGGGATTGAGCATCCGTGGGGTGGTCGTCCTCGCCGGAGACCGCAACGTGCGTGAGGGAGCCGCTTACGAACTGCGCGCTCGGGGAATCCGCGTTCGCGAACTCGCCGCAGCGGACGAACTCGCGATGCTCGATCCCGGCGCCGCTCCCATCGCCATATTTGTGGAGATGCGTAATCTCGACGAGGACCGATTGCGGGCGCTCGTTCCCGTGGCGCTGCGCGAGACGCCGTTTATCGATATTCCGCCGCACTTTCTCGGCGAAGAACTCGTCGAAGCGCTGCGCGCGGGAACCTCGCCCGAGTAGCGATTGTTGTCCCCCCGAGTAGGGCGGACGTGTCACCCCAAGCAGCGATTTTTGTCACCCCGAGTAGGGCGGACGTGTCACCCCAAGCAGCGATTTTGTCCCCCCGAGTAGGGCGGACGTGTCACCCCAAGCAGCGATTTTGTCCCCCCGAGTAGGGCGGACGTGTCACCCCAAGCAGCGATTTTGTCCCCCCGAGTAG
>JAJYRH010000002.1:83332-161035 GCA_021794205.1 bacterium
ACGTGTCACCCCAAGCAGCGATTTTGTCCCCCCGAGTAGGGCGGACGTGTCACCCCAAGCAGCGATTTTGTCCCCCCGAGTAGGGCGGACGTGTCACCCCAAGCAGCGATTTTGTCCCCCCGAGTAGGGCGGACGTGTCACCCCAAGCAGCGATTTTGTCCCCCCGAGTAGCCCCGAAGGGGCGTATCGAGGGGCGAGAGCCCCTTTCGACTTGCATCGCGAGCTAGGGAAAAGTTCGCGGGCGTATCGAGGGCGCTAATATCGACGTAGGTAGGCCTCTCGCTCCCAATCGTGGACGGCGCGGCGATAGCGCTCGTACTCCGCGATTTTCGCGTCTCGCAACGCGTGGTAGCAATGGTCGCCGATCGCTCCACGCACGCACGCATCGCCATCGAGGGCGTCGATCGATTGTCGGAGCGATTTCGGCAGCGCGACGATGCCGAGTTCGCGGCGTTCGCGTTCGCTCGTCGCGTAGCTTGCGTGGAGGACCGGTTCGCCGGGCAACGTGCGGCGTTCGATGCCGTCGCAGATCGCGGCGATGACGACCGCGAGCGCGAGATACGGATTGCAGGCCGGGTCGGGGCTGCGTAACTCGATCGTGCCCGCCGCTTCATCGGGTACGCGGATCATCGCGTCGGTACTCCGTCGCGACCACACGCAGTGAATCGGTGCGTCCCACGCAGCGACGAGCCGCTTGTACGAGTTCACGGTCGGATTGCAGAGCGCGGTGAGGGCGGGGCCATGGGCGAGCAGTCCGCCGACGGCATAGAGCAGCGTCTCGCGGTCCGAGCGTTCGCCGAGATGGAGCGCGAGGTGTAGCCCGCTCCCCGCCGCCGTTTCACGGGGTTTGGGCATGAACGTCGCTTCGAGCGAATGTTCGGGAGCGAGATGTTTGGCGAGCGTTCGCAGCGTGAGAATAGCATCGGCTGCTGCCAAGGGAGCCGTTGGAGCGAGATCGATTTCGTGTTGCCCCGGCGAGTGTTCGTGGTGAGCGGCGCTCACCGAGACACCCATCGATTCCAAAGCGTTGACGATACCGTCGCGCGCGCGTTCGCCGCGATCGTTCGGAGAGAAATCGAAGTACGATCCGACATCGCTGGTCTCGGTTCGAAGCTCGCCGCGTTCGCGCGAGGGGAAGAGGTAAAACTCGACTTCGCTCGCGATTCGCGCTCCGGGGAGGAGTGCGTCGAGCCGTTCGACGTTGCGCTGAAGCGTCGTCCGCGGGCAACCTTCGAACGGGCTACCGTCGGGCATCGCAATCGTGCAGATGAGGCGGGCCTCCGGTTGCCCATCGTTCCACGGAAAGATGCCGAAGGTATCGAGATCGGGCTGCAAGAGCATGTCGAGTTCTTCATCGCGCACGAAGCCGTCTATCGAGCCGCCGTCGAACGAGATCGTTCCGTCGAGAATCTCGGAGAGTCGCGTCGCCGGGACGCTCACCATCTTGCTGACTCCGAAGAGGTCGACGAATTGTAGGCGAACGAACCTCACGCCGCGAGCGGCGATCTCATCGGCGATCGCGCGTCGGCGCGCGCGCAGCGTTGGCTTAGGCGTCGAGGGCATCGATCGTTACTGCAAGGCGAAGGTTGAGCTGGTCGAACGGGTTTTCCAACGAGAGTCCGGTCAATTCGGCGATCTGTCGCAGGCGATAGAAAACCGTATGGCGGTGGACGTGCAACTGTTCGGCAGCGACTTTTACGTTTTCACCGGCGTCAAAATAGATCGTCATCGTTCGTTCGAGCTCCGTCTGATGTTTCGCATCGTAATCGCGAATGGACTCCAGAAAATCGCGTGCGAAGCCTCGCCACTCTGGCGCGACTGCCGCTTCTAACAATAAGGGAAGCGCTCCCAACTTTTCGTAGGCGAGCACGGCATCGTGGCGGCGAAGTCTCCGCGCGATTTCAAGGGCGACGAGTGCCTCGCGCGCCGCGCTATCGAGTTCGTGCAACGGGCGCGCGCGGCCGATCCCCCCGACGACGCGGTAGGCGGCGTGACGTCGGGCGATGCTTTTCGGGAGCAACGTCGCGGCGACGCGCATCTTTCCGATCGTTGGCTCCTCTGCCGCGGGGCAGAGCAACAACATCGCACCGTCGCGCTCGCGTAAAACGATCTCGCGCTGCCCGAGCGCCTCGCTTGCAATTGCACCGAGTTCGGCGAGTTCGCAGATCTCGCTCGATTCATCGAACGTCAATGCGACGACGAGATAGGTCGATGCAACGGCGACCCGGTACTCGGCGGCGAGCGCTTTTGCGGCAGCGGCACCGGCGAGCGAACCGGCGAGCGCCATATCCCAAAGATCGCGGCGCTCGCCGATGCGGCGGTCGCGCGAGAGATCGAGCGCGAGCAACGTTGCGGCGAGCTGCAGGGCCTCGCCCTCCGCTCGGCGGCCATCGGGGCCAAAGGCGACGAGCCAGCCGAGCCGTTCGCCGGCGATCGATACCGCGAGCGCGAGCGAGCCGTCGCCGAGGGTCGTCGCTTCCTCGCTCTCGGGGAGATCGATCGGCACGGCAGAGTCGGGGCTTCCGCTTTGGGCGACCGCGTGGCCGCGCGCGTCGAGGAGACAGAGGCCGGCGCCGCGATCGAGTTCTCGCAGCACGGCATCGCGCCCGCCCTCGGAAGCGAGGGCCTGCGCGAGCCGCGCACCCAAATCGAGGAGCCGAGCGGAAGTCACGGGCGAATCTTCGGCGAAGTAGCCGGGTGTTCATGGAAACCCGTCGGGAAATTGCCGCCGAGACCTTCGCCGCGCTGTTCGATAAGAACCCCGAGGTGGTCGTCCTGTATAGCGCCGAGGGCGTACTCGTCGAGGTTAATCCCGCAGCGGTCGTGCTGACCGGCTTCTCCACCGACGAGGTCCGTGGGACGAGCTTCCGCGATCACATCCCGCACGGCGATCGCGTGCGCGGGGAGATGGCGATCGAGATGGCTCGCAGCGGCGTCGCCGACCATTTCGAAACGACGCTGCGCCATAAAGACGGCACGCTCGTCCCGGTAGAAGTCTCCGTAATCCCCGCAAAGGTCGATGGAATGGTGCGGGCGATTTTCGTTCAGGCGCGCGATATCGCGGCCTTGCGCGACGCTGAAGAGGCGATGCGCGTCAACCAGCAGCGGCTCCGTTCGCTCTTCGAATATCATCCCGACGGCATCGTCGAACTCAAAGCGACCGGCGTCGTTTCGCGCGTGAACGTCGCGTTCGAGAGCGAGACCGGGCTCCTGGGCGAGCGCGTCGTCGGCACTCCGTGGATCGAGCTGATCCTTCCCGGCCGGCGCGAGCGTGCCGAGGAGGCGCGCCATGCCGCGATGCGCGGCGAAGCCGCCGAACACGAGTCGGTCCTGTTGGATCGGCTCGGATATCAAATCGACGTGCAGCTCAAACTCGTTCCGATTCATAGCGGCGACGAAATAACCGGCACCTATGCGATATTTAAGAACGTCTCCGCGCAACGCGCCGCCGAACGCGCCGTTACGGCTCAGGTCGATCGATTGCGCCGCCTCTACCTGGTCGCGGCCTCGCGCGAGCTGACGATTCCGCAGCAACTCGAGGCCGTGCTGCAACTCGGCATCGAATTTTTCGGCTTCGACGAAGGCTATATCGTCCGCAACGAAGACGATGCGATCGTCGTCCACGCCGCGGTCGGGCGCAAAACGCCGCTCGCGCCGGGCGCTCGCATTCCGCTCGCCTCAAGTTTTTCGCGCTATCTCACCAACGAGCGGCCGTTTCTCTTCGTCCCCGATCTCGACGATCCGGAGTGGCGCGCCGACCCGGCGCGGGCGACGGTGCATTGGCGTAGTTACGCCGGTACGCAACTGCAGGTGGATGGGAAGCCCTACGGCACTCTTGCGTTCATCGGGCTGCGCGCGCGGATGGAAGGGCTCGACGAGCTCGCACGCGAGTCGATCTCCCTGATGGGGTTGCTCGTTGCCGCAGCGTTGGAACGGCAACGCACCGCCGAGCGCATCGAGCAACTCGCGTTCAACGATTCGTTAACCGAACTTCCGAATCGCGTGTTGTTCGCCGACCGGATCGAGCAAGCGTTCGGCGCTGCGAAGCGCTACGGACGCGGATTCGCCGTGATGTATCTCGATCTCGACCACTTTAAGGCGATCAACGATACCTACGGGCATATGGTCGGCGACGAGGTGCTCGTGCACGTGGCGCGGCGGCTGCGCGCGCTCCTGCGCGAGAGCGATACGATCGCGCGCTTCGGCGGCGATGAATTCGTTATCCTCCAACCGGTCGTCGACGCGGCGACCGATGCGGCGGATCTCGCGCGAAAAATTCTCGTTGCGTTGGAGGAACCGATCGTTGTGGACGATGTCTCGCATCGCGTCGCAACGAGCATCGGGATCGCGCTCTATCCGGAGCACGCGGTCGAAATCGAGCGATTGATGGAACTCGCGGATGCCGCCCTCTATCGAGCCAAGCGCGAGGGGCGCAACCGCTGGCACTTTGCGGCGCCGCCGGCTACGACGCCGCGGGCTCCTTCGCCCGATGCTGCGCGCTCCGGTGGCGCAGGGTAATCCGCGGCAGTTTCTTCGCCATCTCTTCGGGCATGATCGCGTCGATCGCATCGTCAACCGTGACGATGCCGAGCATGCGATCGCGTTCGTCGACGACGGGAATCGCGAGCAGATCGTAGCGCGCGATCGCGGCGGCTACCTCCTCGGCGGGTGTCTCCGGGCGCACGCTGACAACATCGGTGCGCATGATTTTGTCGATAAACGCCGTCGGTAACGCGAGGAGAAGATCGCGCAGGGTCACGATACCCAGCAATCGATCCTCTTGATCGATCACATAGAGGTAATAGATCAACTCGCTCTCCGGCGCGAGCTCGCGAATCTTCCGAATCGTTGCGTCGGTGGTGCGATGCGGATAGATCCATACGTAGTCGGTCGTCATAAGGCCGCCGGCGGTATCGTCGTCGTACTTCACGAGTTCGCGCAGCTCGCCCGCCGTATCGGCGTTCATTTCCGCGAGGAGTTCGCTCTGCCGCTCTTCGGGGAGCTCCGCGAGAAGATCGGCGGCATCGTCGGAATCCATCTCTTCGATAATATCCGCGGCGCGTGCCGTCCCGACGCTCTCGATGATTTCGCGCTGCGTCTGGGCGTCGAGATGTTCGAACGCGTCGGCGGCGACTTCGTCGTCGAGCTGTTTGACCACCGTCGCCGCCTCGCTGCTCGAGAGCGTTCCGATAATCTCGGCGAGGTCGGAGGGATGCAGCCGGGCGAGTTTGTTCGCCGTCACCGAGAGGTGGACTTGGCTCGGGTTCACTTCGCGGATCGGCGCGACTGAGTCCCACGCGATCATCGCGCGCGGGATTCGTTCGTGAATCGCGGGCGAGAGGCGTTCGCCGAGTTTGCGAAGGCCGAGGCGACGGAGGAGACCGGCGAAGCCGATATCGGCGGCGACGACACGCAACTGTCCCCCGGTCCGCGCGACCTCGAGGTCGTTGATGCGCACGACTTTGCGGCCGTCGATATCGACGATCTGTTTATCGAGGAGATCCGCAACGAGATAGAGGGCCTCGCCCTCGGGTGGGGCCGGCTCTTTGGGTGCGCTCGACAGTGAAACGGCGCCCCCGCGTTCGATGCCGAGCACCGACTCCATAGGGGCGAAGCGCGCTCCTTGCGCTGTCTTGACGACGAAACCGTCGATTTGTGGGAAGGTCGCCTCGGGGTGGTTGACGAGAAAATCGCCGATTTTTCCAATCGGCAAGCCGTCGATGGTGACGCGTTTGCCGACCAGTTCCGAGATGAATCCTTGCGTGAACGCCATCGCAGCCTCTCCTTTCGGGTGGCTCTGTTCTCGACGACGTGCGTAGTATCCGTTCGTTTATGCGATCGGCGCCGCCCCCGCGCCGACCCCGATGCCGATTCCGTTCAGCATCAGGGCGGTGATCTGGAGCGCGCTGACTTGCATCTGCGCGATGACGCTCGTCCCAATGTGCGTGAGAATCTGCTGCTGGGTGAGATTCGTCACGGTCGCGCCGATATTCGCGTCTTGGATCGAGCTAACACTTGCGGTGAGATTGACGCTCGCGGTATTCGCGTTGGTGGCGTCGTAGTTTAAAGAAACCATCTGCGCGCCGATCTGCGCTTGCGCTTGTTCTACCTGCGAAATAGCGTTATCCACTGCGTATTCCGCCGCCGTTGCCGGAAGAATGTTGCTTGAGCTCTGTCCGGTCACCTGGTTCAAGTAATTTACCGTCTGCGGTGCCTGGATCGAAATATCAGAAATGTTTAAAGCATTGGTGCTGACGCCCGGGAGTGATATGGCCGTGGTTTCACCCTCCGCGGGGCCGTTCTGGACGTAAAGCGGCCCTGCATTTTGGGGAGGGGGAGCCTGTGGGGGAAGCACCTGAAACGCGATTGCCGCGCCGACATCTTGCTGAGTGAGGTTCGCTAGATTGACTTCAATAAGCGTTTGAGCTCCGCCCGGATTAGGAATGATAATTCCGCTTAGTGGACCGGAATTCACTGGAACCGCAGTAGTGTCCTGATAGAGCGGTGCAGCGCCGAAGGCTGGATTGTTGCTGTATGCCTGCACTTGCACAAAAACACCCGGTCCGACATTTATGCCGGTATCCGGATCGATTGCGTTGCTTGAATAGCTGAGTACCTGAAACGATATGAAACTCGGTATAAAATTTCCGGGCCCGGAAACCCCTGTGGGGACAGCGAGCGTCACCAGCGGCCCCGGGTTTCCCAGGCCATCTGCATTAACGACGTTCGTGCTTGGCGCGGACCCGTCGGGGTTAAGCAAGGGCGAAGTCACCTGCACGGCGCCGTATCCGTACCCGTTGCTTGCTGCGGGAGAGGTTAATGCAGTGCTTTGGAACTGTCCATTCAACAGATTGAGCCCGTTGAAGGTGGTGTTGCTCGATATGCGATTGACCTCGAGCAGCAATTGTGAAATCTCTGCCTGGATGTTGGCGAGATCGGTCGAGGAATTGAGATCGGAGCGCGATTCGACGACCAAGCTGCGGATGCGCTGAAGGATCAGCGTGATCGTGGTGAGGGCTCCGTTCGCGACGGCGAGCGCGTTGTTCGCGGTCTGCACGTTTTGAACGGCCTGCTGGAAACCGTTCACTTGCGTCTGCAGGCGTTGGGCGATGCCGTAACCGCTGGGGTCATCAACAGCAGAACTCACGCGGAGGCCGCTGGCCAGCGCGCGAATGTCGGTCTGTTCCCTTTTTTGTGTGAGAGAAAGGTTCAGAAGAACCTGACTCGCACTTCCCAGCACATCCATGCAGTAAGGTGGCTTCCTCCTTGAAGATTCCCTACAGTTCGGATATCGGCCGAACCACCCTGAGACTTGCTCGTCGCTGGGTGAATCCCTGGTAAAGAAAATGTCTCTTTGGGTAAGCCGCGGGGCCTGGGAAGCCGATAGGATTCTTGCCCGATGAAGCCGATCGCCGCGCAAAAAAGGTTGATCCTTCCGCTGTCCGCCCTGACGTTGGCGGCGGCGCTTTTAACGTTCCTCGCTCCCCGAGTCGGCGCGACGGGATACGATAGACAATCGGGGATGCCCCAGCCGACCGCGGAGGCCTCGCTTCAGCCCTCCGCTGCACCGGAAAGCAGCCCTTCGCCGCAAGCTGCCCCGAGCCCATCGAGGGCGCCGAAGCCATCTATCGCTCCAACCGCTCATCCCGTCGAGCGCCGAGGGGGGCCGTTGCAATTTGTTATCTCGGGAAGTCTCGGCCTTGGGACACAATTGTCGCAGAGTAATCTTGCGAATCCTATTTCCGGCCTAAATGGTTCGACGGCGCTGAACCAAACGAGCGAAACGGCGGGCCTCTATACAACCCTCCGGCGACGTACGCTCGACACGACGACCGAGCTCCAACTTCCCCTCGGATTGAGCAACCGGGGTTCGCAATTTGGTACCGCGCGGCTCTCGTACTCGACGCCGCGCTATACGCTTTCCTACGGAGCCCAGTCCTTGGGAATATTCGGCCAGGTTCCCGTGGGGCAGACTCAGCGCGGCCTCGACCTCACTCTTCCAGCGCCGGGCGGAGACCTCACGATGTTTGGCGGCCCGGCTCTTGGGGTCGCGGGGGACATGGTTCGACTCGCCGGAATTCGGTTGCGAAGAGTTTTTGGCTCCGCCTTTGGCGAGATCGGACTCTCTCAGTCAACAGGAGGGCCGAACACTGGGCCGACGACTACGTTTCTTCTTGGGCTCTCCAAGGGAAGCTTTAGCCGAGCGTTCGTGGGCGAGGCGGCCCTGCAGAGCCGACGCTCGCCGAGCGGGCCAACGGGAGGATTGGCCTTTCAGGCGCGCTTCGACGAGGGCCTATCGTCGCCAAACGGTTATACGCTTACATTTCGGCACATGCCCGCACGCTTCCTAAGCTATGGAGGAGGCGAGTCCCCAGCGGACGACTATGGCGATTTCAGCTGGCGATTGATCCGCGGACAGCGCAATGCCTTTGGCGACATATCGATGGAGACCACCGTGGTCGGGGGCGTCGTTTCGGTCCAGCGGCGCTCCAGTCTCAGCTTTTCGATGCCGATCCACCACGATTCTCTTCAGGTCGGATTTCAAGACCAACGTCTTGGCGGCAACGGTAACCCGCAATGGCTGGGGACCGGTACGCTCCAACTCGGTGCGCCGCTCCACGACGGGCTCGCGCTGTTCGGATTTCAGGCGCAACGAACGACCGCTGCCGCCACCGGTCCGTTGGCGATGGTTTCTTACTCGGTGCAGGCATCGCGGAACATCGGTCTTTGGGCGCTGCAGTTTACGGCCCAGCGGCAACGCCAAAGCGGCGGATACGTCGGTCCGGTTCGAACGACGTTGGGTACGCTTGGGATCTTGCGTGGGTTTGGGAAAACGACGATTGGTGCGACATATTCGATTACTCGGACGCAGAGTGCGCTAACAAATGCGATCCAACGTACGCCGCTCTTGACCATCAGCCGACAAATTTCGCCGGTAATTAGCATCCAAAGTTCTTTAGGGTATCAAAGCATCGTAGACACGCTGAATCCCTCCGCAGACGGTCGATCGCGTATCGTTTCGGTCGAACTGAATGCGCCCTTTTCGTTCGGCAACGGTGCCGTCCTCGGGCGCGTCGATCCGCGGCTGCCGGCGATTATTACCGGACAGGTGCTGACCGACTATGGCCCCTATTCCGGGCAGGGATTCCAAAACACCGGTGTCGGAAACGTGCTCGTCCTGCTGGATCGAAAGATCGCGCAACGTACCGACTTAGAGGGAAATTTTCAATTTTCGTTCGTCCAACCGGGCGAACATCAAATTACCATCGAGAGCTCGTCGCTCCCACGCGGCCTTACCGCCGATCAACCGGTGATTACGCTCGACGTTGAAGGCGGCCAAACAGGACAAGCGATTTTTCGCGTCGGTAACTACGGCTCGATCCAGGGGCGCGTTCTCGGTCGCTCGTCGGGTGGGCTTGACATGCCGCTTTCAAACGTCATGGTTCGAGTAGACAACGGGGCGTATTCGCAGACCGATGCCGAGGGAACGTTTGGATTTGGGCGCTTAAGCCCGGGGCCGCATACGGTCACTGTTATGGAAAACACCGTTCCGGCCTTTGCGAGTTTCCCAAAGGCCGCTCGCGAGCAGAAAGTCGTGGTAAAGAACGGACACATTACCAGGGTCGACTTCGTGGCCGAGCCGCTCGGATCGATCGCCGGTTTTGTAACCTATAAGCCGTCGCTGGCACCGAAGTACAAGGGCGGGGTAAACAACGCCTACGTCGTCGCGGAGCCTGGCGAACACGCCGCAATCACCAACCCCGACGGCTCGTTCCTCATCGCCGATCTTCCTCCGGGCACCTATACGCTCTCGGTGGATCCCGAAACCGTTCCAAACAACACGGGGCCGCAGGGACCTCCGGTAAACGTGACGCTTAAGGCGCACGAGAATTACCACGGGTTGCATTTCATTATCGGCCACAAGATTAAGAAGGTGGTCTTTACCCTTCTAGACGGTGCGACTCCGCCACCAACAATTACCCTCGATCTCGGCGAACCGCGCTTGCCGCCGCAAGGCAGTACGGTCGTGCATGTGGAGGCGCCCTTAGGGGCAACCAAGGTTGTGCTGAAGGCCTTCGGCAAGGACGTACCCTTGAAGCGGAAGGGAAGGACCCAGCACTGGGAGGGTGTACTCGTCGTACCCACCGGGCAGAAAGGTGGTCGATACGAGGTCACCGCCCTTGCTACGGGAACCTCGACCCAGCGGGCGCGAGCAGCCATCCTTGTCGATCCGAAGCTCCCTCTCGCGATTTTGCAGGTCTATCCGCCGCACGCGGCGCCCGGGCAGTATGCCGCGATACGCGCGCGGTTCTTCGTTGTCGCCCATGCCGGCGACAAGATCGAATGGCAGGATGGCAGGACGACGACGCTAACTAGACCGAGCGCCGGAGGAATCTTTACATTTTCCCTGCGGATATCTTTACGGCCCTTTGACGGAGTTTTGGTGACAAAGACGGCTCGCGTGCCGATACTATTGCCATAAGGCCCCTACTCTTCTTGCCTCGGATGGCATCTCGCGCATGGTGAAAGGATTATGAAGACTAAACAACTCGCAGCTACCGCAGTTCTCGCGGGGCTCATTCTCGGAGCGTTGCCGGCTGGAGCCGCAACCGTAACGAAACCTGTAACGGTGAAGTGGAACACGCAAGCCGTTGCAACTCTCACGCTCAACACAAACTACAGCGCCGCCGGCGCTCAGCAGCTTACTGCACCGACGATTCTTCAGCACGCAAGCGGTTCGGGTGCCTGCACGCCGACCGGAGCCGGCAGCGAAGCTGCGGCGACCGTCAATTTCGGCAACGTGACCCCGGATTCGTCTACCGTTACTGACTGTCTCTACGAAAACGCCGTCAACGCTCAGGTGGCGACGAACTCGACCAACTGGTCGCTCACCGAGCAGTCGTCGGCCGCCGTGCCCACGAGCTTCGAGCTCTGCGCGCTCGCGAATAATTCGGGCGGTACTTTCCCGTTCACGGTTGCTGCATCGCTTCCCGCGACGCAGACGACGCGTGCCGCGGCTCTCGCAAACACGAATACCACCGCGTGCGCTTCGGGCGCTCAGCTCAATACGACGCCGTTCACCATCATCACTGGTGAGTCAACGGCCTTTACGTCGGCAGCGCCCGCAAACCTGGGTGAAGATCTCGACCTTGCAATCGGCCCCAATGCGCCCACCGGGGCGCAACTCGTCACCGTGAACTATACCCTCGTGGCGAACTAAGGTCATCGAACGCGCAAGGAGCTTCGCCGCGGGGCGAATCGTCGTCCCGCGGCGAAACGGGGGAGGTATGAGAAGCTTACAGCGGATGTTGCCAACGGTCGCTCTCCTCTCCCTCCTCTTCCTGATTCCTCTTCCAGGCAGTTCGTTCGGCCTCGGCCTCGATGTCTCGCCGGCAAAACTTGAGGTAACGATCCCGCCGGGGGCATTCTCGAATATCCCAATTACGGTTCACAACTCAAGTTTCGATCCGGTTCACGTTCAGGTCTCGCTGGCTGACTTTTCGCTCACGCTCCTGGGACAATATAATTTCCAACGCCCTGGGTCGCGCCCCGATTCGCTTATGCGGTGGGCAACGGTTCGTCCGCGGGAATTCGATCTCCCGGCGAACACGACACAACAAGTGCAGCTGACGCTTTCGATTCCTCATTCGAAAGCGTTGAAGGGAGAATACGCAGGTGTGGTCTTCTTCCAAACTCGTCCGGTCCGCGGTGCCGGCCAACAAATTGCTTTCTCCGCTCGCGTCGCGTCGAAAATCTATGCCTCGATACCCGGGACGGTCAAGGTCGCGGGAGCTATCGTAAAGATGGCGGCGTTACGGTCGCCGATCGGCGAGCAATATCACGTGTTGTTTCGAAATCTCGGCAATGCCCATGTGTATCTTCGCGGGACGTTGCAGATAGAACGCAACGGCGCTACGGTCGATCGGATCGCACTTCCAAGCGAGGCGCTCTGCGAACGGGGGCAAGATCGGTTGCTTGAGGTGCGGGGCAAACAGCTTCCTGCCGGTTCGTACCAAGCGATCGCGACAATCGACTACGGCGGCGCAACCGATACCGGCGGGGCTATCGGATTCAAGGTTCCATAATAAGTCGCTTTGATGGTATTGAAGCGTTTAGGATCGAGCGATTGAGAAATCGCTGACAGGACAGGGATGATGACGTTACGACAACTAAGCGGAAGATTGGGGCGAATGAGCGCCATCGCGCTCGTTATCGTCTTGCTCTTTCCTGCGATAGCTTCTCCCTCTACGGTCAACGGATCTGCGACCGTCAAGTGGCGTACGAACGCGATCGTCAAACTGACGTTAACGCCGAATTATTTTTCCGGTTTCGGGGCGGTAAAGGCCGTCATAGGAACGCAACCGGCTCCGACGCACGGGCCCAATGCCTTTCTCGATGGTGGTTCGGTAGATTTCGGCGATATTTATTCAGGCGAATCGTTCCTGTATAAATACGCCGTCCATTTAAGCATCACGACGAATTCGTCGACGGGATTCAATCTTTATGGCGAAGGCGCTGCCGACTTCTATAATCAGGCTGATGGCAGCAGCCAGCCTATCTCGCAAACCGTGTATTATCTCCCATCGACGAGTGGCTCGCCAGCCGATCCCAACACAGGTTTTTCGCCTGCATTCCCGTTCGAAAAAACCGCGGGCGTTGTCGCGGGAAATAGCTATGGGACCCCGCCGACGATCACCTACTCAACCTATCCCGCACCGATTGCCAGTTCCTCGGTATCGTCTGAGGATCTCTACTACGATTACGAGTTGAAGGTGCCGGCCGCCGCAACGAGCGGAAACTACTTTGTGTGGATCGTTTATACGGTGGTGGCAAAATGAAACGACTGGGGCGAATTGCTCTCTTCGCAGCTTTTCTATCGCTCGCAAGTTTCGCGGTAGCTCTCGCGCTTTTCGTTCAACAGCGCGACCAAATCGCCGTGACCGTGATTGTTAATGTCACTCCTGCCCCACGGATGGCCGATCGATTCAGGAGAGCAACGGCAACGAGCGGGAGCGCCTTGCGTGCGTCTCTGTTGCTGGATAAGGCGGGTGCATTGCGTGCGCAGGCAATTTCACTTAGCAGAATGGTAGCGCAAAGTCAGCAAGCGGTACGCGTCGAAGCCTCGGTTGCGCCCAATCCCCTGGGGACCCTGCTGGTGAGTAACCTCACTTCGGTGACTATTAATGCGACCGCCGGGACTACGGTCGTCGTGCCTTGTGCATACACGGTAACGGTAAATACGGCGATTACATACTGGTTACTTGACGACGGCCTTTACAGCGATTTTGCCGCCGTTTTTCCAGGTGCCGACTTGGCAAATAATACTTACATATCGGCCCCTCAGCCTACGGCCACCCCTTTCTTTGTCTACTCCGATGACGGCGGACGATGGGCGCTCCGCGAGAAAAGCGGTGGGAAGCAAACCTACTGTGTCGACCTTACGTTGACGGTTCCCGTCAGCGTTCCTGGTGGGACGTATAGCACCAACGCGGTCTATACGCTGTATTACTGATGCGCAACACCCGATCGCTTCGTTCACTTCTTGTAGGATTGCTGGTCGCCGCTGGGGCGCTCTCGGTAGCGCTCGCCGGCGGGAGCGTGCACCCCCTACAACCACACCGAGCGGTACCAATTAATGCGACCCCGCTAGCGCATCCCAGCGGGGCGCCGATCCCGATGATTCGGCTAACGCCCCCGCCGATTACCCATCCCACGCCGTTCCCCACGGCAACTCCGTTTGGTGGCGCTTCCTCGCTCTCGAAATATGTTGGCGGCGTGCCGCGCGGTACGGTCGTTCCGCTCTCCAAACTACCACCGTTGCCCATGAAGAGCGCGATGAACACTCTCGCGCCGAATCAACGCCGAATCCTTTCGGCTGACGGGCAGACGATTACGATCGTCGGAACGGGCGGGGGGTGCGCGACGGCCGTGGGTTCGAGTTTTCCGGTTGGTTGCACGGTGTATTGGCAGGCAAATAACCTCCTCAACGGAGGCGATACATACCAGGATTACCAGGCGCTCTCCAACCAGACGACGATCGCCGCTACCGGCGGTACATATAATCCACCGGACAGCCCGAACACGACGACGATGAGTACCGCCGGTACTTATGTTTTTGCTACCTACGACGTGACCACCGGCCAATGGGCAGCGGTTGCGTATATCGCGGCTGGCCCGGTCGCAACGCTGCGCGTCTATCAGGATCCCTTCCATACAACGGAGACCTATCAATACGACGCCAATTCCAGCTCGGCGGCCTATATCGACGTCAAGAACACTGCGGCGAACGACCTCTACGTTGTCGATATCGAATATACGGGGCAGCACCCGACATGCGTGTTCTCGGCCCCGGTTCAGTCAGGAGGGCTTCCCGCCAATACGCTTTGCGACCCGTCGCAATCGGCGGGCGAGACGGCGCCGGGTGGGGAGCTCAGTGTTACCTGGCCGATTGCCGGCAACAATTACGCCGCCGGAACCTATTCGATTACGATCTACGACAAGACGATCGGCGAGCGCATCGGCCAGGTCCAAATTGCCATGACCGGCACCTCGGGCATCACGATGACGCTGTCGCAAAACACGATCGGAGCGAATGCCGTTGCAACGCCGTCGCCGGCACCGGTCCGTACGCCCGGCGTCGCAACCGTTTTCGCATGGGATAGCGCAAGCGAGCAGTCCGTGTCGGGAATTACTCTTGGTGTTGGTGGCTTAACGAACGGAAACTATTTATGGTCGATAAACGATCCCGACGGTATTGTGATAGCCCAGAATGCCGTCGGCCCGATTTCCGGGGTTCAGAGCCAATCGTTTTCGTTTTCCTCCATGGGGATTTCCGGCCCTGGGACCTTCCCTTCGCAGACGTTCACGGCATCGTTGTTCAATAAGTCCACGGGTTCTGTTTTCGCATCGCAGTATTTCAAACTCGTCGGTTACGCCGACAGCACGGTCTTCCACACGACGAGCGATGTTTCGTCGCTCTCCGTCCCCGCCGGCGGTAGCACAACCACTACATTGAAGTTCACGAATTCCGGCGACACGATCTACGGCACCGGCAACGGCGATGCGCTCTCCGCTTTCGCATTTACCACGGGAAAAGATTTTCTCGCGAATACTGCAAATGGGCGCGGCATCGAGGTTGCCCTGTCGGGCTCAACGCTAGCTCAGTGTGCCTCCGTCAGCGGATGTTCGGCGACCGCCACCGACACGAACGGTTCGGTTTGGGTCGTGCATGATTTTTGCAGTAACGCGGTGCCAACGACCACGTCGGAATGCTACATATTGCTGGAGCCAAACAGTCCAGGGTACGCCATCCCCGTTGGCCAGTCAATTTCCGTTGGCTCGACGACATTCTATGCTGCAACCGGAGTAACGTGTACGACGAATTGCGAGGGCTTAACGTCCATTCTTCCGGAGCACGGTGTCGAGTGGTCGAACGACAACACGCAGTACGCCTCGTTTCCCGTCTATTTCACGACCGGAGCGGCGTTGACCGCCACCGCGCATATTTCGCTCGACGGAGCCAGCACGCCGGCCGGATATTTCCCGGTGGGAGGCGCAGCCCCGATTCCCGAAGCGCATCTTTACCAATCGCGCTTTCTCCAGGCCAGCTATAGTGGGAATTCACCGGACGCCCTGTCGCCGCCACAAAATTATTCCAATATTCTGGGTTTCACAATACATAACACATCGGGAACGGGTATAACCGAGTTTGCGTTCACGCAAGCCGGGGCGCTGGTCTCTCAAAATGCACTAGTATACGTTGCTATTGATGGACAATCGCAAGGCGGACGGAGCGGCTGGCAAATTGTTACCTGCCCGACGCAATTGAGTAACGCTTTCGTTTGCGTCCAGGGGTATGGCGGCCGCTATATTGCAAGCGGAACGACGCAAACGATCTACGTTGACCTCGAGGAGTCGCCGACTGCGGCTCCGTACGCTGATTTTACGATCGAAGCGCTTAAACCGGTGACCTTCGCGATTTCGGCTGACAATGCCGCGGTTTCAGTGCCGGTGAATTACCCGCCGCTGACCGTCGACTCCCTCGCATTCGCGGAGTACTCACTGAGCGCAGCCGGAATGTCGGCTTCGTTCTCGCCCGGTACCGTTGGCCAGGGTTCGTCGCCGACACTTGGAGTCGTAGTCACGAATACCTCGCTCACCAGCGACCCATATCCGGATTATCTTGATTCGGTCATTATTGAAATGCCGAACAGCTACTCGTTGGGAAGCAGCCCGACCGTGTCGACGCCCGGCTGGAGCTACCTCGGTCAAAGCAGCGGCGGTGGCGTAACAGATTTATGGTTCGGTGTATGCCCGTCGCAATATGTTGCAGGCGACGGACCACCGAATAGCCCACCGATCGGCCTTACCTATCCCTTACAGAACCCCTATCCGGCGCTTCCTCAGTGTTCGACTGCACAGGAGGATAACTCACTGGCCCCGGCCGGTGGAGCGGGGAACAGCACGCTCAATGTCAGTATCCCGTTGCAAAACTTCAATTCAACCGGACAAGTGACGTTCACAATGTATGCGCATGGCGCAAATGTGAATGGATGGTCGCTTGGGAAGCAATTTTCGCTCGAAGTGACTCCGGTCTCGGCCGCCGTCGGCTTTTCGGAAGTCGGGAAATACGGCGCGCCGCAGGCGGTGGCTACGAACACGGTTCCCCTCGTCGGAGGGAACAGTAACGCCACATATGGGAATTCGTTCGTATATTCAGTGAAAAACACGTCGAACACCCAAAACATTACGTCGTTTCGAGTCCGAATTCCCGGCACTGACGTGAACGGTCTTAATGCGACCGATTCGAGCGGAAATTATTGGCATGTAACCGGCGCGGTTCCCGCCCTATCGGGGAACGTTGACGGCTGTACAGTAACCAATGCGCTCGCTGCCGAGTCGGCTACAGCGGGAGGAGCGGACGGCGAGATTGATATCGGCGGAGCGAGTTGTGCGTTGAAGCCCGGAGATACGATCGTTCTGAGTTTCAGTGCTATCAATCCGGAGTCGCAGAGCGATTCGTATCAGTTCGATACCTATTGCATTAATAACACTTCTAGCGGATGCAATCTAAATTACAGCAATACGAATAACCTCACGGCAGGCGAAAATTGGTTAGGAGACTCACGCATTAAAGTGCAGCTCTCCATCGGTCTAAATATGGTTGTAGACCCGAGCAATCCCGGCCCCGGTGGATCGACTCCCTCCGTCAACTGCCCCTCGTGCGCGTTCTCGGGGCAGACCGTCGACGTCGGAACGGTCGGTTCCAATTCGACTGGGAAATACACCGACGTGGTTTTGGCATCGGTGATAATCCAGTCTACGACGACGGTTAATTGGACGCTCTCGGTGTATTCCTCGAACAATCCTTTAACCTCGGGCATCGGCTCGCCGTCAAATGAGTTGCAGGTTGAGGACGATCCGTCCAATTCATCTTCTGGAGCCGGTATTAACTTCGACCAGAACGTGTTTGGGGTAATTCCGACCAATCCGGGCACCCCGTTACAGGTTGCGCACGGTGCGAGCATTACTTCGCGGACTACCCCGTACGATATTCTACAGAATTATTCGGTAACGCTCGGAACAGAAAACGTACAGCCGCAACAGGCGACGCTGACCTATACGCTCATTGCGAATTAAAGCTCTCGCCGCCATCTCCGAAATCGCCCGTCTTGCCGAGCTCGCCGCTCGCGAGGCGGGCGAATTGCTTTTGGCGCGCGCGGATCTGCCGCGCGAGATCGCCGAGAAGGGGCGCCGCGCCGATATCGTTACCGATGCGGACCGGGCGAGCGAACGGCTCCTCATCGATCGTCTGATCGCGATCGCGCCGCAAGCCGCGATTCTCGCCGAGGAATCCGGCGCGCGAGCCGGCGAGAGCGACGAGCGTTGGGTGATCGACCCGCTCGACGGCACGACCAATTACGCACACGGCTACCCTATCTATTGCATTTCGATCGCGTACGAACGCGCCGGCATCGTCGAAATCGGCGTCGTCCACGCACCGGCGATGGGTGAAACCTTCGTAGCGATCCGGGGAGCCGGCGCATATCGCAACGGCGTGCCGATCGTCGTTTCGTCGATCGAACGGATCGGCGATGCGATGCTCTGCACCGGTTTTCATCCCGCCGATTATTCCGCGAACGCGCGCTGTTTTGCGGCGGCCTCCGAGCGCGCGCAGGCGGTACGGCGCGACGGATCGGCGGCGCTCGACCTCGCATATACGGCGATGGGGCGTTTCGATGGGTTTTGGGAGTTCGGCCTCGCGCCGTGGGACGTCGCTGCGGGAGCGCTCTTGGTCACCGAGTCGGGCGGCTCCGTGAGCCGGGTCGACGGCGGCGAGCATCGCATCGACGGGCGCAGTATCCTCGCCGATAATGGGCGCCTGCACCAGGACTTGGGCGCATTGCTGCGCAAGGCGAGCGCATGATCGCACGGCGCCTCTCGCTGCTCTTTGGAATCGTCTTTCTCGCCATCGGCGGGCTCGCGCTCTTGCCGGCGCTCGCGCCGCTCGCGCCCTTCGACGCTCCCGTCGTCGTCACGCTCGACCCGCATTTTCGGCTTCTCTTCGGGCTCTTTCCGGTGAACCTCGCGCACGATGCGATCCATCTCCTCATCGGGTTCTTCGGCGTTATCGCGGCGAGAAGTTTTGCTAGCGCGACCGGCTATTTTCGAAAACTCTTCTGGTTCTATCTCTTCGTCGCCGTCCTCGGCATGATTCCGATTACCAACACGATCTTCGGCATCGCGCCGGTCTACGGATGGGACGTGCCGCTCCATCTCGGAACGGCGATCGTCGCGTGGTTCGCGGGGTACGGCCGGCTCTCGGTCGATGCGGAGTCGCTAGGGGAGCGATAACGATCCGGTGCCTCGCGCCCGATGTTCCTGCTCGAGACCGGCGGTGCATGCATGCACCGCCGGTCGGTATGCCACGTGAAGACGCTCCAGATCCCCATTTAGGGAGCAAGGGAAAAAGGCAAGCGCAAGGGAATGGGCAACGGCGTTTCCGGTCGACCTTGCGCTCACCCGGTTTACCCGGGCTAGGCCGAAGCTGGGCCCGAACTTTTTCCACAATAACCCCTATCGAAGGGCCTTTAAAGTGTGGTCTAGTCTACTGCGTGTCGCTCGCAGCCAAGAGCCACTTCGGTGCGCAGTCGCAGCGCTCGCCGTTGCATGTCTCTCAGCCTGTGGCGGCGGTACAGGAAGTGCGGGAGCATCCCCCAGCGGGGCTGGTGGACCCTCCACGAGCGTGACACCGGGCCCAATATCCGTCAATCCGTCGAGTATTGCAATTTGTCCGAACTCCGGATCCAATAAATGCGCGACAAATGTCGCATCGGTTACGGTAACGCAGCTTGATTTTTCCGGCACTATTTTGGAAAACAACACCTGCCCCTCCGATGTCGCAACACTAACGTCGTCATCCGTTAATGCTCCTATCGCAACTTTTAATGTTAACGGAGAATCACAAACTGGAACTTGTCGGGCGACGTTCACGGGGGCTGGTAGTGGAAAAATATCCGTCGCAATTATCGTCACTGCCCCCGGCGTGGGGATAGACGGTCAGCCAACTACTATACTTAAAGAAAGATGACAATCATGTCTTCCAGTGCTCGTTTGCTCGGCGCATTTTTGCTCGTTGCTTTCCTGGCTGCTTGCGGCGGTCAAAACGGTAGCCTTCCGAATGTAAAAAGTACCGCGGATCGCACCGGGTACGTGAAAGCCACGCTTTTTGTGCCACCTCCGAATAAGCAAAGCGCAGCGCAGATTGCATACTTGCGTTCAGCCCAAGAAAAGGTCAACGCAGCAAATCGAAAGCCGCAATATCTCTCCGGGAACACGACGGAACTCGATTTTGTCCTTAACTCAAATAACGGATCCCTCGTAAGTGCAGCGGATCAAGCGGCATTTGATTTTGTAATTTATACGAGCAATTCTTCAAGTTGCACGGGAACGGCTTCGTCGGGGTATACTTGCAGCGTGACGGCTCCCGCCCCGGTCGGGAACGATACATATAAAATTTATTCGCGTCAGTGTTCGGTCGCGAACACCGGGCCGAATTCTTCATGTGCGAGCCTTGGTGGAACACTTACCTTGCTGGGGATGAGCTTCGCGACCGTAAACGTCGTTTACGACCAAATTGTGGTCGCAGCATTTACGCTCAGCCCAGTAGTAGCGTCCATCGATTGGGCCCCAGTAACCTACGCAAAGGAAAATACGGCTACGAACTCCCTGCCGGCGCAGCTCTGGCTGGCGCAACCGAACGGGGGAAATATTCCAAGCTATAATCCAAGCCCGACGCCGGGCAGCTATGGCTGTACTTATAATGCGGGAGCAGGCACGGCGAACGGCTGCTATGAACCCGTTGCGCAGGGAGTGAGCCTGGCATATGGCGAGGTTCTGGAAGCCCGCGATGCGACTGGTGCGCTTATCGTGGGCGCATCGAATGGGGGAACCGTCTACCAAACTCCGGTATATTTGGATAACTCCGGGAACGCTGTTACCATCTCGTGGAGTTGCAAAGACAATGTTATCGGCGGGAAGTCGCTGACCTGGGAGACCGGAGGCGGTCCCTATAACAACAACACCTCTGCCCCACACGCAAACCAGTATTTTAATAGTCCCGTAGCAAATCCGGCGGCTGACCCTGACGGTGGAAACACGACGGATGGGAACGGCAACCCGGTTACAGCAGTCGGCAACAATGGTGTCGAGATGAACTGGGACGGCGTTGACCAGCCGATCCTCAACTCGCCCGATTACTGCACGGCGTCGACGTCGAATGGGCTGACCACGTCACCGCTAAATTTTTACGTTGGTTTAGGCGAAGGAGGAGTGACGTTTAATCCGACGCCTGCACCGTCACCAACGCCCGACGCGATGGTTTACATTGGAGCGAACGATACAACCGCCCAATCCAATCCTGAGGTGGAAGAATTTAACCAAGGTGCTTTTCTCCAGGGGGCAAGCGGCATCATCGCTGGTCTTCCGACTTATCCAGCAGAGCCCAATTGTCCGAATGCAAATTGCGCGTTGATTACGGGCGCGACCTTTGACAGCAGTGGCAATCTCTGGGTGCATGATTTCGACGACACTTCGGGTGTGACATACTCGTATTTGGTTGAGTATGCCAGTCGACCGGGGGCTGGAGCTACCCCAATGCGGGTCATTACTATTCCCGAAGGAAGTTTCAGCGCGGCAAACGACGCCGGAATCACATTCGACGGTAGCGGTAATGCTTATGTAGCCGGCCGAGGGTCAAGCCTTGCAGAATTCGTCGTAAGGGAGTTTTCAATAAATTCCAGCGGAACCGCCACCTTACTCAACACGATCGGAGGATCGAATACCCAGCTGCAGTGGATTGCGAAGATGGCGGTTGACGGAGCTGGGAACCTTTGGGTACTGAATTCTTACCAGGGCCCGCAGCCTAAGGTTCTGGAATTCGCCCCGGGAGCAAATGGTAACGTTGCTCCCACGCAAGCCTTCTTTGGGCTTCAGTGGTTCACGAACTGTCAAATTCCGCTCGCCGCTGGAACGCCTATCGCGCCGACCGGTGCTCCTAGTGGAAGTTTTGGCTGGGGAATGGCATTCGATCCAAACGGAAACCTATTTGTTGGTGTTAACACCATTGACTCGGTCGGTCAGGCTTCCTATGTTATGGAGTTACCGAAAGGCTTTACGACTTCAACCTGTCCGTCCCATATTTTTACTCCAGGAGGCGTCATGCTTGGCGGTCTAGCGGTCGACGACAATGGCTTTGTGTACGTGGGCCAACGATCGGGCATCAATGTCTACTCGGAAAATGCGAGTGATGGTTCCAGCGGCACTGCTACGCCAGTTGGGACGTATACGTTCGGCAGCAGCGTTGCGGGGAGCCCCTTTAATGGACTTGCCGTCTATACCAATTCAGGGTGGCACTCAGGAGACTAGAGACGGCAGGGTCGCAAAGGGGAGAAGAATTTGTGGATTATTTGATCTGCGGACGGGCGTTTTTTGCTCGGGTCGTAGCGGCAGAGCCCAAATACGCTCCCCCTCGGCCTCTTTTTGATCGAGTTCTCAGTTTTCCACTCGCCGGCCGCCGGAGCGAGGATGCGATCGACGATTGACCTGTTCCGAAAGCGGGCGTTACAAACGAATGAAACGAAGATCGTCCCTTCATCGAACGGTCGGTGCATGCGGCTTCAGCGGCCTTCCGGCTTTCCGACGCGAGAGATTCCGCGTAAAGGTGAATATCCGCCATTAGCTACCGCCGCGCGTTCACGTTTTGACCGATGGGCTGGAAGGGCGGTTTGCAGTGGCGGGCAATCGTGTAGGGCGGCTTTCAGCAGGTGAGTTTACCCATGCTGAAATTGCGTCGGCTCGGCGGAGAGCCGATGATGTTGCCCGGTTCCCGCGCCCTTGCTCCGGAGCGGCCCGCTAGTTGTCACGCTCGCAACGGCGGTGCGTGCAGCCAGCTCCCCGTGCGAAGCTTCCATTCGGTCAGTGCGGCGCGCGCGATCCAGGCAACGATCCACGCGAACGGAACCGAGAAGAGGCCGTAATGCAGCCGCTCGATTCCCAACCATGCGAGCGGGATCACGAGCGCGTTGCAAAAGATGCCGATGCTCATCGAAAATGCCGTGTCCCCCGAGGCGCGAATCGGCGCGAGCGAGACCTGCGCGATCCCCTTGAGCGGTAACGTGAGCATGTGCAGCGCGAGCGGAAGGGCCGCCATCGACGCAACGGTTGCATCGAGGGTGAAGAGAAATGCGAGCGGCCACGCGAAGAGCGCGACGAGCGCCCCAGCGAGCGTCGAAAAGCCGAGCCCGATCCGACGCGCGCTGGCGACGAATCGCTGCGCCCCGGCGAAATCTCCCGCGCCGAGTCGTTGGCCGACGACGATCTGGGTCGTGCTCTGCATCGGGCTGGGAACGACGAAGGTTGCATCGGAGACGATGGTCAGCGCGCGGAAGCCGGAGATAGCGAGCGCGCCCAGCGGTGCGAGCATCGCAACGATCGCGACGTCGGGGAGAATGAGCGTGACCAGAAAGACCGACTCCGGGAGCCCCAGCCACGCGGTGCGGAGAGCGAGCCGCAGATCGGCCTCCATGCGCGCGAAGATGCGATATTGCGGCCGGCGCGCGACGTAGACGATAGCGAAGATCGCGCCGATGCTCTCGGCGAGCAGCGAGGAGATGCCGATGCCGACGATACCGAGCGGATGATGGGTGAACAACCCAAGGCCGAGGATCAGCAGCAGCGGCACGTGCACGACGTTGATCGTCGCGAGAACGGCGATCCCGAGCTTTCGGTTTCCCGCCGCGCCGAGCGATCCGATGAGCGTCCCGTCGACCGCCATCGGAAGCAGCGCGGCGCAGCGCAAGAGCAGGTAGATGCTCGCGTCGTGCAGGCTCGCCAGGTCGCCGATCATCCCGTGCAAGACGCTGTGCCCGAAGAGTGCGGCGGCTCCGGTCGCGAGCACGGCAAAGAGGATGGGGATCGGCATTCCGGCTCGCACCGCCCGTCCGAAGCCTTCGATATCGTTCGCGCCGATTCTCTGCGCGGTGATGATGCTCGTGCCGGTCCAGAGCCCGGCCATCGCAAAGATCAGCACGAGTTGCAGCGTGACGGCGGCGGTCGCTCCGGCGAGTGCGACGACGCCGAGCGTCCCGATCGCGATCGTATCGACGATTCCCAGTAATTGATCGCCGAGCATCTGGGCGGCGAACGGCATCGAATAGCGCCGCAGCGCCGCCCCGACGTTGGTGTGGTCGACGATCATGCGCGGTTCAGCTCGGGAGTTTCGACCGTATGTCGTCGAGCTCGCTGTAGAAGCGTCCGATCTCCTCGTCGGCGGTATAAAAATGCGCGCTCACGCGCAGGCCGCAACCGGGGCGATAATCGAGAAAGACACGGCGGTCGATGAGTTCGTGGTAGGCGCGCTCGGAGTGCGGAAAATCGATGCCGATCCATCCGGTCCGTTGTTCCGGGTCGAGCGGGGTGTTGACGCGCAGGCCGCGTGCGAGCGCCTCCTCGGCGATGCGCGTCGTGAGGCGAATGTTACGCTCGCGAATGCGGGCGATGCCGACCTCGGCGATCGCTGCATGCCCGGGCTGCGCGACGACGTAGCCGGGGATCGTCGGCGTGCCGGTCCCGAACCGATACATCGAGTGGGCGTGCTCGATCGGCGCCGCTTCGAAGGCAAACGGACGTTCGTGCGCCATCCAACCGGTCACCGCCGGGCGCAAGCGCTCCACCAGTGCGGGACGTACGTAAAGCCACCCGCAGCCCGGCCCGCCACAGAGCCATTTGTGGCTGCCGCCGGTAACGATATCGAGCCCGAGCGCGCTGACGTCGTAGGGAACGACGCCGGTCGTTTGGTAGGCGTCGACGCAGAGCAGAGCGCCGACCTCGGTGCAGCGCCGCTGGATCGCCGCGATATCGGCGAGCGCCCCCGAGACGTAATAGGCGTGCGAGATCACCGCGAGCGCGGTGCGTTCGGTGATCGCCGCGCAGATGCGTTCGGTGGGAATCGTGCGCCCGTCGTCGGATGGAACGATCCGCGTGCGCGCGCCGTAGCGCTCCCACTCGTTCCAAACGTAGGTCAGCGATGGGAACTGGAGCGCTTCGTAGAGCACTTCGTTGCGTTCGCCGCGGAAATCGATCGACGTGGCGATCGCCGCTTGCAGTACCGAAACGTTGGGGCCGAGGAACGTGCTTCCAGGCGGAGCGCCGATCAAGCGGCCGATTCCATCCGCGATCTCGCCGATGCGCGGTAACCAGCGGTTCCAGGCTTCGGGGCCGTCGGCGATCCATTCGTCGACGTAGGCGACGAGCGCGTCGCGCGCCGCCGCGGGCGCGGCGCCCATCGAATGGCTCACGAGATAGGTCGAACGTTCGAGCGTCGGAAAGCGGTCGCGCAATAGCGGAGCCGCGGAGCTTTCAACCATAGTTCTCACTTCCTAAATAGGTGCGAACCTCCCAGAGCTCGGGAAAGATGCGCTTTTCTAACGTCGTTTGCAGATACCCCACGCCCGACGAGCCCCCCGTCCCGCGCTTATGGCCGATCATGCGCTCCACCATGCGCACGTGGCGCCCCCGCCAAAGCAAGAGGCGTTCGTCGAACTCGATACAGTCCTCGAGTAGCAGGTAGAGCGCCGCATAGGTCCGCTCGTCGTTGTAGATGTTCCGATACGACGCGATCGTTTCGTCGTGCGTCGCGCACGGAAAACCGGCGCGCGCGAAAAACGCCGCCAAATGCTCGGGCAGGGAGGGAGCGTGCATGCGCGCCATCAGGCGTTCGCGCTGGAGATCGGTCAAGACCAGGTGGCTGAACAGCCGCTCGTCGCGCAGACCGCAGAGAAATTCGAGTTCGCGGAACTGCTGCGATTGGAATCCGCTCGCCGGATTGAGGCGATCGCGAAAACGATTGAATTCTTGCGGGGTCATCGTTTCGAGAATATCGACTTGCTCTTCCAGCACGCGCTGAATCGCATGGACGCGGCGAAATATTTTTCCCATGCGGATGAGATCGTCGGCGTCGCATGCGACGACGAAAGCATCGAGTTCGTGCAAGAGTTGCTTGAACCACAACTCGTAGACTTGGTGGATGACGATAAAGAGCAACTCGTCGTGGTGAGCCGGTTCCGAGAGCGGCTGCTGAAGCGCGAGCAACTCCTCGACCTTGAGGTACGAGCCATAGGTTAAGCGTTCGCTCATCGGTGCGCGGCGATCCCGAGCCGCTCGTATTCGGCATCGATCGTTCCGGCGAGGACGTGGAACGCCATCCGATAGTCGGCGGCGAGCGAACGAAGCGGGGCGCGGAACGTCTCGGGCTTATTACGCTCGATGAAGGCGTGCGAGAGCCAGGCGGGGCCGTATCCGGCGACGACGCCGGCGAGGGCTAGCCACGGGTCGCGCCGGATCGCTGCGGTTGCGAGCAAGGTCGTCGCCGCGATCGTGCCGACGGTATGAATTGCGCGGGTGCGCGGGTCGCTATGGGCCGCCAGGTAGCGCGGCCAGAATGCCTCGTCGTTCATGGCCTGCGTTTTACGGGGGTTGAGCGCCTTTCCCTCGAAAAGTGCGTTTCATGCGTCGTCTTTTCGCCGTCCTTGCGTGTTCGTTTCTCGCCGCCTGCGGAACCGGGGGGCACGCCTCCGGACCGGTTGCAACGGCCTCGGCGTCACCCGGAAGTGCGGCTTCGGGCGCTCCGACGAAGCCGCTCCAGAATCCATTGCCGATCGCGATTCCGCCGGAAGCGAGGCTCCTCGATGTCTCGCGCTGGTCTCAGGATTTCAAGAGCGTTCCTCCGAGCCTCACGGGAATCATCGACGCACCCGGGCGGTACGCGGGGCGTCAGGTGATCGCCTCGAGCAGCGAGAGTTTCGCGAGTACCGATGCGTGGTTGCGAGGGCTCGCGCAGCACCTGCCGACCGGATACCACGAACTCTCGAAGCGCCGCTTCTCCATGCATCTACGCGACCTCGGCCTCGATGCCGCCGCTTTTTCGGGCGGCGCATCGAACGGTATTTTGGTCGTCGCGATCGACGTGCGACATTTTCGCAACAAGCTCGGGCTCGTTCTCGGCCTGTTGAAAGATTACGCGGCGATTCCATCGTTCATGCGCGCGCCCCTCGATAAAAAAATCGAAGCGCAGACCGGCCTCTCGCCCGCCGAACTTCTCGATCCGAGAACGCCGATCGGCAGTGCGGTGGCCGCGCTCCACATGGTCGCGCGCGACTCGACCGGACGCACCGCAATCGTGATGCTCGACGCCGGTAAGGCGACGAAATAATGCGGATTCGCAAAATTCGCACGGCAGCACTCGCGGCGGTCGCCGCCGCCGCCTGCTTTGGAACGGCGCGAGCGCACGAACAAAACTACATCGGGCTGCAACTCTTCGCCGTCGCCGGCGTGCATAAGGACGTTGCGGGTACGCAGTACGGCGCCGGGCTCGGCCCGCTGTTTCAAGCGCGCGTCGGCGGGCGGCGGCTCGCGTTTCGCTTCGAGGGAATACCGGTGGTCGCGATTCCACAACGTTCGTCGGCCTTCTACGGGCAGGCGACGCCGAGCATCGGCATCTTCAACGCTACCCTCGGCTACCGCATCATTCCGCGGCTAAGCTTCGGCATCGGCGAAACGGTGATCGATCAGCGCACGCCGTTGCCGAATTTGCAACAAGTCGTCTCCTCGCGGCTTGCGGGATTTCGATACGCGTTGCGCTATACCGAACCGTTGCGCGCCGATCGCACGCTCGAAGCGAATCTTGGAGTCGTTCCCACCCTGTGGGGCAGCGACGTCTACGTCTATGGCGACGGGATAACCCCCCCGACGGTGAAGGCCGAACGGGCAGCCGAGATCGATGCTTCGCTCGCCATCGGCTTTCACCGCTCCTACGGCGAGATGCTCGTGGGGCTTCGAGCGCTCAACTTTTCTGCAAAATATACCGCAACCGGGCTCGCAGGCGATCGGAACGCGGGCGTCGGGCTCTTCGTCGAGTTCAGAAAGGCCATTCCATGAGTACGATCGTCGATACGACCGACGGTGTGATGACGATCCGCTTCGATCGTCAAGAGAAGAAGAACGCGATGACCGCAGCGATGTACGCTTCGGCCGCCGAGGCGTTGGAGCGTGCTGCCGAAGATACTGAGGTGCGCGCGCTCCTCTTTCTCGGGCGTCAAGATTTTAGCGCCGGCAACGACATTGCGGATTTTCTCGCCGCGGGGGCGATGCAAGCGAAGATCGAGGATCTGCCGGTCGTGCGTTTCTTGCAATGCTTGGTCGCCAGCGAGAAACCGGTGCTCGCGGGGGTCAACGGCGTTGCCATCGGCATCGGCACCACGTTGCTCCTCCATTGCGACGGCGTCGTTGCCGGCGCCTCGGCGCGCTTCGCGCTGCCGTTCGTTCCACTCGGCCTCGTGCCCGAGGCGGGATCGAGCCTGCTCTTGCCGCGCGCCGTCGGGCGCAATCGCGCCTCGTGGCTGCTGCTCTCCGGGGAGCGCTTTTCGGCCGAGGAGGCGCGGGCGATGGGGCTGGTCGCCGAGATCGTTCCCGACGACGATGTCGAGGCGCGCGCTCGCGCGATGGCCGCGCATCTCGCAGCGATGCCGCCCAATGCGATGCGCGCGACGAAACGACTGATTCGCAGTGCCGATGCAACCGCGCTCGCCGCCGCAATGAGCGCGGAGTTCGCCGCCTTCGCCGAAGCGATGCGCTCCGAGGAAGCGCGCGCCGCATTCATGCGCTTTCTCACGCGTGGGTGATTTTCGGCTTAAGCATCATTAATCAAAAAAACCGGAAAAACCATAACGCAAGAAAAATTCGATAAAGAGCGGTTAACCAACCGATGCTACCATGCGTCGTACATTCGCTCTAATTTGAAAAAGGATTGCCGACGGTGAATACGAGGGTTCTTTTCCGCTGCTTACTAGCGATCGTTCTTAGCGGCGCATTTGCGTTAGTGAACATCGTCCCCGCCCTTGCAGACTCGTCCAACCGCGATGAGGGCTCGCTTATCGGAAGCGTACGGAATGCCGCCGGGGCTCCGGTTGCAGGCGCCGTCGTCGGCGTGAGCGGCCCGGTTCGTCGCTCGACGACGACCGATGCATCGGGGCGATTCGCGCTCCGAAATTTACCGGCTGCCTATTATGCCGTCACCGTAGTGAAAGCAGGTTTTCTTCCTGCCCGCAGTACCAACGTGGCAATATTCGCCGGGCAGGACCTTTCCCTGCAGGTGCGGCTCGTGGCGCTATCGGCGAGTTCTTTGCAAGTAATCGCGCACGTGGTGGCCGGCGGTAACAGTTCGATTAATACCGGAACCGCACAAACGACGTTCGTGTCTCGCAGTTCGCTGATCGACCTCGCAAATCCGCAAATAAACGATGTCGTCGCCCGCATTCCAGGGGCGGGAATAGAACGCGGATCGAGTTCTCCGAACACTTCGATCTCTCTGGGCGGCGCCCAGCCGTACGAAACGCAGGTACTGCTCGACGGACACCCGCTCTCGGGCGGAAGATACGGCGTCTGGTTCTCACAGTTCTTCAGCTCGTTTATGTTGCAGGGTATTCAGGCCGATACCGGCCCCGGGAACACGACCCCTTTTGCCGCATCGGCGATCGGTGGAACGGCGAACCTGCTCACGCCGACATTTACGTCGAAACCGACCTTTGAATTCATCGATGGCGTCGATAATTACGCATCGCAATATTCCAATGCGTTAATGACCGGATCGCTCGGTCGCCTTTCCTACGTGCTTGACGCCGGCTATCAAGGAATGAACGGCCAATTCTTTCAGCATTACGGGTGCGTCGTCAAGCCGCAAAGCTATCCCGCGCTCAACACATCGGCCGCCGCCGGCATCATTCAGTTTTGCGGCGATCTCAGTGGTCCGCTCGCGACAAAGGGAGAGATCGTCAAGTTCAAATACGATTTCTCAAAATCGACATCGCTCGAAACGGGATTTGTCGGCTCGCAGGCGGGGTACGATCCGCAGGGGACGGCGTACGGGCAATATGGCGGCATGGTGACGGTTCTTCCGTGCATGACGGTGGGAAAGACGCAGCAGTGCAGCAACCCGAGTTATTCGCAAATGTTTGGAACGCAGATTCCCGGCTACGTGTTTTATCCGGGTTCGGTCGTGAATAATAACCAACCGATCTTTGACGCGCAGCTGCGTACGACGATTGGGAACAACACGCTCCTCGTCCGACCTTACCTCGGGTCGATTTCTCGCTCGATCGATGGTTCGGGAGAATCGAATTATCCGGATCACTATACCCCGGCGGGAACCGCCGTCATGCAGTCGCCCTTCAGCCTCCTGGAAAGCGATAAGCTACGCGGAACGACGTTGTCTCTCGTTCATCCGTTCGGTAATAATGTCGTGACCGCAAATTATGACGATCGCTCAGATGAAACGTTCGCATATTACGGTAGCCCGTCGTCCGTAAATACGCCCGATACGATCTCGCGCTTCAATACGTTCTCGCTCTCTGGAGATTTCTCGGCAACGCGGACTCTGACGATTCGCGCGGCCCTGTACGATACGAATTGGCAGCTGCAAGGGCAGCAATCCGGTCCGATCGTCGGTGGGAAACCGACGCTCGTTCCGTCGTTTCGTTCCGTGTCGCGCTTCGATCCGCACCTTGCCTTCGTCTTGCAACCTCGCGGCGGCCTCTCGTATCGGCTCGCGGTGGGGAGCTCTGCGACCTATCCTTATGCATCGCAGGTCAGTGGAAATCCATACATCACTCAAGGATCGGCGACCGCCCCATATGGAACCCTGAACGACAAAAATCCATCGCTCGCTCCCGAGGCGGCAACGAGTATCGATCTGGGCATGGACGAACGTTTTCGTCATGACGCCGTGTTGAGTTTCGACGTACTTGGCACGAACGTACGAAACGTGTTTGAAACGATCGTTACTCCGACGGTCGGACCGATCGATCCCGTGAAAGGGACGCCGGAGTACTCGGCAATCTTGCAGCCGGAGAACGTTGCCTCACTGGCGGCGCGTATGATTACGGCAACCTACCGCCGTATCCCCAAGCTCGGGTTTGGGTATTCCTTGAGCGGGACCCTCTCCAGTTCGATCGTCAAAGGCGTTCCGGCGTCGTTCTATACCTCGCCGACGGCGTTCGTGCAGCCGGCGAACGGCCAGCAGCAGTGCAGCAATGGGGGCTCTGAGGTCTGTCTTCCGTACCTCAAAGGGTTCCTTCACATTCAATATATCGCGCCCGACCGAACGTATTATGCCGTGGATGGTGATTTCGAAGGGAAAAATAACACCTACAATCAGCCGCCGTTCACGATTTTCAGTGCGGTCGTGCGTCACCCGGTTACCAAGACGCTCGACGTACAACTCTCGGTGCAGAATCTCTTCAATACGAACGCATTCTTCGGGTTGCCCGAGTATAATCTCGGCGTTCCGCAGGTTGGGGAATCCTCAACCGGTCTGGGTTCTATTCCTACGCCGCTGATTCCGGCCACAGGGCGCACCTTCCGATTACAGCTTCGCTGGCATATCGGCAGATAATGCGATAGGCGGCTCGGCGCGTGTCGCAGCAGGAAGGCACGATGAAACATCGTGCCTTCCTGGTCGTCAAACTGAAACAAACGGAGGCGTTACCGCGTAGATGCCGGCGATGAAACGATCTCTACCATCGCTGCTCGCGGCGCTGACCGCGCTCTTTCTTCCATTGGCGGCCTCGGCCGCCCCCACTCCCGTGCCCGTTGCGGCGATCGACCGTGCGACGCGTCGGATCCTCCACGCCCTAAAGACGCCCGGGGCAACCATCGCCGTTGCAGAGAACGGCCGCATCGTTTACGCGCGCGGCTATGGCTTGCGAAACCTTGCAGCCAAAGAGGGCGCCGACGTCAACACGCATTACGAAATCGGATCGATGACCAAGCAGTTTACGGCTGCGGCGATCCTTCAATTGCGTGATGCCGGTAAGCTCTCGCTCGATGAGAGCGTTGCGAAAATTCTTCCCCGTGCCCCGCATGCGAATCAAATAACGATTCGTCAATTGCTGACGCACACCAGCGGGCTTGCGAATTACACGAACGTCTCCGGATTCGTTCGTATGGCGGCACGACCGGGAAGCTACGCGAAAATTATCGCGTCGATCGCCAAGAAGCCGTTAGAATTCAAGCCCGGCTCGCATTGGCGCTACTCGAATACGAATTACATCCTTCTCGGGCGCATCGTCGAAGTGCTCTCACACGAACCGTACCGGCGATATATCGATCGGCACGAATTCGCTCGGGCCGGGATGACGCACACGCATTGGATCTCCGACGAAGCGGGTCTCTCCGATATGGCGCTCGGATATCGACCGTTAAAGAACGGCGGTGTCGCCCCATCCTTTCCCCTGCACGACCGATGGGCGTGGTCGGCGGGGGCGATCGTCAGCACGGTCGGCGATCTCGTACGCTGGAACGAAGCTCTGCGAAGCGGGAAGATCGTTACGCGACGCGATTACCGAGAGATGACGACGCCGGTGCGCGTAGCGGTCGGTTCCTCCGGGGGATATGGCTTCGGCCTCATCCGCGACCGCCACGATGGGCAGCTGCGTATATCACACGATGGCGGGACCTTCGGCTTTTCGAGCGATGCCGCGTTCTTTCCATCGCAGCACCTCACCATCGTAGCGTTGACCAATAGTGCGAGCGGTCCGGCGACCACCATCGTCAACAATATTTTCGATGCGATCCATCCACGGATCGCGGCTGCGGCGGATGCGACGGCTCCGGGTGAGAACCTCGGCGTGACGGCGCGGGTCAAAGCGTTCGTCATCCCGTTGCTGCGCGGCGATCTCAACCGTTCGCAGATTACGCCGGCAGCTTCGAAGGCGCTCAGCGATGCCGCCGTCAAGGCGGCCTCGCAGCAGCTTTCCGTGCTCGGCCCGCCGACGGCATTCGTCTTTCGTGGGAGCTCCGTTCTTCCCGATGCGACGAAGTATGTCTATTTGGTTCGATTTAAGGCGACGGTGCTAAAGTTAACGGTTGCAATCGATGCGAAGAGCAAGAAATTCGCGGCATTCTTTTTCCAATCGCCGTAGCCCGCTCGGAGCCCCGTCGATAGCGGATGCGACGAGGCTCGAATGGAAGAGGGTGGGATGCGCAATCTCGCCCTCTCCATCGTCGCGATCGGCGTCCTGTTGGGCCTCGCCCCGGGGAGCGCGGCGCACGCTGCCGTAGCGCCGAGGAAACTCGTCCTCACGCTCGTTCGCGAGCCGACGGTGCGCGTCCTGATGTTTCATCAGGTCTCCAATCACCCCATCGAACCCAAAATCGGCATCGGCACCCCGTGGATGGCGCCGCAGCGCTTCAACGATCTCTTGCATGCGCTCGCGCAACGCGGGTATCACTTCATTACGATGCAAAGTGCGGTCGCCTTTCTCTCCGGCAGGCTCCCGGTGGCGCGTCTTCCGCGCCGTTCGGTGACGTTGACCTTCGACGACGGCTATCGCTCGGCGTGGACTGAGGCGACGCCGATATTGCGGCGATACCATGCGAGCGCCACGATGTTTTTCGAGGGACACGCGACCGGCAGCATTCCCGGCCGACTCGACGACGCAGATCTCCACGCGATGGCGCGCTCCGGCATCTGGTCGCTGCAGTCGCACGGATTCGCCGGGCATTCCGATCTCCTCGTCGGTCCGCACGGCAAGCTCTCGCCGTATTGGTACGCGAACCTCCAGTGGCTCTCGCGCGAGCACCGCTTCGAAACGATCGCCGAATTCGAACGGCGCGTTCAGGACGATCTCCTGCATTTTCGGCACGCTTTCGAGCCGATCACCGGCGCTAGAATCGATCTCTTCGCCTACCCGAGCGGTGAGTACGGGCAGAACGCTGCGCTCCCGCGTGGTGCGAATCCGCAGACGAACACGCAAGCCGGTCACTCGAATGCGCCGAACCTCACGCCTTCGATCTTTCGCGCTCTCAAGAACGCCGGCTTCGTCGCGGCGTTCTCCGTCTACGATCCGGGACACGTTCAGTTTGCTTCGCGGAGCGACGATCTCTACGCGCTGCCGCGAATCGGCTTCTCCGCGAAGGCATCGGTCGCGCAGGATCTGCGCTCGATGGATTCTCTGGAAAGCAAGGGCATCGAATTTCCCGAGATCGAGGACGGGCAATTCACGGCGGTCGCGCCGATCGCACTCGGCGGGAACCATCTTTATGCCGCCTCCACCGTGCAGCCGCTGATCTATCTCTTGGATCGAAACGGTCGGCGCGTCGGCGCCTTCCGCGAGCCCGCGCTCGAGCGCGGGCGCACCGGCGAGCCCGCCGCGATCGGCGCGCTCGCGTTCGAACGCAATCACCTCTGGGTCGCGCAACAGGCCGTCGTCGGGGGGCGCGCGGCCCCCGTCCTCAGCGAATTTTCAGTGCTTCGCGGAGCCCCACCGCGCATCGAGTCGCGCCGCACGCTCCCCGCAGACATGAGTTGGCTCGTCGGCATTGCGTGGCTCGACGGCAACCTGTATGGCATCGATGACGGGGGCGAGATCTTCGATGTGCTGCGGGGCCGGCGGGTCGGAGAACTCGTCCAGAGCGCGTCCTACCAAAGCGGAAGATTCGCGGGCCTAGTTGCAGGAGATGGCGCGCTCATCGCCTACGACCGAAGGATGCACCGCATTCTGCTCGTCACTCCTCGAGGAACGATCCGCGCGACCGGAGCGCTCCGCGGCGACGTGCGATCGCTCGCCATGGAGGGCGACGAGCTCTTCGTAAGCCGCTGGGATACGGCACGGCATATGTTTCGCATCTATACGATGGGAACGGCAAAAATATAATGAAGCGATTGTTTGCGTGCACCATCCTCTTCCTCGCGATGCAGAGCGTGCGCGCGCTCGCTGCCGAGCCCGCGCCCGTTGCAACGCCGGTGCCCGCTCATGCGGCCCACGCTGCAGCCGCACCGGACCGGGCGGGCTTCCTCTATTCGTATATCGAACATACGTCGCTCTATCGCGATACCGTATTTTCCATCGATGCCTATAAACCGTTCGGCTCTCGCACGAGCGCGGTGCGCCCGTTCGTCGATCTCTTTGCGAACGACGATACGCGTACGGGCGGCGGAGTGATTCCGCAAACGCTCAACGATAACTATGCCGGGCTCGCACTAGGAGTGCAGTACACCAATCCGCAGGGGCTCCGTGCTTTCGCTCAAGGCGGAGTGACGACCAAAATCGGCTCCATCGCCGCAACGCCCTCCGGCGGCGATCTGCGCGGCGGACTCGAATATTATCGCGAGTGGGGCGGGGCGCTGAAAAGGCAGGCGGCCTACGGGAACTTTTTCGGCGACGGTATCTATTACAGTCGGTATCACGATCTTCAATTTTACGAACAATTGGAGATCGGCAGCACGCCTCCGAACGAGCGACATCCGGTCAGCGTCTTTGCCCGCGCCGTCCTCGCGCTCGATACCCACCCCTATTTTTACGGCAACTATGCAGAGCTCACGCTCGGCGTACGCTTGACGCCGTTCGGCTTGCGAGGGCCGGCGATTGAACTCGGCGGCGTTACCGGAACCTACCTTCGGGGAAATCTTCTGCCGATCGGCGTCGCCAAAACGTACGTCGATTTTCGGCCCACCATCAGCTATGGAGTAAATATTTGATCGATCTTGCGGAGCGAGCGCGCGAAGCGCTAGCGAAGTTCGGTCTGCGACAGCTCGATATATGGCAGAGCGGCGAGCCGGGCGCGATGCCCGTGCTTGCCGCGCGCGCCGCGAACGATTCCGACGCTGCATTGGGATCGTCGCCCGCGCAGATTCGCGACCGAATAGCCGCAGCGGTTCCGGTGTTGGAAGGCGAGCGTTTGGGTACGCCGCTCGTCGGAGCCGATGGCCCATTCGGCTATGTTGAATATTTCAACGCTGGGAAAATCTCACTCGGTATTGCCGCTCAATTGGAGGCGTGGAGCGACGATATCGCGCTTGCGTTGGCAGCAGAACGCGTCGCTCACGACATGGAGTCGCCGGAGCGCGGATCGATCCTCATCGCCGACGACGACGCCAATATCCGTCGCTTGCTGCTCGCGCTGCTTGGTCGCCGTGGATTTCGCGCGACCGCGGTCGGGAACGGCGCCGATGCCTGCGAGCGCGCTGCCGCCGAACACCCCGATCTCATCTTGCTCGATTATCGCATGCCGATTCTCGACGGCCGAGAGACCGCCGAGCGGCTGCGCTCCGATCCTCGCACGCGCGATATTCCGATTATCATGGTCACCGCACAGAGCGGAACGGAAGAGAAGGTGGCGGCGTTGGAGGCCGGCGCGCAAGATTACATGACGAAACCCTTCGATCCGGATGAACTCGTCGCGCGCATCGCAAGCCATCTGCGTTGGCGGAGCTTTTTCGCCGAGGCCGCCGCATCGCCCGAACAGGTCGTGGCCGATCCCACGCCGGAACCCGTCGCGCCCTCGGCGGAAGCGACTTCCGCGACGCGAAGCCCGGCCGATACCGGCGAGGACGCGCTTTGGATCGCCGCGGCCCATGCCGAGCAACTCGGACGCTATGCCGATGCGCTCAGCCTCTATCTCGAAGAAGCGGAGCGAGCGGAGCACCGCGCGCAGTACGCACGCGCCGCAATCGCCTTTCGCAGCGCCTCGGCGATGGCTGGGAGGCAGCAGCACGCCGATCTCTCGAATAAATTACTTCGGCTCGCCGGAAAAATGTATTTGACGCTCGCGGAAGATTCGAAGCAGGGACGCGATATCGCCGATGCTTACGTCAATGCGGCGAAATGTTTTCTGCTCGCCGGAAATTTACAGCTCGCTAAAAAATCGGTCTCGATCGCCGAGTCGATGACGTCGGTGATCGCCGACGATCGTCCCTCGTCGCTCTCGTAGCTCGTGCGCTCGCTGCTGGTAACCGAAGGGACCTATCCCTACGTCCGCGGCGGCGTCTCGACGTGGTGCCATCTGTTGATCTCGGGGCTCTCGGAGGTCGATTTTACGGTCTTCGCGCTCGTCGGCAATCCGTCGAGCGCGACCGAGTACGAAATCCCGGCGAACGTCGTTCGCACGATCGCGCTTCCGCTCTGGGGGCACGAGCGCATGGAAGAATACAGCGGTGCCGACCTGCGGTCGCAGCTGCGACGCGATCCGCGAGCGTTGCGCGAGGAGTTCGTCCCGCTCTTCGCCGCGTTTCTCGATGAGATCGTTCGCGGCATGGAGAGCGCTCATCCGCAGCGATTGGTCGATGCGATCGGCGGCATCTACACCTACTTTCGCAAGCACGATTACGATTGGACGATGCGGCGCGAAGAGGTTTGGAACGTTACCCTCGCGCAGTTTCGCTCGAGCGCGTGGCACGATCGATTTATGTCGGCGCTGGAGGCGGTCGAACTGACACGATCGTTCTATCGGTATCTGGCGCCGCTCGCCATCGAAATACCGGCGAGCGATATCGTTCATACCAGCGCCGCCGGGCTCTGCGGCTTAGTTGCAGTCGCGGCCAAGAGCGCACTCGGCCTTCCGGTGGTGCTCACCGAACACGGCGTGTACCTTCGCGAACGCGTCCTCGAACTCGCTCGAGCGGGGTTCCCGTTCTCCGACCGCTCGATTAAGAAAAATCTCTTCTCGGCGATCGCGCGCGCCACGTACGCGGTCTCCGACACGATCGCTCCGGTCTGCAGCTACAATGCGACCTGGGAACGGTTCTACGGTGTTCCTGAAGATCGCATTCTCGTGATTTACAACGGCGTCGACGAGACGCGCTTCGACGACCGCAATCATCGCCCGGAACGGCCGACCGTGACGGCGATGGTACGGATCGATCCGCTCAAAGATATCGAGACGCTCGTCGCGAGCGCGCCCTTGGTGCGCGAACGCTTTCCCGACGTCGTGTTCGATATTTGGGGTCCGGTTCACGATGAAGCGTATAACCTACGCGTTCTCGAGCTCGTGCGCGTGTTGGGCCTGGAAACGTGCATCCGTTTTCGAGGCTCCACCTCGGATCCGGCGTCGGCGTATGCCGAGGCGAGCGTCGTCGCGCTCTCCTCGATCTCCGAAGGGTTTCCGTATTCGGTAATCGAGGCGATGATGTGCGCGAAGCCCGTTGTCGCCACCGATGTCGGTGGCGCGCGCGAAGCGATCGGCGATTGCGGCACCGTCGTTCCGCCGAAGCGACCGCAGCGCCTCGCCGAAGCGCTCTGCGATCTGCTCGCGCGTCCGAAGGAAGCTGTGGCGCTCGGGAAAAGAGCGCGAACGCGCGCGCTGGAGCTCTTTACGCTCGACGGATGTTTGGCGAACTATCGCGCCCTCTATAACGAAGTGGCGTCCACTGCGACCGACGGTGCGGCCGTATGATCGGTAGCAGCGATCCGTTCGAGCCGTTCGAACGGCGCGAGCAGGCCGTAGAATCGGCGGCGCGGACCATCGTCGCGCTCTCGCGCCGCGACCAATTCGGCATCGGTTGGCGTCCCAAGGGGATCGATGAAGTGGCGATCCTGCTTGAGTCGCTCGGCTATAGTCCGGAGGTCGTCGCCGAACTCTGGTATCCCGATCTCTTCGCGCTCGCGCGCGACGTGAGTGCGGCGGTGAATCGATATGTGACCGACGAGGAGCGTCGCGAGCCGCCGACGCTCGACTGGTTTACGCAGGCGTGTCGCGATTACGCCGTCGGATCGCTCTATTCGGCCCCCTGGATCATTGCGGTGATCGGTTTGGCGATTTTCGGTGCTTCGTTATGGTCGAGTCTCTCGACGCCCCTGCACCTCGCAACGGCGATCGCCCTCGGCGTCTACGCGGCGCAGATCGTGACCGGGTTCTTCTCGCAGGCGATCGCGCGCCGGTTGACGTTTTATTTTCTGCAATCGAACGATGCGCTCATGGCCTGGACCTTGCGACGATTCGTCGTTGCCGGCGTTGTGGCGACGGCGCTCGTCTCGCTAATGGTGTTTTTCGGGCTCGTCGGTTTCGTCGGAAGCTCCGACGCCTGGCTCGCGGCATCGTTTTGCGCCGGAACGGCGATCTTTCAGCTCTCGCTCGCACCGCTCTATACGCTCCGGCGCTTCGGCTGGATCGTCGCGTTGGCGGCGCTTGCTACCGCCGTGACGGGTGCGACGTTCCTCGTGCTCTTTCACCGACACGTGAACGTCCCGTGGGAGCCGGCGACGCTTGCGGCGGAGGTAGGGCTTCTCGGGGCGGCGGTCCTGGCGATCACCATGCATTGGCTCGCGCGTCGCGCGGCGGCGACGAGCGCGCCGGTTCCTCCCGCACTCGCTTCCATCGTTCGCTCGACCTTGCCGTATGCGGTCTTCGGAGCGCTCTATTTTGCCTCGATCCTCATCGACCGGATCGCTGCGGGAATCGCGGCGGCCCATGGCCGTGGCTTTGCGTACGCTTCGGCATACGAACTCGGCACCGATATCGCATTGCTTTCGATTCTTCCGGTCGTCGGAGTCATGAACGTGATGCTCGAAGCGCTACCGCGCCGTATTCTCCGCGGCGCCGAGGGGGCGATTCGCGATTTGGCGGCCTTCGATCGATCGATGCTCCGTTTTTACGCTCTGGGAATTCTTGTGGTTGCCGCGGCGACGGGATTTGCCGCCGTCCTCGGCGAGCTCGTCGGCGCGCGCATGATTCTCTCGGCGCGCCTCGGCGCGAGCGGAGACGCGGCGCTCTCGCTCGCCGTGCTGCGTTGGGCGATTCCGGCGTACGGCCTTGTCATGCTCGGTCTCCTCAATACGCAGTTGCTCTTTTTCCTGAGCCGTCCGCGCGCGCCGGTGATCGGCACGGCGCTCGGCACCTGCGCGGCGATCGCGACCTGCGGGTGGGCGCTCGTCGCTCATCTTCCGCAGGAGTCGATGGTCGCGGGGCTCGTCGTTTCGGCGTCGGTCTTTACGGCGGTGACGACGGTCGCTGCGATCGGAAGCATGCGGCGCTTCTCGTTCGCCTACTATGCGGCGTATTAACGGCCGGTAGGCTTCGAGGCCTCCTCGGCGCGGTGCCGTTCTTCGATTTCCGCGGCGATCTCGTCGAGGAAGCGCTCTCCCGTCGCCTCGGCGATGCGTTTCCCGAGAACGCTATCGAAGGCTTTCCCGATTGCGCCGAGCGGAGGTTCGTAGCTGCCGCGGAGTTCGAGGCGCGCACTCTCGTAGGTGTCGCTCGCGCGGATGCTTAGCGAACCGTGAAAACGCGGATAGATTCCGCCGAACTCCGGCTCCCACGAAATATCCCACGGTTCGTCGAAATGCATCGGATCGTGCGCGACGGCGAATTGCATCGCGACCTCTTTCCCGAGATCTCGATCGTGCACGGCGATCGAGAGCCGCTGCGCGATGCTCGTCCCGGCGTCGGCGAGCGGCTGAAGCCGGTCGCGAAGAAGTTCTTTCGCCCGCGTGTACGGGCAGGCGACCTGGCGCCGTATCTCGATCTCGGTCATTCTCGGGTTCGCCCTCCTAAGCGTGCGGATCTCGCTCTATCGTTATTGCATCGATGTCCAGTGTTCGTGAAGTTGTTTCATTACTTCCTCGCGCGCGTGCCGATAATGCTCGTGGTCGGCGCCGCGGCCGGCCTCGGCGCGCGTCCGCGCGAGCAGCTCTTCGAGGCGCGCATCTGCGGCGGCGTGCGTGCGTCGATATCGTTCGACGACGCTGTCGCTACGGGTAAATTCGGCGAGCATATTCGGCCAGCGGGCGAGTTCGGCGAGTTGAAGATCCCATAAGAGAAACCCCGCCATCGCTCCAAGGGAGGTCCGCGGCGTCTGTGGATCGATGCGGTGTTGAAAATCCGCGTGCCATCGCAGCAAGTCCGTCGACGGCATCGGCCGGGCGATGCCGTAGCCCTGCCCTCGATCCGCTCCGAGGATCGTCGCCGCCTCGAGGGTTCCATAATTTTCGAGCCCCTCGACGGTCACCGGGATGTCGAGCGCGTGCGCGAGCCGCGTAAGATGAAGGATGAACTCGAGCGCACGTTGTGGATGATGTCGCGCTCCTCGTACCAGCGCCTGGTCGATTTTTACGCCGTCGAATGGGTAACGGTCGAGGCGAACGAGCGAGCTATGCGCCGAGCCGAGGTCGTCCTGTTCGATCTCGATCCCGTCGGCGCGCAATTGCGAGATCGCGCGTTCGTGTCGCGTGAGGTCGGCGGCGTCTTCGGGGGTTTCGAGCATTTCGAGGGTGAGCCGATTCGGCGCGAGCCCGTTTCCCGTAAGAATAGCGAACAAGACTTCGCGATAGCGGAGATCGGCGAGTGCTGGAGCCGGAATATTGACCGCGATATTCGTTCGTAGGCCGGCGTGCTCTAGCATGACGCAATCGCGGCACGCGATGCGGAGCACCGCTTCGAAAAGTTGAAGAAGATCGGATTCACCGAAGGCCGGCAGAAAGCGCTGCGCGGGAATCATTTCGCCGCGTTCGTCGATCAGACGCGCCAGTGCTTCGACTTTCACCAACCGCCCGTCGCGCAAATCGACGATCGGCTGATAGAGAACGGCGACGCTTTGTATATCGAGCAGGCGACGATAGCCGTTGCTCTCGCTCATAGGCACGATGGGAGCGCGGATGCGTCGCGCCACTTCGCGGCCGAGTACGAGCTGAAGATGAATGAGAAATTTCTCGATGCGGTTGCTGGCAAAAAATCCGGGATAGTTACTATAGAGCATGATCAGCGCGATCGTTCGTCCCGATTCGTCGAGGAGCGGAACCGCCGCGCCCGCGCGAAATCCCAATTCACCGGAGATCGAACGCCACGGCGTACGGTCCTCACCGGTCATCCAATCGTGCGCGACAACGATCTCGGCGCTGCGCCAGGCTCGCCCTCCGGGGCCGCGCCCCGCCGCCCGGCCCGCATCGATGTGAATCTTGGGGATGTGCCCCTCCTCCATCGCTTGGTGATAGCGCCGACCGAGCCCGAACGTCGCTTCGACCTGAAGCTCGCCGGAGGGATCCGAGCGGAGAAACATTCCGGCGAGCAGGCCTTCGATCGTGCCCATCGCCTCGAAGGCTCCACGAATGAGATCGGAGAGATTCGCCGCGCTATCGATGCCGCGATCGATCTGGGTGATCGTCGCCGTCAGGCTCCGGCCGACGCTTCCATAGCTATCGGCCTGTTCGCGAATATCGAGCAAGACGCGTTGATGAAGCGTTCGTTCGGCGCGGGCGGAGCGTTCGATCGGCAGTGCGCCGAGTCGTTCGGCGATCTGTTCTTCGACGATTGCGTAGGTGTGGGCGAGCCATTGCGGCCCGAGACCGACGAACGCATGCACGGCTCCAACGAGGCGCGCTTGCGCGCTATGCGTCGCTCCCTCGAGATTCGGGTCGACGAGCATCTCGAAATACTCCACGAGCTGATTCTTCAGGTGTGCGAACTCGTCGGCATTCAGACGACTGAGGATGTCGGCGACCGGCCCGCAGGAGTCGAGTTGCGCGAACGTTGTATCGACGATCTCCGCGAGAACGCGCCGGTCGAACAGGTCGATGCCGGAAAGGGATTCAACGGCCTCCGTGCCGTACGCCGCAGTTGGTCGTCCTACTGGAAAAATCGCTCGCCCCTCCTGAGTGCGTGCCCTCCCCCTGCTGCATGCTAGCACAGTAGGGGCAGGTTTCCCTCCGGGGCGTCGGCGTTTCGGCGGGGCTTCCACCGTGGGCGCGGAAGAAGCGCACGGCCGAGACGGAGAGATGGCAGAGCGGTTGAATGCGGCGGTCTTGAAAACCGCTGAACCCTCACGGGTTCCGTGGGTTCGAATCCCACTCTCTCCTCCAGGGATCGCAGGGATCGTGCCCGAGTCGGGCGCGAGGGTGAAGGCGAGCCTCGGCGAAGCACGGAGGTTGTTAGGCGCTCCTACAACCGAGGTATGCCGGGCTGTCAGATTTTAGTATCGCAAGCAACCTTGCGGCAAACAACGCAAATTTCGAGCTCACCGCTCAGCAGGGCAAGCTCGAAACGGCGGCGCGTGACCTCTCGTCAGGTCTGCGGATCAATAGTGCCGCCGACGACCCCTCCGGGCTCGCAATCGCTACCGACTTGCAGACGCGGGTCGACGCTTTCAATCAGGCGGCGACGAACATTCACACCGCGCAGCAGGCGGCGATGGTCGCCGACGGCGCGCTCTCGACGACGACGCAGATCCTCTTGCGCATTCGCTCGCTCGCGGTCGAGGCGGCGAGTGCGATCGAGAGCCCGACCGACCGCGCGAACCTGCAGGCCGAGATCGATCAGCTTTTGCTCGAAATCAACCGTATTTCGCAGAACACCAATTTTAACGGCGTCGCGCTGCTCGATGGCAGTCACTCGGGTTTCGTGCCGGCACAGAGCGCCTCGCTCACCGTGATGGCAAACTCGGTCCTCGCGACCGCCGGGCCGATCGGTACGCCGACGAGTGCGAGCGCATTTCTCCTCGCCTGCGCGGTGGTGAATACGCTTCCACCCTACCCAACGTTCACGGTAACGCTCGAACAGAATGCGCTTGCCTCGACGGCGCCGCAGACCGTGAAGGTGACGAGTTCGTCCTCCATCGTTCCGGGTATGGTCTTCACCTCCGGGAACGCGGTCGTTCGCGTGCTCGGCACCGATCCGGCCGCCGGAACGATGACGGCAACGTTTTCGCAAGCGCTCGCCTCGAATTCCATCGTCAACGCATTCATCAACGATACCACGGCTACGGCCGTCTCGGCCGGCGTCGCGGTGATGACGCTTTCGGGAACGGCTCAGCCGCTCTATGCGGGCGAAGTGTTACAGATCGACCCGACGAATTTTACCAATAACGATGTCGTCGTCGTGCAGAAGGTGCTCGGTCCAAATAGCTTCGTCGCCGATTTTTCGAAAGCGCATCCCGCCGGCGTGCAAGTCTATAACATTAATTACGAGGGCGTCGGCGCGCTCGGCCCGGGCTACGCGGTCTTTAATTTCGGCGCGGTTCCGGTCGACGCTCCGATCGATGGGACGCCCGCCTATATCGAAGAGACGGCGGGCTCATTCGGATCGGCGACGGGATTGACCGAAGTCGTCAACGAGGGCACGGTGGTTGCCTCGACACCGACGACCGAGACGATCTATTTTTCTCGCGCGACGCCGAATCTCTTCGGCGGCAACTTTACGCTGATGAGTTCGCTCGGCGATGGAAACGTGCCGGTCGTCAGCCCGCTCGACGGCACGATCAAATTGCAGGTCGTCAATACTGGCGTCTCGATCGCCGTACAGGAAACGTTCTACGATACCGCGACCCAAACGTCGACGGTCTCGCCGTTTTTAATCGCGCCAAACGAAACGACGATGTTGTTCGACGGCGTGATAACGACGACGGGGAACTTTACCTCGGCCGATGTCGGCGTGACCTCGTATATCAAGGTTCATCAGGCGACTGCAGCGATTTCAGCCGCGAGTAACCCCGCCCTCAAGGTGCTCTCGGGTTCGGAGGAAGGGGAGACCGTGGCGATGGGCATTCCCGCGGTGAACACCCAGACGCTACGGCTTTCGACGCTGAGCGTGATCGGCGCGCCCGGCGCCGACCCCACCCTTGCCGCGCAAGATACGATCGGACAGGTCGATTTTGCGTTGCAGCAGCTGCTGAACGATCGTGCGTACATCGGCGCTGCAGTCGTGCGTTTGGGCGAGGACGGCAGCAACGACGACCGAGCGGCGATGGAGTTTCAGGCTTCGGAATCGAGCATCCGCGATGCGAACGTCGGCGCGGAGACGACGGCGTTCACGCAGGCCCAGGTGGAGACGCAGATCGGCACCTCGGTGCTCGCGAAGGCCGACGCGCTCACCGAGGTCATGCTCGAGCTCTTCCGTTAAGGCGAGCTCCAGTGCGCCGAGTGGTCGGCGTTGTAGATCGAGACGCCGCTCGTCCCGTTGCTGTAGATACCGAAATACCCGCGTTCGACGGCCGATCCGTCGTAGAGCTTCATATAGGCGCCGTCGTTGACCGTCAACGCATATCCGTCGCCGCCGAGATGGTTGCGAAGGTCGATCATCGGATGCCCCTGCGACGATAATCCGAAATACATGCGTTGGGTCTCGGAGCCCGTCATGAGTTTCAGGAACGGCAGGGGGTCGCCGCTGACCAAGACGCGGGAAACTCCCGCCGTATCGGCGAGCAACACCCCGGAGTCGCCAGCGCTGTTGATCCCGAGGCTCCCCCGGAGTTCCTCGGCGCTCCCGGTATAGACCGTGAATCGCGGTTGCGCACCGCCGAGCATCTCGGCTGCGAGATGTCCCGATCCATTCGAGAGATTCAAAATCGCATCGTGCGCGGTCGAAATTCCTAAGTAGATGCGCCACGAATGCGCCGTATCGTAGAAGCGGAGAAAAGGCTCGTCTTCGCCTGAGAGCGTGGCGAGCGATTTCGACGAACTCGAAAGGAATCGCGTCGTCGCAAACTGCGTTTTCGGGTCGAGAAAGGTGCTGAAACGCGTCGTGCCGCGCGTGTCGTTAAGGTGGAGCGCGGGCTCACCATCGGCATTCATTCCGAGTAGAACGCGCTCGTGCCCGTTCGTGCCGTAGAGGTGAACGCCGTCGATATCGAGCCGGGCGCGCACGTGCCCCGCCGCATCGCGGACGGTGAGCGCGGAATGGGAGAGCGGCGCCGGCGGGTGAATTGCCGTCGCGCCGATCGCGAGCGTTGCGACGAGGGCGGCGACGGCGCCGAGAGCGATGCCTCGCGTGCGAGCGACCTCGCGCTCGAGGCGCGCGAGCCGTGTGGTGAGGTCGAGAGAGGGATCGTACATAGAGCCTCCTTCAACGGGGGATTCCCCGCAGGAGGAAGGATTCGCTCGCTTGCTAAGAGGCTCCCTTATCGGCCGCGGTCGCGGCGCGCTCCGGCCTTCTTGCCGCGAATCGTCGTCCGCTTGAGCGCCTTGATGACCTGCTCGGCGATCGCCTCGGGAATCTCGACGAGCGAGAAACGGTCGGCGATATCGATCGCGCCGAGTTCGCGCGAGTCGATCTGCGCTTCGTTGGCGATCGCACCGACGAGATCGGCGGGACGAACGTTGTCGTTGCGCCCGACCCCGATAAAGATGCGCGTCATCGCTGCATTATCCGCACGCGGGCGGCTGGGCTTCCGCTCTCTTTTAGGTCCGTGTCCGGCGCCGAGATCGACCGAGGGGATATCCTGTTCGTTCTCGCCGTCGACGTCGCGGCTACGGTCGAGCATTTTGAGCGCCGCGGCGGCGAGATCGAGCGCTTCGTGTTCGTGTGCGAGCGATTCGACGATCACGCGGTAGCGTTCGAGTTCTCCGCTCTCGACCGCCGCGTTCAGATCCGCACTGAGCGTCTCTAAGCGCCGCGCGCGCAGATCGTGGACGGTGGGAACCGTTTCGATTTTAATCTTGCGCTTCGTATGTTGTTCGATATTGCGTAGTAAACGTTGCTCGCGTGCCTCGGCAAACGTAATCGCCACCCCTTCGCGTCCGGCGCGGCCGGTGCGCCCGATGCGGTGGACGTAGGCGTCGGGCGAGGACGGAACGTCGTAGTTGACGACGTGCGAGACATGCTCGATATCGAGCCCGCGTGCCGCAACATCGGTCGCGATCAAGAGCTCCGAGCGGCCGTCGCGGAAGCGACGCAAGACGCGGTCGCGCTGCTCTTGCGAGAGCCCGCCGTGAATCGCTTCGGCTTGGTAACCGCGCCCGCCTAGGGTTTCCGTTAGCTCGTCGACCTCGGTCCGCGTGCGGCAGAAAACGATCGCCGAGGTCGGCGATTCGGCGTCGAGAACGCGCGCGAGAGCGGCGATTTTATGCGGTCTCGGCACGACGTAGACCACCTCGCGAACGCGTGGAATCGCACCCGGCGCACCGACTTCATTCGCGATGGTAACGTGGACGGGATCCTTGAGATGACGCTTGGCGATCGTTCGAATGCGCGGCGCCAGGGTCGCCGAAAATAATGCGCTCTGCCGCGTCTCCGGAACGTTCTCGAGAATCGCGTCGAGTTCGTCGGCAAAGCCCATGTCGAGCATCTCGTCGGCTTCGTCGAGGACGAGAAATTCGATATGTCGCAGATCGAGCGAGCCGCGGCGAAGGTGATCGAGCGCGCGCCCCGGCGTCGCGACGACGACGTCGACGCCGCGCTTGAGCGTACGCAACTGCAATCCGATCGACTGGCCGCCGAAAATCGGCAGCACGCCGATGCCGAGTTGCTTGCCGTAGCGATGCACCGCTTCGGCGACTTGCATCGCGAGTTCGCGCGTCGGGACGAGCACCAGCGCGCGGACGTTCCGGGCGGCATCGCCGCTCCGGCCGAGGCGGTGTAGGAGCGGGAGCGCGAATGCGGCGGTTTTGCCGGTTCCGGTAGCCGCTTGCCCGAGGACGTCGCGCCCGGCGATGAGCGGGGGGATCGCCTCGCGTTGGATGGCGGTTGGCTCTTCATAGCCGAGTGCGGCGACGGTATCGGTAAGCTCCGGAAGAAGTCCGAGGTCACGAAAATCGATAGATTGCATGGAATTGCCCCGCGTTCCCAGGCGCGTCGGAGAAGGCCTGCTCGATGCGAAACTCAGGCGCGATTCGGTGCGATTTCGGCTGCGATTTTTGGCGGAATGCGACGCTCGGGTTCGAGGCGCCGTCGACCGGCTCCGGTGATGTGGAGTGCGATGCTTGCTTCGCGCGGAATCGCGCCGCTTTCGATGCGCTCGATGAGTCCGGCGAGTGCGACCGCTGCCGCAGGCTCGAGATCGATCCCTTCGAGTTCTTCGAAGAGTGCCGAGGCCGCACGCGCGGTCGCATTGTCGACGGCGGTGACGTCGCCATCGCTCTCGGTAAGCGCATCGAGCAGCCCCCCCTGCGGTTCGTAGGGTGGCGCGAGCGATCCCAGCACGGCGGCGGAGATCTCGGCGCCGGCGCGTTGTGCGGATACGGGGCGATGGGCCGCTTCGACGGATTCGCTCCGTGCGCTCCACGCATGGAAGATCGGGGCGAACGGCGCGTTCTGAACCAGTACGAGGTGCGGGTAGCGTTCTCCAAACGTGCCGGAAGCAATCGCACGGCGCGCCGCTTCGTGCGCGGCGATCGCGCCGCTGCCGCTGCCGACGGCTTGAACGAAATACTCCGGTAGTGCGCCGACCGCTTCCATAAATGCCAACATCGTCGTGCCGATGCCATCGCGCCGTGCGACGTTCCGCGCGCCGCCCTCGAACACGTATCCGTCGCGAAGCCCCAGCTCCCGTGCGGCAACGATCGCATCATCGTAAATCGCATCGCCGGTGACGACGATGAAACGAACGTTTTCGTGCAACGGCCGGGCGAACGCGATGCGTGGGAGTGCCGATTCGGGAACGACGATCGTCGTGGGGAGTGCGTAGGCGCTCGCCGCACTCGCTAGGGCGACCGCCGTGTTGCCGGCCGATGCAGCGACGAGGGTGCGCCCGTCGCGGGGGAATCGCGCGAGCATGCCGACCGCCTCGAGATCCTTGAACGTGCCGCTGGGAAGGCGAGCGCCGCGTTCGGGCCAGAAGCCGTTGAAGGCAAGCCGGAGGTTCGGAGTGCGTAAGCGCGCGTTCAGCGCCGCGCTTTGAAGGATAACCGTCCCTACATTCGTTTCGATCGGTTCGCGGATTGGCAACCATTCGCGATAGCGCAGCATGCCGGCGGTCGAGTGGTCGATGCGAAAATCTCGCTGGTCGTATTCGGTACGCAGGAGACTAGGGCGATGCCCGGCGGGGCAGCCCGTGATGCTCCCGTCGTCGATCGTTCGAAGCCCGCATGTAGGGCAGAACAAGCGATACTGCGATCCTCCAAACACCACTTCAGACTGTGCCTGACGTTTGAGAACGTTTCGAGAAGATTTTCGCCGCTCGTGTCATTCCGGATGGATGAAAGGTTTTCTTTTCGGAATCCTCTTTACGGTTGTGCTCTCCGCGCTGGCGGCATACATCGCCGTCGCGAACGCTCTGATTCCGGTGAATGCCGATACCCCGCTGCTCCCAGGCGAGGCGTGGGCGGCGCGAACCGCATTGCATGCCACCTTGCGCCGGGAAGCACCGACGGGAGCGAGCCCGGTACCCTCGACCGATGCGAACCTCATCGCAGGTATCAAGTTGTACGGCGCCGACTGTGCCGTTTGCCACGGAGCCGCCGATCGGGAATGGTATTCGCTTCACCGGGATGCCTCATTCGGCTCTTCCTGCGTTCCATGGATCGCCTCCCGGCTGCGCCGGAGAAGGCATGGCGAGCGTTACGAAATACCGCCACCATCTCCCCGGTGCAACCGAAGCCTCGCCGTTATTTTCGGCGATAGCGAGCCGGGCTTGGTTCAGACGGCGTAACGCAGCCCTTCACCCTCATCCTCGCGGATTTGTGACGCGAGCCCCTCCCAGAAGATCGCGACTGCATCGAGCATCGCGAGCCCCCCGGCGATGAAGCGTTCGGGAATAAAGCAACTCCGCGAGTAGGCGATGCTGAGTTCGTCCTCGGTATGCTGCGCGTGCAACTCCTCGAGTTGGTCGTGCCACGTCCAGAACCCCAACGGAAGATTGGGGCGTCGCTGCGCGCGAATCTTTCGTAAGCCGGCGATGAGTGCTTTCCAGAAGCCGGCGTTCGCCCAGTGTTCGATCGCATAGGAAGCTCCGAGTGCGGTCGAGATATCCTCCGATCCGTACCACTCCGTCAGAGCATCGCAGAAGCGTAGCGTGCTCGGCGTCCCCAAGCGACGCTTGCCGAGTTCGTGCCACTGCAGCCCGAGGTGCTCCGCGAAATCGACGAGCCACTCGTAATGCGCGCCATGGAAGCGAAAAGTGCCTCCATCGACGGATCCGTCGTGGCCGAAACTAACGCCGAGCTCGTTCATCAAGATCTGTTTGCCCGAGCGATAGGCGCCGATATCGGGAGCGTTGATGCATTTACGGAGTTGCGCCTCGACGAAGAGGTGGCTGAAGACGGAGAACTGCACCGTGAAGGCGCGCAATTGTGCATCGCTCGCCTCGCCGAGCGCGAACCATTGCGTGTACGGGTTCTCGAGCAGAATTCCGTGAGCGTGAATCGAGCGTTCGACTTCGTTACGGAAGCATTCGATCGGGGGGAGCGTTCTCATCATCGTGTCCTCGTTCGGTGGTGATGGGTGAAAAAAGAAAGCCGCCTCACCGGTAGATCGGTGAGGCGGCTGTACTCGTCTGTTTGGGTTGTTAGGGTTCGACGGGTATAGGCGGCTCGACCGATTCCGATGCGGAACGGTATTGATAGCTGCCGATAAGATACGCCGGTGCGAACATGGCGGCAACGTTATCAGGTTTGTTGAGAAAAAACAAGAGGGTGCGCCCGCCGCGGGAGCGCACTTTCTCCGCATGCCCGTTTCGTTGACCTCGTTTTCCGACGGCTGGCTGGCGTTGCACCTGGGCCTCGTGCTCGGTCTCGCGCTCTTTTTCGGGCTCGCGTACGAAGAATTTTACGGCGATACCATCCCGCAACGCCCGGGCGGGATTCGTACCTATCCACTGCTCGCGCTCGCCGGCGCGTTGCTCTATCTCCTCGATCCGCAGCACCTTTCCACCACGATCGCCGGGCTCGTCGTCGTCGGAGCCTGGGCGTTCGCCGGTATTCGCGAGCGGCTGGAAACTGCCGAAGGCAGCCCCGGCTCCGACGGTCTCTACGTCGTTCCGGCGGCGGCGCTTATCGCTTATTTGTTGGGCCCGGCGGCATTCGCGCTGCCGCCGTGGCTTCCGATCTCCGTGGTGGTCATCGCGGCGCTCCTCCTCTCGGCACGGACGACGCTACGCGAGCTCGCAGCGCGGTTTGGCCACACCGAGATGGTGACGGCCGCGAAATTTCTCGTCCTCTCCGGAGTCGTGTTGCCGTTGTTGCACGGGCTTCCCGCGATTCCGGGAACGGGGATTCTCCCGTTTAACATTTGGCTCGCCGTCGTCGCCGTATCGACGCTTTCGTACGCGAGCTATCTCGTTCAGCGATACGTGACGTTTCGAGAGGGAACGTTGATTCCGGCGCTGCTCGGCGGAATGTATTCGTCGACCGCGGCGACGGTGGCGCTCGCGCGCGTTGCTGCAGAGACGGGGTTTACCGGCGAGCTTTCGGGCGGCATCGTCGCCGCGAGTGCGATTATGTATCTGCGCATTCTCGTCGTCGTTGCCGTATTCAACGTGGCGCTCGCGGAGCGACTCGCTCCGTCCTTTATCGCCCTCGCGCTCGTCGGTGGGATAGCTGCCGCGGCGATCGTTCGCTTCGGAGACGGGATCAAGAAGGGAAAGCAGCGCGCCGTCGCTGCCTATCCCGGAAATCCGCTGCAACTCACCACCGCGTTGGTCTTCGCCGCCCTGTTCGTCGTCATCTCCGTCCTTACGACATGGGTGCAGGGTGCTGCGGGGCAGGTCGGTCTCTTTGTGCTCGCGGCCGTCGTTGGCGTTACCGATGTCGATCCATTCGTTCTGAGCGTCGCGCAGCATCATGCGGCCGCTTTTGCTCTCGCACCAGCCGCCGCGGCGATTCTGATCGCTGCTTCATCAAATAACGTGCTCAAAGCGGTCTACGCATATGTGTTTTCGCGCCGATCCGCCAGTTGGCTCGCCGCAGTGACGTTGCTGCTGCTCGCCGGTGCCGGAGTTGTCGTAGCGTTGGTCGCCATCCGTTGAGTTTCTTGCTGCGATGGCTCGGGCTCGACGCGCCGCTACGGGATGCTCGCCTCCGCCCGTACCGCCGTCTCGAATGCCCCGGCGCAGCGGCGACGCACATCGACCGTGCGCGCCGAGCGATGACCGAAATTTTGGGCGCGAGCATCACCCGCGACGAGCCCGACATGCTCGAAGGTTCGATCGGCCTCGTCGACGGAGAGCGTATCGTCGTGCGTTTCGAAGCGATCGACGGATCGCATACCCGCATTAGCATCGAGAGCGTTCGTCCGCTCGGAGCGTCGCCGCGAACGAACTCTCCGTACGTCGAGCGGCTCGCCGCGGAATTAGCGAAAACGTAGCGGCCTGGTAGCGTATCTCCTGTTATGCCGAGTACGCACATTTTTGTCATGCCGAGGAAGCAAAATTTTGTCATGCCGAGTGCGCAAATTTTTGTCATGCCGAGGAAGCAAAATTTTGTCATGCCGAGTAGGCGCCCGCAGGCGCCGTATCGAGGCAGGGCGCGGGGAAGCGCTATTCGGCGGCGGCTATGCGGTCGGCGCCGACGTACGGGCGCAACGCCTCGGGAACGACGACGCTCCCGTCCTCTTGTTGGTAATTCTCCAACACGGCGAGCAGCGTGCGACCGACGGCGAGCCCCGATCCGTTGAGCGTATGGACGAGTTCGAGCTTCGCTTTCGGTTCGCGACGCCAACGAATTTGCGCTCGTCGCGCTTGGAAGTCGGTGCAGTTCGAACACGAACTGATTTCTCGATACTCGTTGCTGCTGGGAAGCCAAACTTCCAGATCGTAGGTTTTCGCCGAATTGAACGAAAGGTCGCCGGCGCAGAGCGAGAGCACGCGATAGGGCAGGCCGAGTTCCTCGAGGAGGGCCGCAGCATCGGCCGTCATCGCTTCGAGAGCGGCGAAAGAATCCTCCGGGCGTTCGATGCGAACGAGTTCGACTTTCTCGAATTGGTGTTGGCGGATCAGGCCGCGCGTATCTTTCCCCGCCGCGCCCGCTTCCTTGCGAAAGCACGGCGAGTAGGCCGCGTAGCGTATCGGCAGTGCCGTCGCATCGAAAATTTCGTCGCCATGCAGCGCGGTCAACGGGACCTCTGCGGTCGGAATCAGATAGAGTCCCGCTTCGAGGTCGGCGAACATCGCATCGGAAAATTTCGTGAGTTGACCGGTACGCCACATCGTCTGTTGGGTAACGAGATAGGGCGGCGCGATCTCCACGTATCCCCGTGCCGCTGCGCGGTCGAGGAAAAATTGAGCGAGCGCTCGTGATAAGCGCGCCCCGAGGCCACGTAAGACCGCAAAACGGCTCCCCGAGAGTTTCGCCGCGCGTTCGAAATCGAGAATGCCGAGCTTTTCACCGATCTCCCAATGCGGGCGCGCCACGAAGGGAAAGGTGCGCGGGGTTCCCCAGGTGCGCACCACGACGTTCGCCGATGCGTCGGCGCCGTCGGGCGTACTCTCGTCGACGACGTTTGGAGACTGCACCAACAGTTCGCGAAGCGGCGAATCGGGCGTATCGGGAGCGAGCGATTTTGCGAGGGCATCGAGCGAGGCAATCTCGCCATCGAGTGCGGCGATCTGCGGGCGGAGACTTGCCGCCGCCGCCGCTCGGTCGCTCGCCTTTGCAATCTCGGCGCTGAGCCGATTTTTTTCGGCCTTTTTTGTTTCGAGATCCGTAAGGGCGAGGCGGTGCCGTTCGTCGAGACGCAGAATCTCGTCGACGAACGACGGATCGCTACCGCGCCGAATTGCGGAACGACGGATGCGATCGGGATCGCGACGACAGAGAGTAATATCGAGCATGGAACTCCGCGCGGTTGGCTTCGATGAATCGCGACTCCTCGCGCCGGGGCGCGCGCTGGAGATTTTTTTCGGGCGGGTATCGCTTCCCGCACCGCTTCCTGAGAGCGTCGAACTCGACGCGGCACTCGGGCGCATCCTCGCCGTCGAAGTGCGTAGCGAAACGGCGATTCCCCCACGCGCGCGCTCGGCGATGGACGGCTTCGCGCTGGCGGCCGCGAGTACGCCGGGGCGGTTTCGCATCGTCGGTGCGGTCGCGATGGGGCAACCTTTCCGGGGGCATATCGCCCCGAGTGACGCGGTCCGGATTCCCACCGGCGGCCTCCTTCCCGCCGGTTGCGATACCGTGCTGCCGATCGAGGAGGCCGAGGTTCGAGGCGATGAGCTCTTCTGCGGCAGGCTCGAGCTCGGCGACGCGGTCACCCCGCCGGGAAGCGATCTTCGAGCCGGTGAGTTCCTGTTGCGCCCGGGGCGGCGCATCGCCGCGGCCGAACTCTCGGTGCTAGCCACTCTTGGGTATGCGTGCGTACCGGTCTTCCGGCGTCCCCGCGTCGCGGTGATCTCCAGCGGCGACGAACTCGTCTCGGTCGATCGAGCCCCCGAAGCCTGGCAGGTCCGCGATTCGAACCGCTTCGCCATCGCCGGGGCGCTCCGAGCGATCGGCGCCGACCCGGTGCACCTGCCGACGGTCGGCGATGCCCCCGGCGAGTTGCTCGCGGCACTCCGCGCTGCGGTCGCGGATTTCGATGCCGTACTGATCAGCGGCGGTTCTTCGGTCGGCGAACGGGACGAGACGCCGGCGGCCGTCGCCGCGCTCGGTGCCCCCGGCGTACTCGTCCATGGCCTGAAGGTGAAGCCGGGAAAACCGACGCTCCTCGGGGCGGTCGGTGCGGTGCCGATCCTCGGGCTCCCCGGGAACCCGAGCTCCTCGCTGCTGATTCTCGATGCGGTCGTGGGGCCGATTCTCGCACGGCTCTGTGGCCTGGAAGGGAGAGCGGTGCCCTTCTCGGCGAGTTTGGGGGCTACGGTACGCAAGCGCGCCGGCTGGACCTGGTACCTTCCGGTGGCGATGGAGCAAGGGCCCGACGGCCTTGTGGCACAACCTCTCGCCCTACGTTCGTCGATGACGAGCCTCGCCGCCCGATCGGACGGCTACCTCGCCCTCGGTGAAGAGACCGAAACGCTCGCGGTTGGGGAGCGGGTCGACATCTATCGCTACGCTCATGGAGGACCTCCCACCGCGTGATTCGGCCGAACTCAACGATCGACGCGATCTTTGCGGGCGAGCCCTTTATCGGGCCCGAGCGCATCATGCGCGAACGCGGACTCGAACGGATGCTCCGGCTCGGCGCAAACGAAAGCGCATTCGGGCCGTCGCCGCGTGCCGTCGCAGCGATGAGCGCGGAATTGCCGCATCTCGCGTGGTACGGGGACCCCGATTCGCACGATCTACGCTCCGCGCTCGCCGAGCGTTGGCAGACGTCGATCGACGAGATCCTCGTCACCAGCGGAATCGACGAATTGCTTGGCCTCGTCGCGCGGTGCTACCTCGAACCCGGCGAGTGCGCGGTGACCGCGGCGGGAACCTACCCCACCTTTGCCTACCACGTCGTCGGATACGGCGGCCGCATCGAAAGTGCGGCGTATCACGCGAACGGAAGCGTCGATCTCGAGGCCCTCGCCGCGACGGCACATCGTTGCAATGCGGCGATCTGTTACCTCGCGAACCCCGATAATCCGAGCGGATCGTTTGCCGACGCCGATGCGATCGCGCGTTTCCGCGCCGCGTTGCCCGCGCGAACCTTACTGTTGCTCGATGAAGCCTATGCGGAATTTGCCGATTCCGCGGCGGTGCTGGAACGGCGCGCCATGCCCGGCATCGTACGCGCGCGAACGTTTTCGAAGCTCTACGGCATGGCCGGATCGCGCATCGGTTACGCGGTCGCGCCGCAAGCGCTCCTCGCGCCGTTGCTGAAAGTACGATTGCAATACGGAGTGAACCGGAACGCACAGGTCGGAGCCCTCGCCGCACTCGGCGACGATGCCTTCGCGCGCGACGTGCTCGAACGTACCGCGCGGGGGCGTACCGAGTACGCAGCGCTCGGTCGCGAACTCGGCCTACCGACGTTGCCGTCGTCGACGAATTTCGTGTGTTTCGATTGCTCCTTGCGCGAACGCGCCGATCGCCTGCTCGAAGCGCTCCTGCAACGCGGCGTTTGGACGCGCAAGCCGGGGCTCGCTCCGCTCGATCGATGCGTGCGCGTCACGGTTGGCGACGAAGCCGCGCGAGAGCTCTTCGCCACCGAACTTCGCGCCGTCCGTTCGCAGGTGACGGCATGAGATACGCATTCATCTCCGACATTCATTCGAATATCGAAGCGCTCGATGCCGCGCTCTCGTACGTCGCACCCGAAGATACGGTCGTCTGCCTCGGCGATATCATCGGCTACGGAGCGAATCCGAACGAATGCATCGCGCGCGTGCGCGAACGTGCGAAGTACGTCGTCATCGGAAACCACGATCTCGCGGTGCTCAACGGCTTCGGCGTGGAACGCTTCAACGACGCCGCGCGCGCGGCGGTGGCCTGGACGCGCGAGGTGCTCGACCCGCTGCACCTCGCGTGGATCGATACGCTCGCCTACGAATTGCGGCTTCCCGAGATGCTCTTCGTGCACGGAGCTCCCGTCGATTATTTCGAATACATCCTCGATGTTCGCGAAGCGGCGACCGCTTTTGCGGCGACCGACGCGCCGGTCGTCTTCATCGGCCACACGCATATTCCGGAATTGTGGAGTCTCGATCCGGAAGGCGCGTACGGTCACATGCACGTTCAGCACGGTGGGACGCATCGTCTCGATCTCGCCGGAGGATATCGGTATATCGTCGATGTCGGCAGCGTCGGGCAGCCGCGCGATCTCAATCCGGAGGGATCGATGGCGATCTACGACGACGTTCGTAAAGAAGTCGAATGGGTGCGTTTCGATTACGATATCGGTGCGACGCAGGCAAAAATTCGCGCCGCCGGCCTCCCGAGCTACCTCGCGATGCGTTTAGGGTCGGGGCGTTGAGCGGCGTGCCGTTCGACGACGGTCGTTGCTTTGCGTGCGGGCCGGAGAGCGAGATCGGCCTTCGCATGCGTTTCGAGCGCGAGGGGGACGGCGTCGTCGCCCGCCTGCGATTGCGTCCCGAATTTCAAGGCTGGAAGGGTATCGCGCACGGCGGCATCGCCATCGCGTTGCTCGACGAGGCGATGGCGCATGCGGCGGGTGCGGCGGGGCATCGTGGCGTGACCGCATCGCTCGACGCGCGCTTTCGTAAACCCGTCCCGCTCGACGAACCGCTCGTCGTCTTCGGTCGCGTGACGGCGCAGCGCCGCAACGTTCTCTCGCTCGAAGGACGCGTCAGCGATGCAGCGGGACGGACGCTCGTCGAGGGCACCGCTCGTTTCGTATCGCGCGGCCCGCTCGAAGCGGTCGACGATCGTCGCAATCCCACCAACGCATCGGTGCGCTGAGATGGCGAAGATGAAACAACAGCGCCTCGCCGAGGCGCAAGAGTCGCGAAGCGCGCGGACCCCGAGTATCGATAATCGCCGGGCGCGCCACGACTACGCCATTCTCGAATCGTTTGAAGCGGGAATCGCCCTTACCGGCACCGAGGTGAAATCGATTCGCGCCGGTGGCGCGAGCATCGCGGAGAGTTACGCGCGAATTCGCGACGGCGAACTCTGGCTACTGAGCATGCACGTGCCTTCCTATCGCGAAGGAACGTTCTCGAACGTCGATCCGAAACGCCCGCGAAAATTGCTCGTCCATCGCGAACAGATCGCGCGCTTAAAAGCCGCGCTCGAAGAAAAAGGTCTCACGCTCATTCCCTTACGGCTATATTTTACGCGCGGGAAAGTAAAGCTCGAATTGGGGCTCGCGCGCGGAAAGAAGACGTGGGACAAGCGCGCGGACCTCGTTAAACGCGAGAGCGCGCGCGAGACGGAGCGCGAGCTCGCTCGTCGATGAGGGGCGCGCATCCGGAGCGAGATCTCGAAGTCGCGGTCGCGCGCGAACGTTCGCTGTTATCCGGCCGACGGCTCAGCGTCGCGTGTAGCGGCGGCGCCGACTCGGTAGCACTCGCCGGCGTCTTATCCGCGCTCGCCGAACGCCTCGAGTTGCAGCTGCGCCTCGTGTACGTGCATCACTCGCTGCGTCGCTCGGCCTGGCAGGACGAGTGCGTGGTGCTAAGGGTCGGCGCGAGCCTCGGGCTTCGGGTCGCTACGTTGACCATCGATCCCGGTGCCGACGACGAAGCGAGCCTCCGCGAGCGGCGCTATGGCGAGCTGCTTGAGGATGCCCGGCGCTGGGGGAGCGACGGCATCGTTACCGCGCATCACGCACAGGACCAAACCGAGAGCGTCTTGCTCGCATTGTTCCGTGGCGCCGGCGAGCGCGGCTTGGGTGGCATGCGCGCGCGCAGGGCGCTTGCAACGGGAGTTGAGCTGCTTCGGCCGCTGCTGGCCATCGACGGGGAAGATCTCCGCGCGTACTGCCACGCACGGGCGCTGCCCTACGCGGTCGATCCAAGCAACGCCTCGCTCGACGCGCGGCGCAACGCCGTCCGCGATGCACTCGACGCGCTTCGCCCTCGATTCCCGGGGCTCGACCGGGCGGTCGCCCGTGCCGCGACCATCGCGGGCAATGCCGCCGAGGACGAAGAGGCCGATCGGGGCGCGGCCCGGCGCTGGCTTGCGGGCGCTCTATCGCGGCGTTTCGGGCGCGAAGCGAGCGAGTTCGAGCGGGTCGAGGCGCTGCTCTCCGCGATCGAAGCAGGGGGAAGCGGGCGCTACGCGCTGGGAGGCGGCGCGAGCCTGCTTCTGCGCGACGGGATGCCTGCGAGCGAATGAATAGCTATCGGGAGTCGATCGCCGAGGTGCTGTTCGACGAAAGTCGCATTTCTGCGGCGATCGATGAGATGGCGGCGGCGATCGCGCGCGATTTTTCTGGGGAACCAATACTGGTGGTCGGCGTGTTGAAGGGAGCGCTCTTCGCATTCACCGATTTGGTCCGCGCGATCGCGCGCCGGCCGAACGGACCGAGCGATCTGAGCGTTGAGACGATATGGGCTTCAAGTTATGGAAACGCAACGAGATCGAGCGGGGAGGTTCAGCTGCGCAAGGACGTCGCCGGCTCGATCCGCGGCCGGAACGTGCTTCTGGTGGACGACATCGTCGATAACGGCCTGACGATGCAGTATCTGCGCGAGCTGCTCGTTCAACGGGCGCCGGCCCGGCTACGCACGGCGGCACTCCTGGAGAAGCCCGAGCGCCGTCTCGTCAACGTTCGGCTCGACTACGTCGGGCTGCGTTGCCCCAATGCCTTTGTCGTAGGTTACGGCCTCGACTACCGGGAACTCTATCGGAATCTGCCCATTATCGCGCGCCTCAAACCGGAGTCGTTCGCTCCCGAGAATTAGTGAGATCGTACCATCTTGAAAATCCTTCGCCAGCTGCTGTTCGTCATCGCCGCCGTCGTTATCATCCTGCTCATCGTCAATCGATTCGTGAGCGCGCCGACGACGGTGCGTCCGCTCGATTACGGCACCTTCATCTCCCAGCTCGAAGCCGGTAAGATCGAGTCGTTCCATGCCGTCGGCATGCAAGGCTCCGGCAAAACGACCGCCGGGAAGAGCTATACCGTCACCATCCCCAATAAAGATAGTGCGTTCGTCGCGCAATTACAGGCGCATATCAAGAGCGGGAAGTGGGGCTTCGAAAGTCCGCCGAACACGTCGTTCCTCAGCGGCCTCGGTTCGCTCTTGCCGATGTTGGCGTTGGTCGTCCTGATGATTTTTATCTTTCGTCAAGCGCAGAGCGGCGGCAGCCAAGCGATGAACTTCGGTCGTTCGCGGGCGAAGATGCTCTCGGAGAATCGCGCGAAGGTCACGTTCGAAGATGTGGCCGGAGTGGAAGAAGCAAAGATCGAGCTCGGCGAGATCGTCGATTTTCTAAAATACCCGAAAAAATATCAATCGCTCGGCGCGCGCATTCCCAAAGGCGTTTTGCTTCTCGGGCCACCGGGCTCGGGGAAGACTTTGCTGGCGCGCGCGGTCGCCGGTGAAGCGGGAGTACCATTTTTCTCGATCTCCGGCTCGGACTTCGTCGAGATGTTCGTCGGCGTCGGCGCGTCGCGCGTTCGCGATCTCTTCGAACAAGCGAAGAAATCCGCTCCCTGCATCATCTTCATCGATGAAATCGATGCGGTCGGTCGCCAGCGCGGTGCCGGGCTCGGCGGCGGGCACGACGAGCGCGAGCAGACGCTCAACCAGCTCCTCGTCGAGATGGATGGATTCGATCAAAATACCGGCGTCATTCTCATCGCCGCTACGAATCGCCCCGACGTTCTCGATCCCGCCCTTCTGCGCCCCGGGCGTTTCGATCGGCAGATCGTCGTCGATCGGGCGGATCTCAAAGGACGTCAGAAAATCCTGGCGGTGCACGCGCGCAACAAACCCCTCTCGCGCGAAGTGCAACTCGATACGCTCGCCAAACGGACCCCGGGTTTCTCCGGCGCCGATTTAGAGAATCTCCTCAACGAAGCGGCACTCCTCGCCGCGCGCCGCAATAAGAACGTCATCGATATGAGCGATTGCGATGAAGCGATCGATCGCGTGATGGTCGGTCCGGAGCGTAAATCGATGGTGATGTCGCAGAAAGAAAAAGAGAATACCGCGTACCACGAATCGGGGCACGCGATTCTCGGTGCGATGCTCGACAAATCCGATCCGATCCATAAGGTCACGATCATTCCGCGCGGAATGGCGCTCGGTATCACCTGGTCGCTCCCCGAGGACGATCGGCACAGCGTTACACGCGAGGAGTTGCTCTCCGATATTACGATGGCGCTCGGTGGTCGACTCGCCGAAGAGATTCAATTCGGCGACGTGACGACCGGGGCGAGCAACGACTTCGAGAAAGCGACCCAGCTGGCGCGACGTATGGTCACGCAGTATGGGATGAGCGATCTGGGGCCGATTCAATACGGACGCGGCGCGCACCAGGTCTTCCTCGGTCGCGATTTCGGCGAGGAGCGGAATTACTCCGAAGAAGTCGCGAGCAAGATCGACTCGGAGGTTCGGCGCATCGTCGAAACCTGTTACGAACGCGGGCGTCAGTTGCTCACGGCAAATTGGGATAAAGTCGAACGAATGGTAGCGTCGTTGTTGGAGCACGAAACGGTTGAAGCCGACGAGGTCATCGCGATCGTCGAGGGGCGTCCTTACGACCGCGATTCAATCGACGAAGTGCCGGAGGTTCCGCAGCCGCCGGACCGATCGGTCGGACTTCCCGCCGATCGCGGCGACGCGCACCGCCTCCCGCCGACGATTTCGCCGGAGCCGGCGTGAGAAGGCTCGCGCTTCCGGCGCTCGCCATCCTGCTGGCGATGCTGACCGGCGTTCGTGCGAACGCGGAGACCGGCGTCGCACTCGGCCGCCTGCAAAACGGTGCGAGCTACTCCATCGCCGCAGACCCCGGCTCGCCTACTGCGGCGATCGGACTCTGGCTTCACGTACCGGCGAGCGGGTACTCGTACGATAGCCCGGGCATCGCCGATCTCGCCGCACACGCCCTCGCCGACGCGTCGATCGTCGGAGGACGCTCGCTGCGCGAGATCGTCGACGGCGTCGGTGGCAGCATCGAGATCGAACCCTCGCCCGACCTTCTCGGGATCAGTATCGTCGTTCCCAAAGCGGAGGCGCCGGCGACGGTAAGTGCGTTGGCGGAGGCGTATTTCACGGGAACGATCGATGTGAAGTCGCTCGACGAGGCGCGTCATGAAACCAGCGTGCGTGCCGTCGAGGAACGTTTCAACATCGAAAACGAATTACAGACGCGGCTCTTCGCGGAGCTCTTTTCGAATGGGCCGATGCACGTCCCGGTCTATCCAAACTCCGCGTCCGCGCTCGACGCAATTCACTTACAGCAGGTCCGACGCTACGCCAAACGAGCCTTCCGGCCGGGGAACGCAAGCATCTCGTTTGCCGGGGCGGTCGACGGATCGCTATTGAAGCGGGTCGCTGTGGTTGGGCGCGCGGGGGCGGACGTTGCGATCGACTCCCCGTTGGCTGGAACCCCCGCAACGCAATCGGTTCACGGGTCGAGTTCGGCGATCGCCATCGGCTTTGCCGGGCCACCGATCTCTTCGCGCGACGATGCCACCGCACTCGACTTCGTCGCGTCCGCGCTCCTCGACAAACAACTCGGCCGAGCGCTACCGCTCCCCGCCGGAGGCGTCGCCGTCGCGCGTTTCGTGACGCTTCAACGGACCGGTGTTTTCACGATTTTTGGTGTCGGAAACGACCCGAAAAAATTGGAGAGCGTGCTCCTCGACGATCTCGCGCGTCTCCGCACGCCGCTCTCGCGCCCGCGCTTCGATCGCTTGTTGCGCGCGTTTCAATTTCACATCGCATCGGCGATCGACGTGCCTCAGGGGCTCGCCGACAATCTTGGATGGTATGCGGCCTCCGGTGCTGCGGGGTATGCTCCCGGATTGCCGGACGGGCAGTATGCACGCAGTATCTCGCGCTTGACACCGGAGCGAGTTGCGGCCGCGGTCCGACGATATCTCGAACATCCGACTACGGTCCTCATGTCCGCCCTCGCAGAAAAGAACGTATGATCAAACGCTATTTTTCGCTCGCGTTGACGCTTGCGATCGCGTCGTCGTTGGCCGCCGTTCCGTTCCGCGCTCGAGCCGAAAGCGCAGCGGCTGCGGAGGTATTGCCGGTCCGACCGGTGACGTTCGTACAGATCGATCTCCGCGGCGGGCTCGATAGGCAGCGCGAAAGCGAGAACGGCATCGCCGCGCTCGATGCGCGCTTGCTCGCCCGAACGCCGGTGGATATCGGCGGACTCTCGTTGCCGCTCGAGGATGCGATTCGCTCGGAGGGTGGAGCCCTCACTATCCACGTTCACGACGATCGCGTCGCAATCGAACTCGCCGGGCTTCCCGAGGCGATGCCGAGGTTGCTCGACGTGCTGGCGACGGCGATGAACGCTCCGGATTTTTCGCTCGCTTCGGTGACCGCGGCTCGGAAGGCGCTGCTCGATCGTATCGCCGAGCGTCAGCAAAATAACTGGGAACTCGCGACCGAGATGTTGCGCCGCTCGCTCGCTCGCTCGGGAAATCTCGCCATGCCGCGTGACGGAACGCCCTTCTCGGTACAGCACCTCTCGATCGCGCAAGCTCGCGCGTTCTACCTCTGGAATTATCGTCGTGGCGATATCAAGAGTACGATCGTCGGCGAACGCGCGCCGGGGCTTCGCGCCGCGCTCGCTCGGATCGCGGCCGCGCTGCCGGGCGGAACCTCGCCGCGCGTGAGCTCGCCGCCACTCGTTCTCGATGCATCGACCTTGATTTTGCGCACGACTCGCCCGACGCTCTCGACGATGATCGTCGCATCGTTTATCGCCCCGAATCCCACCTCTAAGGATTTCCCCGCGATGTTGGTGGAAGCGGCGCTGATGAAGCGTATTCTCGCCGAGACGGCGGGGCTACCGAAGGGACTCGATGCCTACTACCTGAGCCGTTCCTACGGTGCTCGCTATCGTTCGCTCGGCGGTCGCCCACAGCTCCTGCTCTACGCATCGGGCGCGGTCGGGCACCCCGACCAGCTCATCGGCGGAGCGCTCGCGCTTTCGCAGATGATCGGTTCGGGAAAGCTGCGCGGTAACATCGATCGCCTAAAATCACAGGCGATCGGCGATTTCGCTCGCCAGGAGAGCGACCCGCGCATGCGGCTACGGCTACTTCGAATCTATCGCGCGGCCGGAGGCACCGGCGATCCCGTCGCGCGGACGATTGCGGCGATTGCAAAAGTGACGCCCGCCGATCTCGCTCGCGTTGCGAAGCGATATCTCGTGCATCCCACCATCGCCGTCGTGCAGGGAAGCGACGGAAGCGGCTCCTGAAGCTCGCGCTCGTCCACGACTATCTCAACCAACGCGGCGGAGCGGAGCGCGTGTTCGCGACGCTCGCCGCTGCATTTCCCGACGCGCCGATCTATACGGCGTTCTACGACGAGTCGCGGACCGGCGATTGGTTTGCGGGGCGCACGATCCACCGTTCTTGGCTCGCCGGCATGCCGTGGATACGTTCGCATTTTCGATGGTACGCGCCCTTTTACCCTAACGCGTTCGAACGGTTTGATCTCTCCGGCTACGACGCGATCCTCAGCTCTTCGTCGGCTTGGGCGAAAGGCGTTCGCGTGCCGAAGGGCTGCGTACACCTCTGTTACCTCCATTCGGTAAGTCGCTTTCTCTTCGATTACGACGCCTACGTCGGTGGGCTCGGCGTCGGCATGCTCGCCCGTCCGCTCGTCGGAGCGTTGGTGCGTTGGGATCTGCGCGCGGCCCAGCGCCCGACCGAAATGATTGCGAACTCGCGCATGACGGCGCAACGTGCCGAGCGCTATTACGGCCGACATCTCGACGTCCTTCACCCACCGGTCGACACCGAACGATTTTCCAAACCGCGCGCGCCGGGCGACGCTTTTCTCATCGTCGCGCGTCTGCTGCCGTACAAACGCGTCGATCTCGCCATCGATGCGGCGCGTATCTCGGGGTTGCCGCTCCGCATCGTAGGGGATGGACCGATGCGCGCCGCGCTCGAACGTCGCGCGCAGGGAGCGCCTGTGCGCTTTCTCGGCGAGCGCGGCGACGGCGAGATCGCCGACGAACTCTCTCACGCGCGTGCCGTCATCGTACCGGGAGTCGAGGATTTCGGTTTGATGCCGCTGGAGGCGGCCGCGAGCGGTACGCCGAGCATCGCCTTTCGCGCGGGCGGCGCGACCGAGAGCATCGTCGAAGGGACGACGGGGCTCTTCTTCGATAGCCCCACCGCGCAGGATCTTGCGGAGGCGATGCGAGCCTTCGATCCGGCGCGCTTCGATACGGCGAGGCTTCGCGCGCATGCGGCGGCATTTTCCACCCAACGCTTCGTCGCCACGATTCGCGGGCGTCTCGGCGCGCTGCTCGATGCTCGCTAATCTTTTTTCTCGCCATCCTTCGATCGCTCCGAACCTTCCGCGCACGACGTTGCGTGCGTTCGACGAACGAAACGGAGCATTCGCACGGCTCCGCGGCGAGCGCGTCGCGATCTATTGGCCGCACGGATTCGGCGACTGGGTCCATTTCGGTGCGATCGCGCCGTTGCTATCGCCGGAGAACGCGTATGCAATTTTTCGCATCGGCGACGATTTTAGCGCGCTCTTTACCGGGGTTCGCCCCGTCGCTGCGCTTCCTTCCGGCATTCGCGCGGTCGGTGACGGGGCGGAACTCGGTGCCCGACACCTCGGGATGAATTGGAAACGGTTGCGGGGACGGATGGAGACCGTCGCGTTGCCGGGATCGCTTCGCGATGCGTTCGAGCGATTCGCGCCGACCGCGTTGCTTTATACGGATTATCCGGAGCCCGAAGGCAGGCTCGCCTATCCGTTCCATACCAAAGCGCGAGCGCTCGCACGCGCCCTTGTATCCGAAGAACGCCTCGCTGGATTCGACCCGGCGCGGCCCCTCCGGCAGTCCCTAGGTTTTAAGGCCTCCTCGGATCTACAACGGCGTTTCGACGCAGTGCTCGCGCGATACGTCGATCCCGGAGACCGCGTGTTGCTCCTGGCGACGAGCGGGCATACCGAGCCGGCGAAGGCCTGGCCCGCGGCCGACGCAACGGCATTCGTGAAGATGGCGCGAGCCCGAGACCCCCGGGTGCGCGCCATCGCGTTCGGCGAATCCGACGGGTCGGCGACCGGGCCGGATCGGCGCGGAGGGACGATCGCGTTTCGGAGCCTCGCTGCGGAGATGGACGCGCCCTTCGCCGAGGTGTTACTCGCGTTGATGGCGCGGAGCCATGCCTTCGTCGGCGTTCCGGCGGGGCCGTTGCATGCCGTCGCCGCTCGCGGCGGGATTCCGCTAGTCGGACTATGGTTCGCTCATTATCCTACGTGGTACGACGAGCCCAATTCGCTCGCGCTCCACCTCGTCGGCAAGCGTCCGATCGCGCGCGGGTTTCACCTACGCCCCGCTTCGACGACGTTGCCGCCGAGTCTCGAACATCGCATCGAACATCTCGGGACGGAGCAAATCGCGCCGGAGGTGGTACTCGATGCTCTCGCGCGTCTCGGCGCGATTAGTGGGGCCTGAGCGTAGAGAGTCCGTAAAAAGCGACGGCGTTAAATGAGGCGTGTGCGATCATCGAGGCGATCAAATTTTTCGATCGATAATACACGGTAGCGAGGACGAATCCGACGAGCGTTAGCGGAAGAAAAAGTTCGAGATCTCCATGAGCCGCTCCGAAGAGGATCGAACTGAAGATCGCCCCGACCCAAAAATTTCCGTATCGCAAACCGAGATTGAAAAGAAATCCACGGAAGATCAACTCTTCGGCGATCGGCGCTACGACGATGCCGTATAAAACGAACGCGACCAGAGCGGGCGTATGCCGGATTCCTTCGAATATTTTCGCTACATCTTGCACGTGGTGGGTGTGGTGGGAGAGGCGCTCGACGAGGACCGAACCCCCATCGCCGACGAGTATCGCGGCGCCGAAACCACCGAGGACGTAGAGTAGCGCGCGGGTCGACGGAACGCGCAGACCGAGCTCTTCCCACGAATAGAGCGCGATGCGCGGAAGCATCGCCATCAATCCGAAGATCGGTGGCAATTCGAAGGCGAGTTGGACGACGAGCACCACCGTGACCGGTAATTTCTTCGGCGAGTGGGTGAGGATCGTGAGGATCGATGGATCGAGGGCGATGTAGAAGAGCAGCGCGACTATCGCGCAGGCGACGGCCAATCCGATGAGGCCGAAAACGAGCAGCGCAACCGAGGAGGCCTTAAAGGCCCCTTCCCGCCAATGCGTCGGCCAACCTGGCGAAAGTAGCGATGTCGATCCGTTCTCCGCGTTCATCTTCGTCGATCCCAGCCGCTTGCATGGCGATAAGTATCTCTGCTCGCTCGACGGAGAGCGAACGCGAGAGCGAGTTTGCTAAGGTCTTTCGGCGATACGCGAACGATCCACGCACGACCTTCTCGAAGAGCGAAGGGTCGATCGGCTCGACGAGCGGACGCGCGCGGCGATTGAGAACGACGACCGTCGAATCGACTTTTGGACGAGGATAAAATGCGCCGGGGCCAAGGGTGAAGGCGCGGCGAATTTCCATGGCGTTTGCGACCGCTACGGTGAGGCTTCCGTAGGCGGCCGTTCCCGGAGCGGCAAGCATGCGATCGGCCACATCTTTTTGAATCATCGCAACGATTCGTTGCGGGCCGCGAGGTAACTGGGCGAGCGTTACCAACAGCGGGGTGGCGATGTTGTACGGCAGGTTCCCGGCAACGTGCCAACGATCGCATCGCCGTTCGGGCCAATCGTAGGCGAGCGCATCCGTTTCGAGAATCTCGACCGACGAAAGGTCGTTTCGCTCGCGAAGGATCGCGACTAAATCGCGGTCGATTTCCAACGCGCGAAGGCTGCCGCCGTTCCGCGCGAGCGCTGCAGTGAGCGCTCCCGTTCCGGGGCCGATTTCAACGATGGCTTCGGGTGCGTCGGCGAGGACGAGATCCGCAATTTTAACGCAGAGCGACTCGTCGAGCAGAAAGTTCTGTCCGAAGCGCTTCTTCGGGTGTAACCCCGCAGCGTTCAGCAGCCCGCGCGCGCTCACCCTTTGATGGCGAAGACGACGATCTTTCGGCGGCCGAACTCCATCGCAGCGCGCTGGGAATCGAAGCCGAGATCGATGCGGTGTCCGACGATCGCTCCGCCGGTATCGCCGGCGACGGCATAACCGTATCCCGGGATATAGAGTTTGGTTCCCAAGGGAATGACGCGCGGATCGACGGCGACGATCCCGTGCCCGGCACGCTCTCCGGTCGCGGTGATTCCACTACACCCCGCGCACCACGGCGTATACGCCGTGGCGACCATACTGATCGCGTGAACGGCGCGCAATTGCATCGTACCGATACTGCGAGCGGTGAAGTTCGAGAACGCACCGATATCGCCGACGCCGTCGAGAACGACGCGCGGATGCGCGGGCCGAACGGTCGTCGAAGCGAGCGTTACGCGGCGAACGATCCCGTTGGGATATTTGAAGTATCGATAATCGACGCGACGTTCTCCGATGGAACCGAGGGCGACGACTTTGCGCGCGCCAACGCGCATATGCGTGTCGAGCCGATGGATCGTGCCTTCGCGCACGGGAACGAGAACGGTGCGATCCCACGCGACGATATGGAAGAGGCGAACGCGCGATCCGTTATGGAGCGCTGTGCCAAGCGACGGAAATACTTTATCGAATTTACCGATCTTGACGCCCTGCATCGATAGAAACGAACCGACGTCGTCCGCGGTCGTCGCGACGGTCTTCACCGACGCGCCGTCGAGGAACGTTACGTGGATCGCTCGCCGAAAAATGATGGTCGCGCCGTTACTTAAAGGTGCCGCGGGAGCGGGCACGACTTCGTCACCGGGTGCGACGTGAATGCCGCGCTCGGCGAGAAATTGCCCGACGCTTTCGGCCGTGCTCTCGTACGGAGTCGTGCGCGAGCCGTCCTGAAAGACGACCGCATACTTCGTGGGCTCCGCCGCACGCACGACCGTGGTCGGCGCGATGAAGGATGCCCCGAGGGCAAAGCCTGCTCCGAGCAAGCCTACGAAAACCAGGTGGAGTCGGCGCATGGGCCTACGTCCTATCAACCGCGTTCCTTTCGCGTGCTGGCGTCTTGCAGGCGCGGTGTCGCACACGGGTGGTGCGGCGGTGGCGAGCAAGGGCGCCGGTCGTTTATGGAGTGGTGGTTGACGGACCCCTCGAGACCATGGAGGGGAAACGCCAATGATCGGGGCGGATCACTGCACGGAGATTCGAAACTGGATTGCAGTGGGTTCCGCTCGGATGGGCCGCGGGGCGGCCGGGTCGGGCAAAGTGGCCGTCGACCGGGCGGACTATAGCATGCCCGTTCCGCGCCGCTCCTATGCCAAAAGTCGACTTGTTGAAGGAATCACCTGCTTCAGGGCGCTTAAAGGCCCGGGGTAGGCCGAGTGGAATCGGGAGTCGGCGATGCTGAGGGTCGGGCTCTTTACCGAAGTCTATCATCCGGTGGTCAACGGGGTCGTGACCGCCGTCGATACCCTGCGCGCCTTTCTCACCGAACTCGGGCATGAAGTGACCGTCTTCACCCCGCGCCACCCCGAGGCGCGCTACGACGCCGGCGTCGTGCGTATACCCTCGCTGCCGCTACCGACGCAGAGCGATTATCGGCTCACCGTTCCGGTTTTGCGGCGCAGCGAGATAGCGCACCGTGTCGCCCAACTCGACGTTCTTCACCTCCACTCACCATTCGTTACGGGATGGATGGGCTTGCGGTACGCCCGCCGCTACGGGCATCCCACCGTCTACACGTATCACACGCAACTCGAGGCGTACGCGCATTACGTTCCCTTCGAAGCGCGCGCGACGCGCTATGCGGCTTCGGAACTAACGCGTCGCTTTGCCAATGCCGTCGCCGCCGTGATCGTCCCGACCGTAGCGATGGAGTGCCGACTGCGCGAGCTTGGCGTTGAGGGGCGCATCGAGGTTCTTCCGACCGGCATCGAGGTCGACGTCTTCGCGCGTGGCCGACGCCGCGACGACCTGCGCGAGCGCATGGGCGCCGGCCCCGAGGATCGTCTCTGCCTTGCGGTCGGTCGCCTCGCGCTGGAGAAAAATCTCGATATCGTCGTCGAGGCGCTCGCCCTGGTGGGCTCTCCGAACCTGCGGCTTGCATTCGTAGGGGAGGGGCCGGAGCGCGAGGCGCTCGAGACGCTCGTGCGCGAGCGCGAACTTCACGATCGCGTGCGCTTCCTCGGCGCCCTACCGCGTGAATCGCTCCCCGATTACTATGCCAGCGCCGACGCGTTTCTCTTTCCAAGCCTGACCGAGACGCAAGGGCTCGTTCAAGTCGAAGCGCTCGCAGCCGGGCTACCGGTGCTCGCCGCCGACTCCCCGCAGAATCGCGACGTTCTCGGCGGCTGCGCTCGCCTGCTCGCGCCCGACGCGCGCAGCTTTGCGCTGGCGATGGAGGGCGCCGAGATTGCGGTGGCGACGAGGGAAGGGATGCTGGAGGTCGCCCGCCGCTTCGACGCCCGCGGCATCGCCGCACGATGCGTCGAGATCTACCAAGAAGCGATCGCGAGGCTCGCCACCCCGGCTTGACTGCGAACGTATGTTCGATGTATGCTGACCGGGAGGTCCATGCATGCGTCATACGTCGTTCCACCGAGTCCTCGTCGAGTACGGCTACGCGGCCGCAGCGACGGGCAACGCAGTCCTCATCGCTCGCATCCGGCGCGGTCGGAGCGCACAGTTACTGCGCGTTCCATTCTCCATCGCCGCGCCGGAAGAGTGGGCTGAACGTGCCGCCGCGTACGCCGCGCTCCAGGTCTTGATCGAGGCGCTCCGGAGTTTCGGTCGTACCAACGGGAAGATCGCGGTTCCCGATCCGGAGTTGCTCGACGACTTGCGGGAACATCGCGCGCTTCCGGCGATCCTTCACCGCCCGTATATCCACCTCGTCTGTTCCTTACGGACGATGCCCGGTCTCGAACTCGACGCCGGAGGCGGCGGGGATCTCTCCGAGCTCGCGCGCGCCGAACTCTCGCGCATCGCCGCGTAGAGCTTCTCCGCTCCCGGCGATTATCGCCGGACGCTTGAAGGGGGCGCGTATCCCATGCTATAACCTCCATGGTGCCGTTGAGTCGTTATCGACTCGCCCGGCGCAATCTATTCCCTCCCGCTCACACTCACCCACCATCGCGGCGCAGCCCGATGAAGTCGCTGGTGAATGCGCGCGGACGCTGCGAGAGTGAGCCTCCCCTGCAACTCGATCACCGCCCCAACGAAAATGGCCGCCCGCCGAGCGGCGGCCGTCGCCGCCGTTCGCGGCGTCGCCATAACAACGCCGGTTTCCCGCAGCCCGAAGCGTTCGCGCAGAACGAGGCTCAGGCGCCGACGCTACTGACCGCAGCACAACTCGAAGAGAAGAATAAGAGCGACCTCGTCGAGCTGGCAAAAGAGTTTTCGATCGAGATCGCCACGCCGGCGAAGGTGAAGAAGGACGAGATCATCCTACAGATCTTGGCCGCTCAGCAGGCGCGCTCGGGGATCGAAAGTGCGAGCGGGATACTCGACATTCTTCCCGAGGGCTACGGATTTCTGCGACGTGCGGGATACGTGATCGGGAACGAGGACGTGTACGTCAGCCAAGCGCAGATTCGGCGCGCCGATCTACGGCGAGGCGATCGCGTCGATGCGACGGTTCGGCGCCCGAAAGAGGGTGAGAAGTATTTCGGTCTCTTGCGCGTCGACCGCATCAACGAGATCGAGATCGAAAAGATGGGCGTGCGGAAGCTCTTCGAAAAAGGGACCCCCATCTATCCGAACGAGCGCTTTAAGCTCGAGGTCCGCGCGACGCAACTCTCGACGCGCGTCATCGATCTATTCTGCCCGATCGGGAAAGGCCAGCGCGCGTTGATCGTGTCGCCGCCGAAGGCCGGTAAGACGACGCTGCTGAAAAATATTGCGAACTCGATCTCCATCAACCATCCCGAAGCGCATATCATTGCGCTGCTCGTCGACGAGCGCCCCGAAGAAGTTACCGACATGCAGCGGACGATCGACGGTGAAGTCGTCGCTTCGACCTTCGACGAACATCCGGAGAACCACACCGCAGTTGCCGAACTGACGATGGAGCGCGCGAAGCGTCTCGTCGAAATGGGCAAAGACGTCGTGATCCTGCTCGATTCGATCACGCGCCTCGCCCGCGCCTATAACCAAGTCGTTCCGAACTCCGGTCGTACGCTCTCGGGCGGCCTCGATACCGCGTCGTTGCACAAGCCGAAACGCTTTTTCGGCGCGGCCCGAAAGATCGAAGAGGGCGGCTCGCTGACGATCATCGCGACGGCGTTGATCGAGACCGGTTCGAAGATGGACGATATCATTTTCGAAGAGTTCAAGGGCACCGGAAACATGGAACTCAACCTCACGCGCAAGCTCGCTGAATCGCGCGTCTTTCCCGCAGTCGATATCAAACGCTCGGGTACGCGCCACGAAGAACTCTTGCTCTCCAACGAAGAGATGCGCAAGATTTGGATGCTGCGCCGCGCGACCGCCGTACTCAACAGCGGCGACATCACCGAGATCATCCTCGACAAAATGGCGCAGACGCGAACGAACGATGAATTCTTAGCGTCGGTCACCAAAGAGGCGCTCTCGATGTCCCGTGGCTACGAAGAAAACAACGGAAAGTACTAAGCGCGACGCGGCGCAGATGCGGCTCAACCGCGCGCTCGCGCGCGCGGGCGTCGCGTCGCGCCGCGCCGCCGACGAACTCATTCTCGCGGGGCGCGTGAGCGTCAACGGACACGTGGTCCGCGAGCTCGGCAGCCTGGTCTCTCCCGACGATCGCATTCTCTGTGACGGGAAGCCCGCACTCGCGCAACGCTTCATCTACCTTGCGATGAATAAGCCGGTTGGAGTCGTGACGACGCTCTCCGATCCCGAGGGGCGCCGCACGATCGTCGACTTGTTGCCGCGAGATCTTCCGCGCGTCGTGCCGGCGGGGCGCCTCGATTACGATACCTCGGGGCTGCTGCTGCTCAGTAACGACGGCGACCTCATCCATCGCCTGCTCCACCCCCGCTTCGGCGTCGAAAAAACCTATCGCGCGACGATTCGGGGAGAGCTCAGCGGCGAGCAGATCGAGGAGCTGCGCGCCGGCGTACGCACGCCGAGCTTTCGCGCCGCGGGAGCAAAATTACGGATCGTCTCTTCGGCCTCGCTCCGAAGCCTCGTCGACCTTACGATTCACGAAGGGCGCAATCGGCAGGTACGCGAGATGTTCGCCGCGCTCGGGCACCCCGTCATCGAGCTTCGCCGCATACGCTTTGGGCCGATCGAGCTGGGCTCGCTCGTCGGCGGTCGCGTCCGTCCTTTGAGCCCGCGCGAGATCGCCGAACTCCTCCGTGCGACCTCTCCACCGTCCGAAGCGGGCGCCCGCGTGGTAGCATCGCGGGAATGAACGGCCGCCCGCTTCCCCCCTCGCGCGATCTCCGCTTGGTACACGTCGACGCACGCGACCGACAGAGCGTCGTCTCGCTTCGCCCGGGCGGACCGAGTTTTGGGGGTGCGGAGTTGGCGATCTGTGCGGGGCCCTGCGCAGTGGAGAGCCGGGAGCAGATCGTGGCGACCGCCGCCGCCGTGGCGCGTGCGGGCGCAAACGTCCTTCGCGGCGGGGCGTACAAGCCCCGCACTTCGCCGTATTCGTTTCAGGGGCTCGGCCGTGACGGCTTGGCGATGATGCGCGAGGCCGCCGACCTCTATGGGCTCGCCGTCGTCACCGAGGTCCTCGATCCGCGCGACGCTGAGATCGTCGCCGCGAGCGCGGAGATGTTGCAGATCGGAGCGCGGAACATGCAGAACACCGCCTTGCTGCGCGCCGTCGGGGAGACCGGAAAGCCCGTGCTGCTCAAACGTGGGCTCGCCGCTACGGTCGACGAATGGCTTCTCGCCGCCGAATATATCGCGCTCACCGGAAACGAGCAGATCGTTCTCTGCGAGCGAGGGGTTCGCAGCTTCGACCCCGCGACGAGGAATCTGCTCGACCTGGCGGTCGTGCCGCTCCTGGCTCGTCGCACCCACCTTCCGGCGATCGTCGACCCCTCGCACGGCACCGGCGTTGCCGATCTGGTCGCGCCGATGGGGCTCGCGGCCATAGCGGCGGGCGCCGCAGGGATTATGGTCGAAGTGCACCCCGACCCTGCCTCGGCGGTCTCGGATGGGATGCAGTCGCTGACGTTTGCCGAGTTCGATTCGTTTATGGAAAGCATGCCGGCGGTCGCCGCTGCGGTCGGGCGACGCCTTCCGCACCGATTCGCCGGATTAACCCTCAACGCAACACCCCCACCATAGGAGCACGCATGAAACGCCTTCGGCTCGTCGCCGCTATCCTCGCCCTCGCGGTCGTCTCCGCGATGGGGGCTCTGCCCGCTCGCGCGCAGTATGCCAATGAGTTCTACCCTGCCAAGCTCATCAAGCAAGGGAAGACCACGACGCCGTGGGCCGGCCCCGGGCTCGTCGTCTTGCAAGTCGAAATCTTCCCCAACGGCACGTTTCGTGTTGTGAAGGTCATTCGGACGACGAATAAGGGCGACGTTACCGCGGCGTTAGAGATCGCCAAGACGTCGATCTATAGACCCGCCCAGCGCGGGAACAAGCCCATTCAGGCGTTCTACGATTACACGCTGAAATTCGGGAAACGCGTCGTACGATCGGGGGACCAGCTCGCCACTGGCGGCGAACTCGGCCACGTCGATGCGCTCATCCATGCCGGAGAGTACGCCGATGCAAAACAGGCGGCGGGCGCGTATCTGCTCGCGCACCCCGACGATGCCTTGGCGCTGCAGTATCTCGCCATTGCCGATTACTTCACCTCGGATTACCAGTCGGCGGCGCAGGCCTTCGATAAGGTAACAACGATCGGCGCGCCGTTCAAAGAAGCTGCGGCGCAATCGTTTGCGGCGGTCTCGGTGCAGCAGGCGGGCTCCCATCCCAACCAATCACTTCTCTACGCGCAAAAGGCCTACGCGCTCGATTCTAGCCCGAACTCGCTCTACGCCCTCGGCGTCGCTCAGTTCGGCGTGAAGCAGTACGCGGAGAGTATCGCCTCCTTGGAGAAGGCGCGCGGAATTCTCTTCGCACAGAAGAGCACCCCGACGGCGACGAAAGTCGCCGTGGACAGCCACTTGTTGCAGGCCTATCTGCAGACCGGCGACACCGCGAAATCCAACGCGATGTTGGCGGAGTTAAAGACGCTCGATCCCACGGGGAATCCGGGCGCTCAGTTCGTCGGGGCCTTCTACCTGCAACAGGGAGTCGCCGCGGTCAAGGAACACAAACCGGCCGTGGCGCTCGCCGCGCTCAAAAAAGCGGCTGCGGCCGGCGATCCTAAGATCAGCGAGATCGCCTATACTCAGGCCGCGTTCGTCATCGTCCAGAGTAAAAAGCCCGACTACAATCGCGTGCGGAGCTATGCGAAAAAGGCGCTCGCGATCGATCCGAACGATCCTCAAGCGCTCTTCGCTCGGGGCATCGGCGAAGCGGGGGTTGGGGTGGTCTACCATCGGGCGGATCTCACCGACCGTGCGAAAGCGACGCTGAAAAAGGCGCTGAAACTCGCAAAGGCCGGGAATGATGCCTCTCTCGTGCTGCAGATTCAGAACTTTCTGAAGCACCTTGGCAGTTAACCCAAGCTCTACTTAATCTAGGACAGGACTCTTACCCAGGGCGGCAAAAGTACCGCCCTGGAGCGGCGGGGAGACCCGCCGAAACGTTTCTACCAGAGGTTTTGCTTCACTCAATACACCCGGAAGGGGAGGCTCGAACAACTCGTGTTTGACGGATTTATCAGTGTGATGAAACAGGGCGGGTTCGACATGGTCGTCCTGCTCGCGCTCTCGATCGCGGTCGTCTGGATCGTCATCGAGCGCTTTCTTTATTTTAGTGCCCAACACGGCGACACGAAGTCGCTGCTCAAAGAGATCGGCAAACGCGTTGCAGCGAACGACCTCGCCGGCGCAATCAAGTACTGCGACGGGCAGAAGGGAATGCTCCCGCGCATCCTTCGCTTCGGGCTTCAGCGCGGCGATAAGAACCGCGCGGATATCACCGACGCGCTCTCGATCGCGCTCATGGAGCACCTCAACGATCTCGAACGCAACCTCGGCATTATCGGTACGATCGCCGTTATCGCGCCGTTCGTCGGTCTCGCCGGCACCGTTCTCGGTATCATCAAGGCCTTCCAGTCGATCGCGCTCAAGGGCAATTCGAGCCCGGCAGTAGTCGCGGCAGGTGTCTCCGAAGCGCTCGTCACCACGTTTAGCGGTCTCGTCGTCGCGATTATCGCCGTGGTGTTCTTCAACTTCTTCAAGACCCGCATTAAGAATTACAATCAAGAGATGATCGTTGCGGCGAACCAACTCGCCGAGATGTTGCACTTCCATAACACCGGCGCGGCGATTCCTACGGACCTCTATCAGCCCACGCAGAAGTAAGCGCACTGGAGGAATGACGTGAGTCTACTTTCGGCGCGCGGCGACGAAGACGTAATGGCGGAGATCAACATCACGCCGTTTACCGATGTCTTGCTAGTGCTCTTGATCATCTTCATGATCCTCGCCGCCTTGGTTACACCGCCGGGCTTCGAGAAGCAATTGCCCAATTCGAGTAATTCGCAGAGCACGGCGAACAAAAACAAGAACGACATCCAGATCATCGTCAACGACAAGGGTGTGATTTTCGTCGATGGGACGAAGACCGACACCAAAGGCATCTACCGCGTCATGTATGACACCATTCAAAAGCGCGGAAAGAAGAAGATTTCGTTGACCTCGGATATCAAAGCGCCTTATGGCGTCATCATCCGCATCCTCGACGCCGCCAAACGGGCGGGCGACGAGAACGTGGGCTTCGTTACATCGTAAGCGTGGGGGATTAATCCGTGGCCGTTTCAACCTCTGGTGGTGAAGAAGAGGTAATGTCGACGATCAACATCACGCCGTTTACGGACGTGTTGCTGGTCCTCCTCATCATCTTCATCATCCTCGCGTCGGTGACCAAAGAGCCGCCGCTTCCGACGGCGTATAATAAAGATAAAGTCTCGCCGTCGCAGATCGTCGTCATCGTCGACGCGCACAACCAGATTCAAATCGGGTCGAACACGATGTCGATCCAAGGCGCCAAGGCGGCCTTCCAGTCGCTCGAGGACGCCGTTGGCGGGAATCTGAAAGACGTCATTATCAAGGGAAATCCGAAGGCACACTTCGGTACGATTCTCCAGGTGATGGACGCTGCTAAATCGGTCGGATTGACCTATTTCGGGTTGGCCAACCACGTTCAGGGCACGCCGCAAGGAGTGACGCAGTAACCGATGGCCGTACAGAAACCACCGCAGTCCGACGATAAAAAGAAGTCGCCATTCTTAACGACCGGCGAGAAGGTTCCCAACTACCTCTGGATCGCGCTGATCGCGGCGCTCTTTCTCCATGCACTCTCGACTCCGTTCTTCCCGAACCTCGAGAAGCCGCACGAGCAGACGAAAGTCCAGACCGTAACGCAGGCCAGGAAGGCGCCGGTGAAGGTTCCTACGCCGCCGCCGCCAACGCCGACGCCACCGCCGACGCCGACGCCGCCGCCGACGAAGGCGACCCCGCCGCCGAAGCAGACGCCGACACAGCCGAAGCTTAAAGTGAACTTGGTCAAGAGCCACAACACCGGGGCCGGCCCTACGATCAACAATAACAATCCCAAAACCGGTAAGGAGACCGGCAAACCCATCGGTGAGGGAACGGCATCCCCGGCCCCGACCGCTTCTCCGACCCCCGCACCCGCATGTGCGGTTCCTTACAAAGAGGCTTCGGTAAACCAAATGTCGGCACCGAATTATCCCTCTTCAGCATTGGACGCGGGATTCGGCTCTGCCGACGTATCCGTGGTGGTCGCGTTGAGCGCGACCGGGTCGGTGCTCTCGGTGAAGCTGGTGCAATCGAGCGGAAACTTTGCCATCGACCGCGAGGCAAAACGCGCCGCGCGCGATACGACCTACTTCCCGAAGATCGTCAACTGTAAGCCGGTCGCATCGAAGTATCTCTTCGATGCCCAGTTCCAGCCCGACTAAGGCAATCGAACCCCTTCGGCGAAAAGACGCTCGCGTGAGCGTCTTTTCCGTTTTTATAGGGCACGAATGTCGCGGTTGAGAGCGAACCGGTACCTGTGGTGGGCGCTCGCGATATCGATCGTGCTCCATATCTTCGTGGCGCTCTTTTTCCACCGCAATCCGCTCGGTTTGCGCTCCGGTGTCGCGCGCATTACCGTTCAAGCGCTGCCCCGGCCGCTGACGATCGCGCACCAAACGCCGGTTCCGCCAACGCCCCCGCCGACGCCGCCCCCGCGCGCTCGTCGAGTGGTCGCACCGCCGCTTTCGAAGCGCTCCGGACAGGGCCGGGCGATACGGGCCGTTCCGCCGACGCCGGCGCCGAGCCCGCCGCCGACCCCGAAACCTGCTCCGAGCCCTGCGCTCGCCTGCCTCGCCGCGAGTACCTCGCCTCGGATGCTCGCCGAGCCGACGGCACCGCCGATCGATCCGGCGACGCGCGCACAGCGTACGACGGGAACGAGCGTGATCGCGATAGCCATCGATGCTCGCGGAGCGTTGAGTGATGCGACGATCCAGAGCAGCAGCGGGAACGTCGCGCTCGATGTCCTTGCATTGCAAATGGCGAAAAACGCGCAGTACGCTCCCGCGACCCACGATTGCCGCGACGTTGCGGGCACGATGCTTTTTCGCGTGAAGTTCCAGGCCTGGTAGTCGCGGCGCCGCGATGCACGCGCGAATGAAGTTTGGCTCGTCAAACCGGGTGGAGAAGTTTTGTCACGCCGAGTAGGGCGCTTCAGCGCCCGTATCGAGGCGGCATAGTGTCACGCCGAGTAGGGCGCTTCAGCGCCCGTATCGAGGCGGCGCAATTTCTGCGTGCATCGGCGCTCGCCTCGATTGCGACTCGCTAGACGCTCGCGGCTCGGACAAGCAATGTCAGGGTCCTCGCCGCTCGCTTAAGCGCTCGCCGCAATCTCGGCGCCGCGATGCACGCGCGAATGAAGCTTGGCTCGTCAAACCGGGTGGAGAAGTTTTGTCACGCCGAGTAGGGCGCTTTGGACTTGATTAGGTTTCGCGGACAAGAAGTTAAGATACTTGCTTCAACTCGAACGCGGCTGGGCTGAGATAGCCGAGCGTCGAGTGAAGGCGCTGGCGATTATACCAGGCTTCGATCCAGTTGAAA
>JAJYRH010000014.1 GCA_021794205.1 bacterium
CGTCCGATCGCTTCTACCGCAGGTGCTGTCGGTCGCCAATCTCGATAGCGGGCTCGGAGCCCGAGGCGCACCCGGCGTGGCCGACAGGTTCTTCACCCCGGATTCGAGGCGAAGCCGCCGGATCTCCCGGCCAGCCCAACATATCAGGCGCGTTGCTTCCTGCGCGACCGCACGACTGCGGCGCACCGCTCCGAGCTAGACGCTCGCGGCTCGGACAAGCAATGTCAGGGTCCTCGCCGCTCGCTTAAGCGCTCGTCGGGTGCACCGACATCGCGCGGCCGCTCGTCTCGAAGCGCGAGCTCTGTCACGCCGAGTAGCGCGAATACTGTCACGCCGAGTAGGGCCCCTCGGCGAGCTCGGGGTAAACTCCGCCCGAATCGAGGCGCGGTATAGAGGCGCCGAATTACACCAAGCGTTCGTGGGTGCGGCGCTTCCAGAAAAACTCGTAGTAACCGAACTGCAGTGCGAGCACCACGCAGAACGAGAGTGCGTAACCCATCCAGATTCCGTCGATGCCGAACCGTTGCATGAGGAAATAGGCGGCGGGCACTTCGACGAGCCAGATCGATGCGATTCCATTGAACATCGGCACGATCACGTCCCCCGACGAACGCACCACCCCCGAAATGACGCTCGAATTACCGAAGAACACGTAGCTCCACAGCGTGATCGCGAGGAGGCCGGCGGCGATTTTCAGCGTGGGAATGTCGGTGATGAACCATCCCAAAATATCGTGCGCGAAGATGTAGCAAACGACGACGAGAAAGCCGACGATGATATAGTTCAGCGTGACCGCCGCGCGCACGACGCTGCGAAGGCGATCCTCCCGGCGCGCGCCGATACACTGCGCGCCGAAAATCGAGGCGGCGATGCCGAGCGATACGGCGGGGAACTGAACGTAGCTTGCGACTTGATTGACCGCTCCGTACGCCGCCGTCGCCGACGGACCGAATCGATTGACGAAGCTGATGACGGCGATCTCGGCGAGTGCGAAGAGCACGACCTGAATCCCGGTCGGAATGCCGATGCGCAGCACCGTCCAGAATATCTTCCAGTCGACGATGAAATCGCGTAGCATCTCGCGATCGAGCTGAAGCGGATCGTTGCGAAGGCGTAAGACGACGAGCAGACCGATCAGCGCGAGGGTCTGGGCGATGATCGACGCGACCGCGACGCTGACGACGCCGAGATGCGGCAGGCCGAACCAACCGAGAATGAACGCCGGGGCGAGCGCGATGCTGAGGATCGTCGAGAACGTCAACGCATAAAACGGCGTTTGAGCGTCTCCAACCCCCCGCATAACCGTCGTATAGGTGATGTAGGGAAAGAGTACGGGCGCGAACAGAAAGAGTACGCGCGCGTAGCGATCGGAGTCGTGGAGGATGCTCGCGGGAGTTCCGAGCGCGGCGAGGATACTCGGCGAAAAAATCTCGCCGAGGATGGCGACGACGATTCCCATCGCGAGCGTCGCGCCGAGGACGGTACCGGCAATTTTCTTGACCTTGTGCAGATCTTTGGCGCCGTAGGCCTGCCCGATGAGGACGGTGCTTCCGCTACCGATGCCGATGAGGAATGAAAAGAGCGCGAACATGAGTGGAAAGACCGCCGAGACCGCCGCGAGCGCTTCGACCCCGATCAAGCGGCCGAGAAAGATGCTTCCGAACGTTCCCGATGCCGACTGCATGATGTTGCTCAACATCAACGGTACGAGAAAAATCGCGAGGCTTCGCCACATCGGTTTGCTCTCGTCGAGCGGGTCGAATCCCGCCCTGCGTTTGGGAGCGCTCGTAGCCATGGGCCCTGCGTTCGTGCGTCTGTCGGCGAACCCCCTTTGGCAAAGGTGATCCGCGAGCGGGCGCGCATTACCGTTTATGCGGCTCGATAAGTTCCTGAAAGTCGCCCGACTTGCGAAACGACGCAGCGAAGCTCACGAAGCGCTCGAACACGGCCGTATTTTACGCGACGGGAAAACATTAAAGCCGGGCTATCGTGTCGTCGCCGGCGACGTTTTGGAAATCCATTACGTCAATCGCGTCGTTACCGTTCGCATTCTCGACGTTCCGCTTCGCGTCACGCCCTCGCTCCTTCCGGCCTCGCTCTACGAAGTTCTCGATACGCGGCGCAAACAACCGGACGAGTGGATATGAGATCGCTCCGATGAACGCATCGCTCTCGACCGACGCGAAGGACGCCCTCGCCCGCGAGATACCGAGTGCCGCTCACTGTCGCACGGCGTTGCTCGAAGCGCTCGTCACCTACGGGGCGGTACGAGGGCGCTTTCACACGCAACGAAACGCCGTCGCGCGCCTCTTTTGGTCGCTACTCCCCGACCGAAAGGCCTACGTGATCGAATCGCAGCCGGTAAAGCGGCTGCGCGGCGGCGTCGATTACAGCATTCGCATTCCCGAAGAGCTGCTTGTCCCGATGCACAAACCGGCGCGGCGTTGCGACCGCATCATGGAAGCGCGTGCGGCTTTTCTCGCCGTCGGTTCGCTCGCGGCGGAGAGCTCCGGGTACCATCTCGAATTGACGCCGCACGATTCGACGCTCGCTACGCGGCTCTCGTCGCTGCTCGGCGCGCTGGGCTATCGGCCTAAGCGCATGAAGCGAAAGACGCGCGACGTACTCTACTACAAGCACTCCGATACCATCGTCGAATTCCTGACGCTCGTGGGAGCGTACCGTACGGTGCTCGCGCTCGAAGATATTCGCGCGATGCGCGAAACGAAAAATCGCATCCACCGCCTCGTCAACACCGAAGCCGCCAACCTCGACCGCAGCGCGGGCGCCGCCGCGAGCCAACGCCGACTCATCTTGGAAATCTCGCGCGAACACGGCCTGAAGGCGCTCTCGCCGGCCTTACGCGAGATCGCCGAGCTTCGGCTGAAATATCCCGAAGCGGCGCTCGCCGAACTCGGGGCCCGCTGCGAGCCGCCGATCTCCAAACCGACGGTCCAGAGCCGATTTTCGGCGCTGGCGCGTCATCTCGGACGCCTGCGCGGCGAGGGCGAGGGCGACTGAGGAGTCTCCTCTCGTGAAGGCCGGCGCGAAAGGAAGGGGCGGCCGCTCGCGACCCGGTAGAAGTACGGGTCAGCGGCTCGCCGCCTTCGCAGCGGGCGCTCTGGACGTGCTTTCTTTTACAACGGAGTAACGCATGCGCATCGGCATTAACGGCTTTGGCCGCATCGGACGGAACTTTACGAAAGCGCTCATCGAGCGCCACCCCGAGATCGAGATCGTTGCGGTCAACGATCTTACCAGCGCCGCCGAATGCGCGCACCTCTTCAAACACGATAGCAATTACGGCACCTTCCCCGGTGATGTCTCCGCGACGGCGAACGAAATGACGATCGACGGACGCAAGATCGCCGTTATCGCCGAACGCGATCCGGCGAAGTTGCCCTGGAAGCAGCACGGCGTCGACGTCGTGATCGAATCGACCGGCCTCTTTACCGACGCCGCGAAAGCGCGGGCGCATATCGACGGCGGCGGCGCGAAGAAAGTCATCATCTCCGCTCCGGCAAAGGGCGAAGACCTCACCGTCGTTCTCGGCGTCAACGAAAAATCGTACGACCCAAGCAAGCACCATATTATCTCCAACGCATCCTGTACCACGAACTGTCTCGCCACGGCGGTCAAACCGATCGTCGACGGGCTCGGATGGGTGAAGGGGTTCATGACCACCATTCACTCGTACACGAACGACCAGAATATTCTCGACGCGCCGCATAAGGATCTTCGGCGCGCGCGAAATGCCGCCACCAATATCGTTCCGACGAGCACCGGCGCCGCGAAGGCGCTCTACCTCACGATTCCCGAAATTCAAGGCACCTTCGACGGTTTTGCCCTGCGCGTCCCCACGCCGACCGTCTCGATGATCTATCTCGTCGCTCAGGTGAAGAAGGCGACGACGAAGGACGAACTCAACGCCATTCTGCGCAAAGCCGCGCAGGGCGAGATGAAAGAGTACGTGCAGTACTGCGAGGAAGAGCTCGTTTCAAGCGACTTCAAGAAATCGCCGTACAGTTCGATTATCGATTCCTCGCTGAACAACGCGAATGGCGACCTCATCCAACTCGCCGCCTGGTACGATAACGAATGGGGCTATTCGTGCCGGCTTGCCGACTTAACGTCGCTGGTGCTGCACAGTCTCAAAGGCTAACGCGATGGCCTTTGCGACGCTCGACGATCTCGATTGTGCCGGTAAGCGCGTCCTCCTTCGCGAGGACTTCAACGTTCCGCTCAAAGATGGAGCGATTCTCGATTACACGCGGATCGATGCGGCATTGCCGACATTGCGGCGGCTGCAAGCGAAGGGCGCGCGCACGATCGTACTCTCGCATCTCGGGCGCCCGAAGGGCAAAGTCGACGAGCGCTATTCGTTGCGCGTCGTCGCCGAGGCGCTGGCGAAGCGAATGGGGTGCCCCGTCGCCTTTGCCACCGACTCCATCGGCGAAGCCGCGCGCTCGACGGTTGCGGCGCTCGAACCCGGCGGCATCGCGCTGCTTGAAAACGTGCGCTTTCATCCCGGCGAAGAGAGCAACGATGCGGAGTTCGCGCGCGCTCTTGCGGAGAACGGCGATTGTTACGTCAACGACGCGTTCGGGACCGCGCATCGCGCGCACGCATCGACCGAGGCGCTCGCCCACCTTTTGCCCTGCGCCGCGGGACCGTTGCTGGAATCGGAGATTCGCGCGCTCTCGGGGCTTCTGGGTTCGCCGGAACGTCCGTTCATCTGCGCGATCGGTGGAGCGAAAGTGCGCGATAAGGTCGCGCTCTTTACCCACCTGATGGATCGCGTCGACGGGTTCTGCGTCGGCGGCGGTATGGCGAACACGTTTCTCGCCGCAAAGGGCGTGCGCGTCGGCAGCTCGCTGCGCGACGAAGATCTCGATCCCGCGCGCGAGATACTCGTGCGGGCCGACGGGAAGAACGTGCAGATTCTTCTCCCGAGCGACGCGGTCGTCGCCCCGGCGTTCGATGCCGACGATCGTTCGCACGTCGTTTCGATCGACGACGTCGGTGACGAAATGATTCTCGATATCGGCCCGGCGACGGCGAAAGCCTACGCCGATGCGCTCTCGCGCGCGAAGACGATCGTGTTCAACGGGCCGATGGGCGTCTACGAAAAAGAAAGCTATCGCGCCGGAACGCGTGCGGTCGGCGATTCCATCGCGCGTGCGACCAAGAAAGGTGGCTATACGGTCGTCGGCGGCGGCGATGCGGCCGCGGCGGCGATGCTGCTCGGTTTTGCCGATCGCGTCTCGCACGTCAGCACCGGCGGTGGAGCGACGTTGGAGTTTCTCGAAGGGCGCACGCTTCCGGGCATCGCGGCATTAGAGCGCGCATGAGTCACGGCGCTCCGCTCTTCGTCGGCAACTGGAAGATGAACAAGAACGCGTCGCAAACGCGTTCCTTCATTGAGGCGTTCGTTCCGCTTGCCGATGCGATACCGCCGCACATTCGCATCGCGATCGCGCCGCCGTTTACCGCGCTCGGAAGTGCTGCCGCCGCTCTCTCCCCGAGTCGTCGCGTCGCGCTCGCCGCGCAAAACGTCAGCGAATTCCCCGAAGGCGCGTATACCGGTGAGATCGCTGTGTCGATGCTCGCCGAGTTCGACGTTGCGTACGTTATTCTCGGCCACTCCGAACGCCGGCTCTATCAGCGCGAGAGCGACGCCGAGATCGGGGCGAAGGTGCGGGCGACGCTTGCAGCGGGAATGACGCCGATCCTCGCGGTCGGCGAGAGTTTAGCGGTGCGCGAAGAGGGGCATGCAGTCGCGCACGTTCTCGCGCAAATCGACGGCGCGGTCGGAGCCCTCGACGACGAGAGCGCCGCGCAACTCGTCATCGCCTACGAACCGGTCTGGGCGATCGGTACCGGTAAGAATTGCGATTGCGAACGTGCGCAAGAGATGGCGCTTGCGATACGGCAGCGTCGGAGTGCATTCGCCGAGATCCCGATACTCTACGGAGGCAGCATGAAGCCCGAGAATGCCGCCGCGTACGTGCGGATGCCCGATATCGACGGCGGCCTCGTCGGTGGAGCCTCGCTCGACCCGAGATCGTTCGCCGATCTTATCGCCGGGGCGGTCGCTGCGTGAAGTTTCGTCCGGTCGTGTTGGCGGTGCTCGACGGTTGGGGCTATCGCCCGGAGCGGCACGGCAACGCTATTGCCGCTTCGCGATTACCACACTACGATGCGCTATTGGAGCGCTATCCCCATACGTTGCTCGAAGCGAGCGGCGAAGCGGTTGGCCTGCCGAAGGGGATCATGGGCAACAGCGAGGTTGGCCACACCAATCTTGGGAGCGGGCGCGTCGTGCCGCAGGGCGTCGTCGTGATCGACGACGAGATCGCGAGCGGCGAATTCACCCAGAACCCCGTGCTCGTCGAAACCTTCGCACATCTCCGGCGCACCGGTGGGCGCCTCCACCTGCTCGGATTGCTCTCCGACGGGCAGGTCCATAGTTCCATCACCCATCTGTTCGCGATCGTCGACGAAGCGGTCGCCGCAGGCGTCCCACTCGCGATTCACGCGTTTCTCGACGGCCGCGATACTCCGCCGCGTTCGGCGCACCGCTACATCGATGCGCTCGAGAGCCGGCTCGCCGCGCTCGGAGCCGAAGGGGCGATCGCGACGCTCTCCGGCCGCTTCTATGCGATGGATCGCGATTCTCGCTGGGAACGCACGCAGGCGGCCTACGATCTGCTCGCGTTCGGAAAGACGCAGCGCCGCTTCGCTACCGCCGCCGATGCATTGGAGTATGCATATGCGCGCGACGAAAGCGATGAGTTCGTCGTTCCATCGGCGATCGGCAAGGAACGCACGGTCGAAGACGGCGACGCTTGCATCTTTTTTAACTTTCGTCCCGACCGCGCGCGCCAGCTGACGACGATGTTCGATAAGGACGAACGCTATCGCAATCTCCGCTTCGTGACGATGACGAAATACGACGAGTCGTTTCCCAATCCGGTCCTCTTCGGGCCGCGGCCGCAACACAACACCTTCGGCGAGGTCCTCGCGCGGGCCGGCTTACGGCAATTGCGACTCGCCGAGACGGAAAAATACGCGCACGTCACCTATTTTTTTAACGGCGGACGCGAAGAGATCTTCGCCGGTGAGGAGCGGAGGCTCGTTCCCTCCGACCGCAGCGTCGCGACCTACGATCTCGAGCCGCGCATGAAGGCGCGCGAGATTACCGACGAGGCGCTCGCCGCGCTCGCGTCGGGTACGTTCGATGCCATCGTGATGAATTACGCGAACGCCGATATGGTGGGGCACACCGGGAAATGGGAGCCGACGATCGAGGCCTGCGAGATCCTCGACGCTTGCATCGCCGACCTCGCGCAGGGCGTGCTCGCAGCGGGCGGCTTGCTCGCCGTCACTGCCGACCACGGAAACGCCGAAGAGAAAATCGACGAAGCCGGCAACCCGCTGACCGCGCACACGACCAACCCGGTTCCGCTCATCTTGGTCGCTGCAGATCTCGACGTGGGGTTGCGCAACGGCGGAAAACTCGGCGATGTTGCGCCGACGCTCTTAACCTTGATGGGCCTACCCGTTCCGGCGGAGATGACCGGAACGATCCTTCTCGAACCCTAACGCACAACCACAAGGAGGTACGACCATGATCGACCGACGCGCCCCATCCGATAAGGTACTCTCGCGCGACGCCGCGACGATCGAACAACTCGCCGGCGGCACGATCGACGTGGCGATCGTTCTCGGAACCGGGCTCTCGACGGCGTTGCACCAACACTGGAGCTTTACCGCGCTGCCCTATGACCGGTTGCTCGGCATCCCCATCGCGCCGCTGCTCGGGCACGCTGGCGAAGTGATGGTCGGCGTCTGGCGTGGAAAGCGCGTCGCGGCGTTCGCGGGGCGCGTCCACCTCTATCAGGGATTCTCCGCGCAGCAAGTCACGGCGACCGTACGGCTCGCTGCCGAAGCGGGCGCAGGAACGATTCTGCTTACCAACGCCGCCGGTGCGATCAACGAAAGTTACGCCGCCGGCGATCTCATGTTGATCTCGGACCAGATCAATCTGACCGGCCACAATCCGCTCGTCGCCTTGCCGCAGCAGAATCTCTTTCTCGATTGCAGCGAGCTCTACAGCGAACGGTTGCGCGCACACATGCGCGCTGCTGCGGGTTCGCAGACGCTCCACGAAGGCGTCTATGCCGGATTGCTCGGGCCGACCTACGAGACCCCTGCCGAAGCGCGTTGGCTCCGCACCATCGGCGCCGATGCGGTCGGCATGTCGACGGTGCTCGAAGCGATCGTCGCCAAGTATCGTGGGCTCAATACCTTGGGCGTCAGCGTCATCACCAATCACGCCGGAGCGCCGGCGACCGGGCACGACGCCGTGAACGCAGCGGCGGTGAAAGCCGGAGATCGGCTCGCGGAGCTGATCGACGGCTTCTTGATGCACGTCTAACGCTCGTTCGCGTCACCGCGCGATGCGGTAGCTTCCGCTCGCATCGATCGAGAGGCGAGCGCCGTCGACGGCGATACTGCGCGTAACGTGGTCCCAGAAGGTCAGCACCTTCAGCGCGATCGGGCGTAAGCGCGCGATATACTCGCGCGCGCGTCGCGAGAGCGTGAGCGCATCGCGCGCCCACTCCGGACGCTCCGGCGAGAAGGGCGGCGCCTCTAATTCGATCTCGGCGAGGTGCGGAGCGATCGCGGCGAGCGGATCGTTATAGGCGATCTCCGGGGCGCGTTGCAGCGCTTCGCGTTCAATGCGGCGCATGGAGCTTCGGGTGCGTGCGCAGCTCGCGCAGCGCGCTGATGTGCAGTTGCGAGACGCGTTGTCGCGTGATCCCCAGCGAGGAGCCGACGGTGGCGAGCGTCTGCCCGTGCACGTAGTGGTCGAGGAGCACGGTGCGCTTGCGCCGCGGGAGCTGCGCGATTCCCGCTTCGATAGCGGCGTGGCGTTCGTTACGCAGCACTTCGAGCAGCGGGTCGCCGCTCCAATCGACCGGAACGCGGACGTACTTGGGGAGCGGTGAATCGAGCGAGAGCGGGTTGCGTTCGGCGACCTCGGCGGCGCTCGCGCGATACTGCGGAAATTGTTCCTCGAGCCTCCGCTCGCTCGGCATCGCCCCTTCTCGCGCGGCGAGCGCGAAACGTTCGCGTTCGACGGCGCGCAGTACGCGGCGCGCGCGTTCGCCGACCGGATCGCGCCGACGCAAGGCGTTGATCATCGAACCGAAAACGATCTTCGCCGCATAGCCTTCGAGCGGTATGCCGAGCGCGGTATCGTAGCGATCGACCGCGCGCACGATCGCGAGATATCCCTCGCCGAGCAGTTCTTCGTGCTCGGCCTGACGCACCACGCGCTTCACGCGGCGCGCGAGCCTGCGCACCAGCGGAACGAGCGAGAGAATCGTCGCGTCGCGCTTCGTCATCGCGCGCCGCCCATCTGCCGCGCAACTTCGTCGGCGAAAGGCTGCAAGATCGCCGAACCCAACGGACCGAGCGTTTTTGCCAACGGCGCGAGCGTCTCTTCGAGCAGCAGGCTCTCCATCGTTGCGAGCACCGGTGCGCTCATCTCGCTAGCCACGATTGAGATTATCCGCGATGCGCAGCATTTCGTCGGCGGCTTGGACGCCCTTCGCATTCGCTTCGTACGCCCGTTGCGCGCCGAGAATCGCCATCATCTCTCGCACCACCGAGACGTTCGATGCTTCGAGCATCCCGAAGCGAATCTGCGGCTTTCCGATGGCGACCGCATCGATCGTACGCGCGGCGCCGGATTCCGGGCTCGCGGCGAGCAACGTGCCGGCGATCGGATGCAGGCGTTCGGGTGCGGCAAAGGTTGCGAGCCGAATCCGCCCGAGCGCACGCGTTCCCAACGTCGTCTTCGCGCTCACGCGCCCGTCCCGTGCGACGCGTACGTCGAGCGCGTCGGCCGGGATGCGAATCCCTTCGAGCCGCCAGCCGCGGCGGTCGCGTAGCGAGCCGTCCGCCGCGCGCTCGAACGATCCGGCGCGCGTATAGGCGTGGCGGCCGCGATCGTCGCTCACGATAAAGAAGCCGGGCCCCGAAATCGCGCAATCGAACGGGCCGCCGGTTTTGAGGAGTTTCCCTTGCCCGAAGACGAGGCGGCGCCCCATCGATGCGACGCCGATCGTTCCGCCGTCGCCCGCGGCGAGTGCGGCGAAACGCATGCTCGAACGCTTGAATCCGGTGACGTCGGCGTTCGCGAGATTCGCGGCGATGGTATCGAGATTTTTTTGCTGCGCGGCCATTCCGGTTGCAGCGGCGTAGAGTGCTCGGTCCACGATCCTCCCCTCCTATTGGAGTTGCGCGACTTCGTTGGTCGCCTTTTTTCGAGTCGCTTCGATCCGTACGATCGTGCGTTGTGCGCCTTCGAAGGAGCGCTGCGCGGAGAGAACGTCGACCATCTCGGAGATCGCATCGACGTTCGCCGTCATCACGTAGCCGACGTCGAAGGTGGCGTGCGGCGCGAGTGCGATGCGCCCGCACGTGCGTTCACCGATGCGCAACGTGCCGTCGTTCGCAAATCGCGCGCCCGCAGGAACGCGCAGCGGTCGCTGCGATGCGTCGAGCAACACGCGGCCGCGCTCGTCGCGCAAGGCGCCGAAACGATCGCGCGCGAGGCGCGCGTTCGCGAGCCGAACGATCGCCCCGCGCGCGTCGCGGAGCTGCAGCGTGCCGCCGCCGACGGCGAGATCGAAGGGGCGCCCGGTCGGCCGGAGCGCGCCGGGGCGCGTGTCGACGACCGCGCGAATGCGAACGCCGGAACGATCGATCGTTCCGCGCGCGCGCAGCCGTTGGAAGGTATCGCTCGAAGCGTTTGCGAGATTGCTCGTCGCAATGTCGAGCCGTCGTTCTGCCGCGGCCATCGCCTCGGCCGCCCATCGAATTCCCGTCATGCGGGAATCCTAAGCGCCCGGGGTTACGCTCGCGTTAGCGAGCTATTGCCGAAGTGCGAATTAGAGCCGAGCGATCACCGCATCGGCGAACGCGGTCGTGCTCGATGCCGGCGTACCGAGATCGACGGTGCGCGCTCCGTCGGCGAACGCCGCTTCGACCGCGCGTTCGATACGGAGCGCTCCCGCTTCGTCGCCGAGGCTGGTGCGCAGCAGCATCGCGGCCGAGAGGATCGCGGCGGTTGGGTTCGCGATCCCTTTTCCGGCAATATCGGGCGCGCTGCCGCTGATCGGTTCGTAGAGCCCGAAGCGTCCGCGCGCGTGCGTGCGCGTGCCGAGGCTCGCGCTGGGAAGCGTGCCGATGGAGCCGGCGAGCATCGCCGCTTCGTCGGAGAGAATATCGCCGAACATATTCTCCATCACCATCACGTCGAATGCGCGCGGATTGCGAACGAGTTGCATCGCCGCCGTATCGACGAGCAGGTGATCGAGCCGCACGTCGGGATACTCCGTGGCGACGCGGGTGACGACCCGGCGCCAGAGCCGCGAGGTCTCGAGGATATTCTGCTTGTCGACCGAGGTGACGTGCGAGCGGCGGGTCCGCGCGAGATCGAAGGCGACGCGCGCGATGCGCTCGATCTCCGGCGTGCGGTAATACATCGTATCGACCGCGCACTCGACGCCGTCGACGACGCGCTGCTCCTTCGGTTGCCCGTAATAGATGCCGCCGGTAAGTTCGCGCACGATCGTGCAGTCGAGGCCGCTGACGATCTCGGGTTTTAGGGTCGATGCGAATTCGAGCCCCGAAAAGACGCGGACCGGGCGCACGTTGGCGAAGAGTTCGAAATCGCGACGGAGCAAGAAGAGCGCGTACTCGGGGCGCGCGTCGAGCGGCTTGCCGTCGTACTCGGGCAGGCCGACGCTGCCGAAAAGAATGGCGTCGGCGCGTTCGCAGAGCGCGCGCGTCGCATCTGGAAGCGCTGGGAACCCGGCCCGCAGTGCGGCGCCGCCGACCGGTGCTTCGCTGCACTCGATATCGGGGCGCACGAGCGCGATGACGCGGACGGCCTCGCGCACGACTTCTGGCCCGATGCCGTCACCGGGCAATACGGCGATCGTTGGTTTCAAGGCTTAATAGACCGTGATGCGGGTGGTATCGTCGGCGCGCGGCGGCGCAGGTTCGTCGACGGCGACCGAGATGCTCTCGGCGACGACGACCGCTTTGTTGCCGTTCTGCGGGGTGCGTTCGAGCAATGCCAGGTGCGTCGTCAGCAAGCTGCGGAGCTCGCTCTTCACTTTTTCGGCGTGGTCGCGTGCGAGCTGTTCTTCGCGGCGAACCTCCGAGATCGCATCGTTGAAACCGGCGATCTCGCGCTCGGCGGCCATGCGCGCTTGCGCGCGAATGAGGTCGGCTTCCTTATGCGCGGAGGCCTTGACCTCGTCGGCGGTCCGTTGCGCGAGCACCAGCGTGTTCTGCAACGATTCTTCCATCGCTTTGAAATGCGAGATGCGCTCTTTGAGGTCGGCGATTTCGGCCTGCAACGCGACGCGCTCCTGAGCGTAATCCTCGAGCGTCTCGATCACCTCGTCCAAAAAGCGATCGACGTCGGTGCGGTCGTATCCCTGCAGCGCCCGCTTGAACTCTTTATGCTGGATATCGATCGGTGTGATTTTTTCCATGCTTATCCTCTATTCACCATAAAATCGAGTCCGCCGTCGGCGGCCATCGAATCGCGCAGCCCGGCGGCGTTGACGGTGATTCCCGCGGGTACGATCAAGTACATCGCCTCGGCGAGTTTCTGCATTTTCCCGTCGATCGTATAGGCGACTCCGGACGTGAAATCGACGACGCGTTGTAAGAGCGCGCGGTCGGCATTCTGGAGGTTCACGATAACGACTTGGCGCGAACGCAGGGCGTCGGCGATCTCGACGACGTCTTGGTACGAACGCGGCGAATAGACGCTGACCTCGGTGCCGTTGCGACGCTGTGCCTGGGCGCCATGCGCGATGGGAACGACGCGCGGATGCGCCGGCTCTTCGTCGAAATACTCTTCCTCTTCTTCGCGCACCGAGAAGAACGAACCGATTTTTTGAAAGACGCTCATCCCGTCACCTCCTTTACGTACTCGGTCGCGCGCCGAAGAGCGTGCTCCCGATCCGCAGCATCGTCGAGCCCGCGCGAACCGCCTCGCGCCAATCCCCCGACATGCCGATCGAGAGTGTTGTTCCACCTACGAGCGGTAACGTCTTTGCGGCCAGCTCGAAAGCCGCCGAAATCTCGGCACGATCGCCGGTGATCGGGGCGACCGCCATCACGCCGTCGAGGCGCAGGTGCGAGCACGCGTGGATGCGCTCGGCGAGCCGCGGGGCCTCCGCCGGGAGGCAACCGAAGCGCTCGCTCGGCGAGATATTGAGCTGGATCAGCACCGGGAGGAGGCGCTCCGCCCGCTCCGCTCCGCGCTCGAGGGCGCTCGCCGCCTCCTCGCGGTCGACCGACTGCACGCAGTCCGCGAGCGCCGCGATCTTCGCGGCCTTATTGCGCTGGACGTGCCCGATGAAATGCAGCGCGAACGAGAGCCCCTCGGCGCGAAGGGGGGCGAATTTCTCGACAGCCTCCTGGAGATAGTTCTCGCCGAACGCACGCAACCCGGCGGCGTAGGCCTCGCGGATCGTCGCCAGCGATTGTTTTTTGCTGACGCCGAGTATGGCGACGCTCCCCGGCGGGCGCCCGCAGGTAGCGAGCTCGCCTTCGAGCTCGCTGCGGAAGGCCGCGAGGCGCTCAGGAAACACGCGTGGGGAGGCTCTCCTCGGTCCGTTCTCCGCGTTTTACCGACCACCAGATCCCTGCGGCGCCGATGAAAATCATCGGCACGGCGAGGAGCTGTCCGCCGGTGAGGCCGAGGAAGAGGATCCCCGGCGAGCGCCAGAGCTCGGCGACGCTACGCACGATGCCGTAGAGCATGAACCAGGTCCACCCGACGACGCCGTCGGCGGGTTTGCGGCGATAGAGCAGCAGCAGAATCGGCAGCGTTGCGAGATCGAGAATTCCTTCGTAGATCTGCGACGGGTGGCGGTATTGGTTGCCCCAGAGCAGCGTATCGCCGGGAATCATGCACCACGGGTGGTCGGGGCGACAGATGCGACCCCAAAGTTCGTCGTTGATGAAATTGACCGCGCGCGTGATCGTAATGCCGATCGGCAGCATCATCACCACTTCATCGCCGAGCACAAGGAATTTGAGATGCGGATGCTTGCGGAGGAACAAGAAGATCGCGATGACGACGCCGATCAGGCCGCCGTGGAACGCCATACCGCCCTGCCAAACCGCGATGAAGAGCACCGGGTGCGAGAAATACTGCGCGACGGTGTGACAGGATTGTACGCGCGAGATATCTTGATGGCACGTAATCATATCGGCGATATCGAAGAGCGCGCGCCCGCCGACGAGCACGCCGATCAGTGCGTAAACGAGAAAATCTTGAATCTCGTTGGGGGTCAATCCGAGGCGCCGCCTGCCCGCCGGGCGCGCCATCCAGAAATAGACGGCGATGAAACCCGCGAGATACGCGAGGCCATACCAATGCACCGCGATCGGGCCGAGCCGAAACGCAATCGGCGAAATGTTCGGATAAACAAACCAGTGTTGCATGTAGTCCTTCTGCGGCGGTGCCTCTACAGGCCCGCGCGAGCCGCCGTCGTACAATAGGGGCGTACGTGAACACGACTGCGCATATCAGCGTCGGCCTCGCGTTCCTCGCGGGCTTCGTTTCCTTCGTCTCGCCATGCGTCCTCCCGCTGGTGCCGGCCTATCTTTCCTTTTTGACCGGGGCGAGCCTCGAGGAGCTCCGTGGCAAGGAGGCCTCCCCTGCACTTCGCGCGCGGGCGATGACGCACGCGCTCGCGTTCATCCTCGGCTTCACCCTCGTCTTCACCCTCTTGGGGATCTCGGCGAGCGCGCTCGGCGGGGCACTCGCCGAGAACCGCGTGCTCGTCGCCGAGATCGGCGGGGCGGTAGTGGTGGTGCTCGGGCTGCACATGATGGGGCTGCTTCGCATTCCGCTGCTGATGATGGATACGCGCGCGCACGTTGCCGGGAGTCGACCGCGCTCGCACCTGACCTCGTTTATCGTCGGCGTCGCCTTCGCGGCGGGCTGGTCGCCCTGTATCGGGCCGATTCTCGCAGGCATTCTCGCACTTGCGTCGCAGCAGCAGACTCTCCAAGCGGCATGGCTGCTCGTGGTCTACTCCGCGGGACTCGCGGTACCGTTCTTCGCGACCGCGGTCGCGATCGGGTTGGTCCTTCCGCTCCTCGATCGCATCAAGCGCTTTATCCCCGCGATCGAATTCACGGCGGGCGCCTTCTTGGTCCTCGTCGGCCTCGTTTTGGTCAACGACGCTTTCCTCACTATCGCCGGAGTATTTTATCAGTTTGTCCCAGCACCAAAAATCTAGCGCCGCCGCGCTCGCCATCTCGGCGATCGCGCTGCTCGCTTTCGCGCTCGACCAATACACGAAGCACCTCGTGCAAACCACGCTGCTGCCGAACGAAAGCATGGTCGCGATTCCGCGAGTTTTGCGTTGGACCTACGAGCGCAACTATCACGGCGCCTTCGGCCTCTTCGGCAGCAACGCCGCGTTGCTCATCGGGATGGCGGTGGTCGTGCTCGTGTTTTTCTGGATCAGTTTCCGCGAGGCCGCGACGCAGTCGCGCCTCGTTCGACTGGCATTCGGTTTGATCGTCGGCGGGGCGATCGGGAATATCGTCGACCGCATTCACTTCGGGTACGTCGTCGATTTCATCGATTTCTTCCGCATCTGGCCGAATATTTTCAACGTCGGAGATTCATGCGTGACCGTCGGCGTCGTGCTGCTCCTGCTATCGAGTCTCCTTGCGTCACGTCGTCGCACCTGAAGAGGCGGGCCTTCGCCTCGATGTAACCGTCGCGCGGCACGCCGCCGCGCCGCGCTCGCGGGTCGCCGAAGCGATCCGTCTCGGTAACGTGCTGGTAAACGGCGACGTCGCGCGTGCGAGCCGCCCGCTCGTCGAAGGCGACGTACTCGAATACGAACTCGCCGATCCCGAACCGCTCGTTGCGAAGCCCGAACGCATCGATCTCGCAATCGTTTACGAAGATGAAGATCTGCTCGTCGTCGACAAGCCCGCCGGAATGGTCACGCATCCCGCGCACGGGACGCGCAGCGGCACGCTCGTCAATGCGTTGCTCGGCTATCTCGGCACGCTGCCGGGCGATGCGTTACGCCCGGGCTTGGTCCACCGTCTCGACCGCGATACCTCGGGCCTGCTCGTCGTTGCCAAGACGCCCGAGGCGCTCTCCGGGCTCGGTATCGCCATGAAGGCGCGAAAAATATCGCGCGAGTATCTCGGCTTGGTGCACGGCATTCCCGAATTCGATCGCGGAACGCTCGACGGGCCGATCGGCCGGGAACCGCACAATCGACTCAAATACATCGTCACGCGCGAGGGGCGCCGTGCGGTGACGCATTACGAAGTCGTCGAACGATTCGCACGGCACACCGAACTGCGCTTTCGTCTCGAAACCGGGCGCACGCACCAAATTCGCGTGCACTGCGCGGCGATGCATCACCCGATCTATAACGATCCGGTCTACGGGCGCAGCGTTCCCGGCTCGCCGCTGCCCGGGCAGGCGTTGCACGCGTGGCGGCTCGCCTTCACGCATCCGAGCACCCGCGTCGAACTCGGCTTCGAGAGCGCGCCGCCCCCGGCGTACGCTCGCGTCCGTGCGGTCCTCGCCGCGCACGAACGGTGAGCGCGTTCGAGCTCCTCGCGCGATCCGGGAGCGCTCGCCGCGGACGGCTCGCGCTCGCGCACGGCAGCGTCGAGACGCCGGCGTTCATGCCGGTCGGCACCGCGGCAACCGTCAAAGGGCTCGCACCGCGCGAATTGCGCGAGGCCGGCACGCAGATCGTTTTAGCGAACGCCTATCATCTGCGTTTGCGCCCCGGGCGCGACACGATCGTCGCGGCGGGAGGGCTGCACCGTTTCATGGCCTGGGAGGCCCCGATTCTGACCGACTCGGGCGGCTTTCAAGTCTTCTCGCTGCAAGATCGACGAACGCTCGATCCCGACGGCGTCACCTTCAAATCGCACCTCGACGGCAGCATGCACCGTTTCACGCCCGAGGATACCGTCGAATTTCAGGAAGCGATCGGCGTCGATATTGCGATGCAACTCGACGTCTGCGTGAAGCTCCCCGCAAGCGATGAGGAGCTCGCGGCCGCCGTGACGATGACGACCTCCTGGGCGCGACGCGGCGCCGCCGCGCGGCGATCGGAGCGCACGCAACTCTTCGCGATCGTGCAGGGTGGGCTCGACGAACGATTGCGCGAGCGGAGCGCGCGCGAACTCGTCGCGCTCGATCTCCCGGGCTATGCGATCGGCGGGCTCTCGGTCGGCGAGACGCGAGAAGAGATGGAACGCATGGCGCGCTTCACCGCCGATCTCTTGCCGGTCGAAAAACCTCGCTACATCATGGGTATCGGAACGGTCGCCGATATCGCCGTCGCGGTCGACTGCGGCATCGACATGTTCGATTGCGTCTATCCGACGCGTTGCGGGCGGAACGCGCGCGCGATGACGCGCACCGGTGAGTTCAATATTCGCAACGCCGCATACGTGCGCGATTTCACGCCGATCGATCCGGCGTGCGGGTGTGCCGTCTGCGCCACCTACACGCGCGCGTACCTCTGCCATCTCTTCCGCGCCGGCGAGATGCTCGGCCCGCAGTTACTCTCGTACCATAACGTCGCGTTGTTGCACGCGCTGATGGCCGAGGCGCGGAGCGCGATCGAGCGCGGCACCTGGAATGCCTGGCGCGATGCGCTCTTCGCAGGGCTTACGCGAGCGTGCTAACCGCCCGCTCGCAGTCGTCGCAGATCGCTCCGCGCGCGTCGCCCTCGCGCAGTTCCCGGTATTTCCAGCAGCGCGAACACTTCGCCCCGTCGGCACCTCCGATCGTCATGCGGGGCTCCTCCGCGGCGGGATCGCGATGCAACCGCACCTCCGAAACGATCAGCGCTTCGCGCAACGTGTCGCCGAGCGCGGAGAGCGCGTCGAACGCCTCGCCGCCGGCGTACAGATCGAGCGCAATCTCGAAATCGCGCGGCGATGTCGAAGCGGCGACCTGCGCGCGCAGGGCGCGCAATCGTTCCCAGAGGGCGAGGTCGGCGGCGCTCGAGACGCGGTGTTCGTCGGAGAAACGCAACGCGAAGACGCTCTCGCGATCCCCACGCAACGCCTCGGGTAAGGATTGCCACGCCTCCTCGGCGGTAAACGGCAGCAACGGAGCGAGCGCGATGAGGAAGCCGCGCAACAGATAGAAGAGCGCCGACTGCGCGCTGCGCCGCCGAACGCCGTCGCAGCGACCGGAGTAGAGCGGGTCCTTCCAGGCATCGAACGCGAGCCCGGACATCTCGCTCTCGAAGGCGACGATCGCTAAATAGGCATCGTGAATGCCGAAGGTGGCGTAGCGCTCGCGGACGTCGGTAACGAAGGCGTCGGTGACGCGACAGGCGAGCCGATCGAGCGGCAGCATCGCCTCGGGAGCGAGCATCGTTTCGGGGGTAAGGTCGGCGATGTTTCCAAGCACGAAGCGAATGCGGTTGCGAATGTTGCGGTACACGCGCGCGACCTGTTCGACGACGTTGGGGCCGAAGCGCACGTCGTCGACGAATTCCACCGATGCCGCCCAGAGGCGAAGCACGTCGGCGCCGAAGGTCGCCATCGCGTCGCGCGCATCGATGCCGGTGCCGCGCGATTTGCTCATCGGGCGCCCCTGCTCGTCGTTCACCCAACCATTCTTCACCACGCAACGATAGGGCGCGCGCCCTTCGAGCGCGACGGCGGTAACGATCGAACTACGGAACCAGCCGCGATACTGGTCGCCGCCCTCCAAGACGAGATCGCTCGGCCAAGGAAGCGTCGCATCGTGGCCGAGGACCGCGAGGTGGGTCACGCCGGATTCGAACCAGATATCGACGATGTTGCGTTCTTTCTCAAACGCGGTCGAGCCGCAGCGAGCGCAACGGAATCCCTCCGGCACAAAGCGCTCGACGGGTTCGGACCACCACGCATCGGCGCCGACCTCGCGAAAGCGCGCCGCCGCAATTCGCGCGACGCGCGGATCGAGCAGCGATTCGTTGCAGCCCTTACAGACGAGCGCCGGAATCGGCGTGCCCCACGTCCGCTGGCGCGAGATGCACCATTCTGGGTGATTTTCGAGCATCTGCACCAGGCGCGCCCGTCCCCATTCGGGTTCGTAGTCGACGCCCTGCGCGGCTTCGACCGCGCGCGCGCGCAGCCGGTTCTGATCCATCGCAATGAACCACTGCGCGGTCGCGCGGAAGATCACCGGTTGGTGGCAGCGCCAGCAATGCGGGTAGCTGTGCGTGTAGCTTTCGAAGCGCCAGAGCGCGCCGCTCTCGCGAAGGTCGGCGACGATGCGATCGTTCGCTTCGAAGACCTGCAGCCCGGTATAGGGAGCGGCCTCGGCGGTGAAATGCCCCGATGCGTCGACCGGATTGAGAATCGGCAGGTCGTATTTCACGCCGGTTGCGAAATCGTCGGCGCCGTGCCCGGGAGCGGTATGGACCGCACCGGTTCCGGTTTCGAGATCGACGTACTCGGCGAGCACGATCGTCGAATCGCGCTCCGCAAACGGGTGGCGTACGCGCGCGCCGTCGAGGGCGTTTCCGGAGGCCGACGCGAGCAAGCGCGCCCCGGCGAACGCATCGCCGAGCGCCTGCTCCGCGAGCGCCTCGGCGACGATCAAGAGTTCATCGCCGACGCGATAGATGCCGTAGGTCGCATCGGCGCGCAGCGCGATCGCGACGTTCGCGGGCAGCGTCCACGGCGTCGTCGTCCAGATCAAAAACGAGAGCGGCGTGCGCTCGCCATCGGCGTATCCAAAGCGGGAGAGCAGATCGGCGCGTCCCGTCTCGTCGGCGCGGAAACGTACGTAGATCGAGGGCGAGACTTTGTTTTCGTATTCGATCTCGGCCTCGGCGAGTGCGGTCTCGTCGTGAATGCACCAGAGCGTCGCGCGCAGCCCACGATAGAGTTGCTCGCGTTCGGCGAGCGTCGCCAACGCTTCGACGATCGTCGCTTCGAACGAGGCATCGACGGTGCGGTAGGGGCGATCGAATTCGGCGAAGACGCCCATCCGTTCGCGCGTCGAGCGCTGCCGGTCGAGCCAATAGAGCGCGCGCTCCTTGCACTTCGCGCGCAGTTCCAACGGATCGATCTCGTGAAAATCTTTGACGCCGAGATGTTTGAGCGTCTCGAGTTCGATGGGGAGCCCGTGCATGTCCCAGCCCGGAACGAAGCGCGCCGCGCGCCCTTCCAAGAGCGCGATCTTCACGAACATATCCTTGAGCACCATGTTGAGGAAGTGCCCCATATGCAGCTCGCCGTTTGCGTACGGCGGGCCGTCGTGCAGGACCCACGGCTTCGCGCCGGCGTTGCGCTCCAAGGCGCGTTGGTAGATGCGTTGCTCGTTCCACCATGCGACGCGCCCCGGCTCGCGCTTGGGAAGCTCCGCCTTCATTGGGAAATCGGTCACGGGGAGGTTGAGGGTAGCGCGATAATCCGCGCGCGAAGCGTCGTTCATGGGAGGGCTCTCATTCGCCCTCGGAACCGTCGGCTCTTACCCGTCGAGTAAATCTTGCAAGATCTCGAAATTGCGTTCGGCAGCGCACCGGAGCGCCGCCACGGAGCCTTGCAGGTGCTCGCGCAGCGCTGCGTGCTCCGACATCAGTCGCTCTACGGCGCCGTCGATCGCGGCGTTCTCGGGGACCTCCCCGCCGGGAACCCAGAGCGGCGCGAGCGGATATGCGAGATCTTCGCAGAGCGCGGCGACCTTCGGATCGTAGGGAATGGCGAGAAACGGCACCGCGAAGCGGGCGGCAAAGATCAGTGCGTGCAGGCGCATGCCGATCGCAACGCGAGCCGACGCGACGATCGCCGCGCTCCGCTCGATCGAACGTTCCGGGAGGAGCATCGGCGCGCTCTCGCAGGCGCGAATGACGCGCGTCGCGACGTCGGCATCCTCCGCTCCGCCGATCGGGAGAAAGACGCCGCGCAAGCCGTGCTCGCGTGCGAGCCGATCGACGGCGCGCGCGATCGCGGGAATTCCCGCGCGTAATGCCTGGTGCTTGCGCACGCTCACGACGACGTAGGGTGCGGCGACCGGGTCGAGCCCTTCGTCGCGTACGTCGCGTTCGTCGGCAGCGAGATCGAGCAGAAAGACCGGGTCGGCGCCGAGTTCGACGCGCGTTCCCGGGAGGATCGATTTCAGTAAGCGGACGGAACGTGCGTCGCGTACGCTCGCGCGGTCGACGCCCGCGCAGAGCGAGCGTACCAGCAGGCGCCCCAATCCGTCGAGCGGACCGATCGATTGCGCGAAGATCATCGTTTTCTTTTTGCGGCGATGTGCGGCGCGAAGCAGGCCCGCATAATAGAGCAGGCTGCGCGTACTCGTTGCGTTTTGCAAGAGCCCGCCCCCGCCGGAGACGAGGCAATCGCAGCGATCGATCGCCGCGCGCACCGCGCCGGCATCGCGCCGTTGCGTGGCCGCGATACCGTACTGCGCGCCCGTCGCTTCGGGATTCGCCGAGAGCGCCTCGATTTCGACTCCGGGCATACGCGAGCGAATTCGGCCGACGATGACGCGCAGCAACGCTTCGTCGCCGATATTGCCGAACCCGTAATACCCGCTGAGCAACACGCGCACGCTATGCCGGCAGCCGCCGTGCTACCAAACGGTAGAGCGCGATCCCTACCGCGCCGACGATCGCGCCGACGAGAAAATCGTTGCCGATACGAAAAATGGCGATGAGCAGCGGGGTGTGCAGGTGCGAGAAGGTGTCGACGGCGTCGCCGAGCCCAACGCCGACGCCGAGCGCGCAGAGCCAACCGATCGCGCGGCGGTGCGCGACGGCGAGCGCGGGCAGTAGCATCGCTGCGGGAATGCCGATCAGGAACTGCTTGAAGCGCGGACGCACGGAGAGCCAGGTGCTGAGATCCTGTCGGATGACGAGTTCGAGGTGCGAGGCGCCGATATCGCTCGTATTTCCGCTGCGCATCAAAAGCACGGCTCCCGCACCGAGCAGCGCGGCGACGACGATGAGGTGATAGGCGCGCACCGGCGCGAGCAAGACGTCGACCGCGCGCCCAACTTTCGCTTGGAAGCGCGCGTCGAAGACGTAGAGCAAGAGCGCGATCAACGGCGGAAGTGCGAGCATGAGCTTCACGCCGCGGAATGGCTCGATCTCTTCCATCGCGAGCGGCGTGCTCAGCAACCCGACGACAACGAGCGCGCCGAGCAGCACGGTGCCGATAACGACGAGCGACCAGCGCAACGACCGCCACCACTGAACCCAAAATTTCGTGCTCGGCGATTCGGCGCACGCGGGCGCGTAGACGAGCATCGCCGCGACGACGAAGAGCAGGCCGCCGCAGAGAGCGAGCAGCGAGCGCGCGAGATCCGCGCGGTGCGTCGCGATGCCCCCCGCGTAGAGTAAAATCGTCGCGAGATAGGCGATCGCCGCGTAGCTGGGGCGATAGAGCCCGAACGCGCCGAGGAGCATCACGAAGATCGAAGGAACCGCGAGCGCGACGATGCCGACGAGCAGCCGATTCGTACCGGGATAGAGCGGGATCGGCGTCGCCGTGCCCAGCCGCATGCCGTCCGCCGCGATCGCTTTTGCTAGGCGGTGGACGATCTCGACATTGGTCGCCTCGATACTGAGCTTTTTATCGCGGTGCGGATACGGGTGAAGGTAGATCACGCGAACGTTGCGCTCGCGCACGCCGAGCATGAAGCGATCGATCAGCGCCGGCACGCTCAGGCGGTCGAGTTCGGTCTTTTGCACCGTTTGCACGCGAACCGTCCGCCCGGGAATGAGTTCGGCGAGAGCGTTGTTGCCCTTCTGCAGTTGGCTGGGATCGTAGACTTCGATCGTGCCGAAATTAAAGTGATGCGCGCGGAAGAGTTCGGCGGCATCCTTCTCGTGGTCCGGATAGCCGAAGACCTGATTCTTCAATCCGAAAAAGATGACGGTCGAGACTTTCGGATCGAGCGCGAGAATGCCGTTGAGCTCGGCCTTCATCTGCGGCGCCTTAAAGCGTTCGTCGTTCTGCAAGCGCGGGATAAGCAGAAGCCCCAACCGCTTCGCGAGCAAAATCTCCGAAGTGGGGATGCCCAGCCCGATGCCGTTGAAGTAGTCGATCTGCGTGTGCAATTCGATCAACCACGGACGCCGCGCGCGAAGAATGCGGATCGACTTCGGCATGAAATGCAGCGGTAGCTGGAGCCGGAGACGCTCGTAGGTGCTCTTGCGCCCTATGGTGAGATAGATCGCGCGACTGTCGATCTTTCGTGCGCGCGCGAGCCGCGCGAGCAGCGGGTCGTCGATCGGTGCGAGGCGGGCGCCGTTGAGGATCTGCGCGCCGGTCGCTACCGTCGTCGAACCATCGTTGCCGAGGTTCGAACCCAACTGCTCGCTGACGGCGAGCGAGGTGAGCCCGGCGCGGCGAAGCGCGATCAAAAAAGCGTCCGCTCGGTAATCGAACGAACGCGCCAGCTGTGCGAAATCGCTGTAATCCATCGCGATTTCGACACGACGCGCGTGTATCTCGGTACGGACGCGGAGGGCTGCGACGAGGCAGCACGCAAGGAGAGCGACGGCGAGGATCGCAGCGGCAAAACGCGTGTTTTTCTGAATGAGTTGCACGGGCGTTGCCTTCGTCCGCGGCGGGCGGAATGCCCGCTATGCTTGCCAGTGCGGCGTGCGTTTTTCGAGGAAGGCACCGATGCCTTCCACGGCATCTGCGGCGCGAGCGTTGCGTACCATCACCTCTTTGGTGTAGGCGTACGCTTCGTGCTGCGGAAGGGCGATCTGTTCGTAGAATGCGGCCTTCCCCGTCGCTACCGTCGCTCGCGCGGAGCGCGCGATCCGGTCGGCGAGCGCGAGCGCTTCGCTGTGGACGCTCTCGGCGGCGACGACACGATTCACGAGTCCCCACGCGAGCGCGCGTGCGGCGTCGATCGGCTCTCCCAAGAGCAGCATCTCCATCGCCGCCTTGCGTCCGATCGCGCGCGTCAGCGCGACCATCGGCGTGCTGCAAAACAGGCCGATCTTGACGCCCGGCGTTGCGAAGACCGAACGCTCGGAGGCGACCGCGAGATCGCAGCTCGCGACGAGTTGACAGCCGGCGGCGGTAGCGATGCCGTCGACCTCGGCGATCGTCGGCGCTTCGATGCGCTGCAGCGTCTCCATCAGCTCGACGCAGAGATCGAAAATTTCGTCCATTTCGGCGCCGCGCGCTTCGGAGATCTCGCGAAGGTCGTGTCCGGCGCTAAAGGCCGGGCCTTCGCCGCGGAGGATGACGGCGCGGAGGCTCGGATCGGCGGCGACGCCGTCGAGCGCGTCGATCAGCGCCCGCATCATCGCGCGGGAGAGCGCGTTGCGTTTGGCTGCGTTGGTCATCGTGATGACCGCCGTGCTGCCTTCACGGTCGGTGCGCACGAGCGTCGATTCGTTCATCTCGTCCTCGCTTGTAGGAAGTGGGCAGCACCGTGATTCGGCGCAGGAATGCCCGCGCCCCCGGTCGTGGCACTCGGCGATTTAGCCGCGGCGGTGCGCTCCGATTCGATTGACGATTCGTTCTTTTGCGCTTCGCTCGAACCAACCGTTCGGATGCCGGTTGTTTGGGATTCGTAGCTTACGGGGATGTTCTTATCGGTCACATCGACCAAGTAAAGGAACAAGAACATGTCAAACCAAGCAACGATCTTGAAACCGACGCCCAAGTCCAACGGGGGAACCGGCGATCCCGCCGCGACGAAGAGTGGAAACGAGTTCTACGAAAAATTAGAACCCAAAGGCGGCAAGGAACCTGTCGGAAATCCGCGCGCGAGCGCGGCACACCATGAAGCTGCGGGGCATCACGATGCCGCCGCCCACCATCACCGCCAGGCGGCGTTCGAGCAATCCCAAGGCGAACACGAATTGGCGGAGCAGCACGCTCACCGCGCTCACGACCACGGCGAACAAGCGCACGCGTATTCCGCGAGCGCATTAGCGCAACTCCGCGGCGAACCTCAACGAAGATCGTAAAAAAAATGCGCCTCATGCCGCGGGCATGAGGCGCATTTTTCGATACCTTCTCTAAATGCGCGCGCCTCGTCCGGTCAGGAAATTGATGACGATCAAAATAATGGCGACCACGAGGATGAGATGGATCAGCGCTCCTCCGATATGGAAGAGCAAGCCGAGAAGCCAAAACGCGACGAGGACGACGACAACGGTCCACAAGAGATTGCCCATGATGAAGATGCTCCTTCGTTCGGTGATGATACCCGCACGAGCGGGATCGTAAACGTGGCGGCACCTTTGGTTTTTCGGGCGGCGTTCTCGCGTGATGCCGCTAGAGAGCGATCTTCCCGATCGAATGGCCGTTCATGACGGTGAACCAAAGCTCTCCATCCGGGCCGGTTGCGATACCGCCCAGAGCCATCGGGGCCGACAGCGAATACAGCGTTATTGCGCCGCTTGGGGAGATTCTTCCGATCTGCCCTGCTTCGTTGTTTTCCGTGAACCAGAGGTTGCCGTCCGGGCCGGTCGTGATATTCCGCGGGCTCGCATCGACCGACGGGATGGGATAACTGGTAACGACGCCGCTCGTCGCGATCGTGCCGATCGCGTCGATGCCGGGTTCGGTGAACCAGAGGTTGCCGTTCGGACCGGTCGTGATGTCGCTCGGCAAAGCGCCGGTCGATGGGAGGGAATAATCGGTGACGACGCCGCTCGTCGTGATCTTGCCGATCGCGTCGATGCCGGGTTCGGTGAACCAAAGGTTACCATCCGGACCCGCGGTGATGCCGGAGAGATATGCGTGCGCCCCCGGAAGAGCGAATTCCGCGATCGTACCCCCGGTGGTGATCCTGCCGATCTTATTCGCGGCACTCTCAGTAAACCAGAGATTCCCGTCGGAACCCGTCGTGATGTCGAAAGGGTTTGAGGAGGGCGAGGGAACGGGGTACTCGGTAATCGATCCGCTGGGAGTGATCCTGCCGATCTTGCCGGTGCCTTCGGTAAACCAGAGGTTACCGTCCGGCCCCGTCGTTATGTCGCCGAGCCAGGCATTGCTCGTTGGGACGGGGTACGCGGTGAAGGCGCCGTTCGTCGTTATTTTGCCGATCCCGGTGCCTTCGGTAAACCAGAGGTCGCCGTCGGGGCCCGTCGTTATTGCGGTACCCGGATCGAGCGGCGACACTTGGAATTCGGTGACCGTAGCGAGAACGGAGGGCGTTGGCGATACGGTTGGGACGGGATTCGACGAACCGCCGCAAGCAGTAAGCGTCGTCACCATGGCAATGCCGCCGACGAGCATAGCGATACAAAAATGCGGTCTGCGATTTTTCACGACGCGTCGCCTTTGGCGGAAGCTTCTTGCCCGCCCTCTACCGGAGCGCATGTTCGGCGAAGATTCGTTGGCGTGCCGACCGATGGTGCGTCGCGTGGGAAATGGTGGGCGATGACGGGCTCGAACCGCCGACATCCTCCGTGTAAAGGAGGCGCTCTCCCAGCTGAGCTAATCGCCCACGTTCGCGCCAGCCTTCGCGAAAAGCGTCCGTCGCACCCCTACCAGCACGCGCACGGCGATCGCTCCGACGAACAGTGCGAGGATCGCGCCGAGCCAGGGAGTGAGAAAGGCGAGTACCGAGAGCGCGAGTGCGGCCATATCTTCGAAGAGCGAGACGATGGGATTTCCAAAACCGCCGGTAAAGGTCGTCGAGACGCCGCGCCCGCTCGCCGCCGCGGCGTGAATGCCGAGCGCGTTGAGCGCGCCGAGAACGACCAACGAGACGAGTGCGGGGCCGGGAAGCCCGTGCAGCGAGCCGGCGACCAAGATCGCGGCGATCGCGGGTTTCAGCACCGTCTGTGCGACGTGCATGCTGTGGTCGAGCAGCGGTACTTTATCGGCGAGCAATTCGAGCGCGGCGAGAACGAGGAGCGCGATGGTGACCGGCCAGGCGTCGAGCCACGCGAGGTTCGCCGGGGGATGGAACCAACCGGCGTGAACGGCGAGCGAGGCGACGGCGAGCGCGAAGATCGCGCGCAATCCCGCCGCGCTGCTCAAGGCGTACGCGATCGCGTACTGCATCAGCGGCGTGGGTGGGCGCGTGCGACGAGCTGTGCGAGCAACGCGTGCATCGCCGCCTGTAATTGCGGATCGTGCGATAATTCCCCGATGCGCCGCACCTGCGCTCCCGAGACGCGGATGTTCGGCGTGAGACCGCGTTTGTTGATATCGCGATGCAACGGGGTTAGGTAATGCGCGGTCGTAATTTTTAGCGCTGCGCCGTCGCGGAGCGGATCGAGTTCTTGCATGACGCCCTTTCCGAAGGTCTGCGTACCGATCAATTCGGCGGCGCGATCGTCTTGGAGCGCGCCCGCGGTGATCTCCGATGCCGATGCGGTATTGCCGTTTACCAGCACGATCATCGGCAAGCGCACGGGAGCGTCGTTCTCCCCGTGAATCGTCGCCGGCGCGCGATCGCGCCGTTCGATCACCATCAACGGTTGTCGGCCGAGAAAATCCGACGCGATCTCGACGGCCGAGGAGACGAACCCGCCGCCGTCGTTGCGGAGATCCAAAACGAGCGCGCGCGCGCCCGACGACACCAGGCGATGCAACGCGTCGCCGAATTCCTCGGGAGTCGCTTCACCGAACGCGCTCACGGCGACGTAACCGATGCGATCGGGGAGCATGCGGCTCGTGACCGTCGGCGGCCGGTAGAGCGCACGATCGAGCGTGAGCGTGAGTTCGCGCTCGCCGGCGCGATCGACGACCATCGAGACCGGGCTGCCGACTTTACCCGCGAAGAGCTCCTCCGCCGCCGCGCTGCCGAGATCGTGCGTGCTCTTGCCGTCGATGCTGGGAATGCGATCGCCGACGTGAATATCGGCACGGTCGGCGGGGGTTCCGGGCACGATGTAGTTCACGACGATGCCGTCGTGCGAACGGCGGAGCTCGAGCCCGACGCCGACGGTCCGCTTGGGATCGAGTTCGTGCTGAAACGCGAGCATCTGCTGGGGATCCCAGAAGACGGTATAGGGATCGTGAAACGCCGCGGCCATCGCGCGAATCGCGACGTACGCATCGTTGCGCGCGTCGTCGTGCGTCAGCCCGGCGATCGTTTCGATTTCGTCGTCGAGTGCGGCGACATCGGCCTTTCGCGTCGTCGCCGTTGCGGGAAAGAGCGAGAGTACCACGCCGCGTTCTTTCGCGCGCGCTTCGAGGGCGTGCCGAGCGACATCGAGCAGCCGCTGCGCCGAGAGCGGCTTGAACGGCACCGTCGTGAGCAGGTGAAACGCCTCGCGTACGTCGGCCCTGGTCGAGAGCGAGAGGTGGGGGTTCGGTGCGGCGGCGCCGATGCAGGTAAACGCCACGGCGAGGGCGGCCGGCCCTCGTGCCCATCGGGCAAAAAACTTCATATAGAAGGGTTGTACCGTATCTCCCGGCGCGAGGCAAGGTATCGACGACCAAGGTCGCTCGCTTGCAACCCCGCGGTGGTTATGCTGGAGAGAGGCAACGAAGGGGGCCGAAAAGCGATGACACAAGCGATTGAGATTACCGGGATGACCTGCGAGAACTGCGCCCGGCACGTGAAGGAAGCGCTCGAAGGGCTTCCGGGGGTGCAGAACGTCCGGGTGGACCTGGCGCATCACCGCGCGCAGTTCGAGGCCGAACGTACCGTCGAACGGGAGAAGATCGCCGCCGTCCTAGACGAGGCGGGATACGCCCTGGCATGAACGCCGCGCACGCCGAGGAGCGCGTCGAGCTCTCCATCGGCGGCATGACCTGCGCGTCATGCGTGAGCCACGTGACGCGCGCGCTGCGCCGCGTCGAGGGCGTCGATGAGGTCTCCGTCAATCTCGCGACCGAGCGGGCGAACGTCGCCTTCGAACCGGGGGTGCAAGTTGCGAACCTCATCGCCGCGGTGGAGCGCGCGGGATACCAAGCGCACGTCGCGCCCGACGAAGAGAGCGCGGCGCGCGAGCGAATCGCCGCGCTACACGCGCAGGCGCGCGCCCTGTTCTGGGGGAGCGCTGCCGCCGCGGTCGTCGTGGCGCTCGCGATGCTTCCGCTGCGCGTTCCCGATAACGAGCTCGTTCAGGCGATTCTCGCGACCGGCGTCTGGCTGACGCTCGGCGCGCATTTTCATCGCGGCGCGTGGATGGCGTTGCGCGACCGCAGCGCGACGATGGATACGTTGGTCTCACTCGGCTCGACCGCCGCGCTCGCTCTGAGTTTTGTCAATCTCGCGCGCGGCGTGCCGACGTATTTTGAAACCGCCGCGGCGATTATCGCGCTCATCTCGATCGGCAAGTACATCGAAGCGAGAGCGAAGGTCGGCAGTTCGCAGGCTTTGCGCGAATTGATCGCGCTGCGCCCTCCCTCCGCGGTGCGCGTCGCTCCCGATGGAACGCGCGAAACGGTCGCCGCCGATCTATTGCGCGTCGGCGATATCGTCGCCGTCGCCGCCGGAGAGCGCATTCCCATCGACGGAGAGATCGTCGAGGGCGCGAGTGCGATCGACCGCTCGATGCTCACCGGAGAGAGTATGCCGGTCGAGGTCGGCACCGGCGACCGCGTCGAGCAGGGCACGCTCAACGGCGACGGCGCGCTGTTGCTACGGGCGACCGCAGTCGGCACCGGCACGACGCTCGCGCACATTACTGCGGTCGTCGCTCGCGCGCAAGGCAGCTTGCCGCCCGTGCAACGCATCGCCGATCGTATCGCATCGGTCTTCGTGCCGACGATCCTGGCGATCGCTCTACTCACGTTTGCAGGCTGGCTCTTCACGCATCACGCGCCCGCCGAAGCGTTGATCGCTGCCGTTGCGGTGCTGGTGGTGGCATGTCCGTGCGCGCTCGGCCTGGCGACGCCGACCGCAATCGTCGCCGGCGTCGGCGTCGCGGCGCGGAACGGTATTTTGGTGAAGGATGCCGACGCGCTCGAGCGGCTCGCGAAAATCGACACCGTCGTTTTCGATAAGACGGGTACGCTCACGCGCGGGCGCCCGCAGGTGGTCGGCGTCGAAGTTTTCACCGGCGACGAGGCGCGGCTGCTCGGGCTTGCGGCATCGCTCGAAATTGCATCGACGCATCCGCTCGCCGGTGCGGTGGTTCGTGAAGCGCGGGCGCGTTCGCTCGCCTTCGAGCCCGCACGCGACGTCGCGGCGGTGCGCGGGCGCGGCCTCGCGGCGAGCGTCGCGGGGAGTAGCGTGCTCGTCGGGAGCGCGGCATTTTTGCGCGAGCGCGGTGTCGCCCTCGCCGAAATGCCCGAGGTTGACGCGATCGAGAGCGCGCTCTACGTCGTCGAGAATGGAAGCGCGCTCGGGCGCATTCGCATCGCCGATCCCATTCGCGATGACGCGCGGAGTACGGTCGAACGATTGAAGGCGCAAGGGATCGTCGTCGCGCTTGCGAGCGGCGACGCGCTCGGTGTTACCCGGCGCATCGCCGCGGCGTGCGGCATCGAACGCGTTTATGCCGAGCTCTTGCCCGAAGCGAAGGGCGAGCTCGTGCGCAAGCTTCGCGAGGGCGGCGCGCAAGTCGCGTTTTTAGGCGACGGCATCAACGATGCCCCCGCGCTCGCGCTCGCAAACGTCGGCATGGCGATGGGCGCGGGCGCCGCCGTCGCGTTGGAGACGGCGGGAACCGCGGCGTTGCGCGACGACCCCTCGGCGATCGTCGATGCGATCGAGATCGGGCGCGCCACCATGCGCACGATCGTGATGAATTTCTTCTGGGCGCTCGCCTATAACGTGGCCTTGGTGCCGCTCGCGGCGTTCGGGATCGTCGCACCGATCTACGCCGCCGGTGCGATGGGCGCGTCGAGTCTCTTCGTGGTCGGCAACGCGATGTGGCTCGCGCGCCGCTATTCGTCGAACGCGAATTCGCCGCGCGCGCAAGCGGCGACGAACGCGGAGTAATCGCGCTCGCAGCGCACGCCGTAGGCGAGCGAGAATTGCAGCATCGCTTCCTCGAATTCGGCGCTATTGCCGAGATAACCGCCGATCGCACTCGGTTCGCCGGAGCGGGCGTGCGCGCGGGCGAGCGCTCTGCCGCAATGGCGAGCGTAGCGAATCAACGTCGATGCGCGAACGCCGGTCGTATCGAGCGATGCGTGCGCGTCGGGCAACCGACGCAGGTGAAAATCGCGATCGCCGTCGCTGGTCCAACCGAGAAACGGATCGCTCGCCGCCTGGACGAGCCGTTCGCCGGCGACGATGCGTTCGCCGTGGTGGGCGAAGCGGCTGAGCCCGAGCGGGCGCTCCAGCGTCGAACGCTGCGCCTCTCGTATCTGCAAGAGCAGCGGCCGCTCCGAGCCCGCGGGCAAGAGGACGACGAGCGAGAGCGTGCCGACGCCACCGATGCCGACGATATCGAGCGCCATATCGACGGTGTGATAGCGATCGAAGAGCGCGCGGCTATCGTCGGGGAGCGCGCCCCGATACGAACGCAGAATGCCGTGTGCGAGTTCGACGCGTTCGTCGGCGTGGCGCAGGCGCCGAAAGAGCGGCGGGCGATCGACGAAGCGCGGCGTGCGTTCGTTCGGCGATGCGAGCGTCGGCATGCGTGCTGCTGCGGCAGCACGCATCGCGCCGTCATCGGCGATTCGCGCGTCCACCTCGATGCGATCGTACCAAATTACGAGCGGATCGAGCTGTGCGTAGGCATTCATCGCTTCGCGGTACGCCTGGGCGGCAGCGACGACGGCATCCTGCGCGCGGTCGTTCCGTATTCCGACCGAGGCCGCAAAGACGACGAGGCTCGAGCAGAGCCGGAGCATATCCCATTCCCATGGTCCCGGGAGCGTCTCGTCGAGATCGACGAGATCGAAAACGAGCGCGCGCTCCGCGGTGGAGTAGACCGCAAAGTTGAGTAGATGCGCGTCTCCGCAGAGTTGCGCGCGCAGCCCGGTCACGCGAAGTGCGGCGAAGTCGCTCGCGGCGATCGCCGCCGAGCCGCGCAGAAAGCTAAACGGATCGCGGCGCATCCGTTGGTGGCGGATCGGTAACAGCGCGGGAATGCGCGTCGATTCCTGGCGTCGGAGCGCGGCGAGCGGATCTTCGGCGCGCATCGCATCGTCCCACACGCACAGGGTCGCGCGCGGAAGACGTTTGCGCAGGGCCTTCGCGGCTGCGTTCATCGCGCGCCGGAGCGATCGGCGTACGCCATCAGTGCGAGCCCGGCGAGCGTGAGCGCGATCCCCCAACCGACGCTCGCTGAGGGAATCTCGCCGAGGAATCCCCACGCCGCGATGATGCCGACGATAGGATTGCTCAGCACGCCCATGCTTGCGTCGCGCGCCGGAAGACGGTCGAGCACGTAGACCCAGAGCACGTAGGCGAGCGCGGTCGCGATAAAGATGTTATAGGCGAGCGCGCCGATATAGGCGAGCGTGTAATGCGTCGCGCCGTGCGGCACGAAAAACGCGGCGATCCCTAACGCCGCGCCTCCGGCGAGCATCTGCCAGGTGGTGAGTTCGATCACGTCGATCTCGGTCCGATTGGCGAGCCGTTTGGTAATGACGACGCCGACCGCCCACGCGATCCCCGCGAGTAATGCGAGTAGATCGGCGTATCCCGCGCGGCCGAGGTGGTCGAAGCCGACGATCGCGAGGATGCCGAGCATCGCCAACACGAGCGCGACGATCTGCAACGGGTGCAGGCGTTCGCCGAGAAAGAACGCGCCGCCGACCGCGACCCAGAGCGGCATCGTATAGGCGAGCGTCGAGATCGCGCCGACCCCGGAGATCGCGATCGCCATCATCACGAAGCCCATGAAGCCCGCCGTCTGAAAGAGCCCGATCCACGTATAGGTGGCGAGATGGCGCGGCCGCACGCCGCGCCCCCGCCACGCGCAGAGCGCGAGCAGCGCGATGCCGCCGCCGATCATCCGCGCGGCGGCGAAAACGAGCGGCGGCGCGTAGGCGACCGCGACTTTGAGGACGACCCAATTCAAGCCCCAGGCGAACGCGAGGACCAGCAACGCGAGGAGCGCGAGCTTTTTCTCGCGTTCGGTCGCAACGGTCGGTGCGCTCATCGCGCGCTCGCGCGCGCGAGCCGGTCGGCGATCGCTGCGCCGAGGCCGCGTGGCGGCACGCGTGCCGCGTCGATCCGTTCGAGCCCGAGGGCGTCGAGTTCGTGCAGATATTCGAAGAGACGCGCGGCGGCCTCGCTCTCGCTTCCCGCGGGCGAGAGCACGCGCTGCGCGGCGTATCCCTCGGCACCCTGCTCGAAGCCGAGATAGGCAGCGCCCGCGCGTCGCTCGAGCGGCGGGAGGCGATCGATCACGCGAATCGGCGTGCGCGGTGCGTAATGCTGCAGCAATTGTCCCGGTGCTTGCGGCGCCGATCCGTCGCTCGGCGCCGTTGCATCGAGCAGCGGGCCGATCTCCGCTTCGATCGCTTCGCGCGCGATCGCGCCGTGGCGCAGCAGCGTCGGAACGGGATCGAACGCGACGATCGTCGATTCGATTCCTAACGGCGTCGCGCCGTCGTCGAGAACGATCTCGACGCGCTCGCCGAGTTGGGCGCGTACGTGCTCGGCACTCGTCGGGCTGAGCCGCCCGAAGGGATTCGCGCTCGGTGCCGCAATCGGCATCTTCGTCGCCGCGAGGAGCGCGCGCGCGACCGGGTGTGCGGGCATGCGCACGGCGACCGTCTCGAGCCCTGCGGTAACGATCCCCGGAATCTCCGGACGTTTCGCGAGCACGAGCGTCAGCGCGCCGGGCCAGAATTTTTCCGCGAGCCGGGCCGCGAGCGGCGGGACGTCGGCGACGACGCGCGCGAGCATCTCGGCATCGAGGACGTGGACGATGAGCGGATCGAACGTCGGGCGCGCTTTAATTTCGAAGATGCGTGCGACGGCGCGAGCGTCGAAGGCGACCGCGCCGAGCCCATAGACGGTCTCGGTCGGGAAGGCGACGCAGGCCCCGGCGCGGAGCGCGGCAGCCGCGCTTGCAATCGCCGCCGTATCCGCACGTAGAACCGACATAGCGGCGGGGTTCGGCTCTTGCGAACCGAACCCCGCCGAATTGCCTCTACCGCAGCGACGCTACGGCGATTGCCACGAGCAATCGGAGACGTTGTTGTCGTACTCGCCTTGGATCTCGAAGACGGTGCCGTTGAGCGAGATCTGTTGCGTCGGGACGCCCGCCGCCGGGGCGCAGAGATCGCCGATCTCGCCGCCCGAGGAGTTGTACCACGCGAGGTTGTTGATCGCGACGTCGGGATCGGTGAAGGTCTCGGAGAGCTCGTGCGAGAGCGTCGACGAGGTCGAATCGATCGTCGATCCGTTCGGCGATTGCCCGCCGTTGCTCACCGAGCTCACCTGGCAGCCCGAGACGTCCTGGTAGGGCTCGACGGTGTAGAGGGTGTGGCCGATATCGCTGTAGTCGTTGCTCCCGTGATAGGCGCAATACTGCTGCAGGTAGCAGCCGCCGGCGTTCTGGCTGCACTGCTGCACGCCGTTCTCGAGGAAGACGTTGTAGACGGCGTTGTACCCGGTGCCGTACTGCTGGGCGACGTTGTAGATGATGTTGACGATATCTTGGTCGCCGAGTTGGCTGCTGGTGTTATAGGTCACCGGCACGTCGCCGCCGACGGTATAGGTCGCCGACTGTCCGACGTACTGGTCGAGAATGTGGATCATATCGCTGGAGAAGAAGCTGTTCTCGAAGCCCGAGATGTCGCCGCCCCAGCAGCTCTCGTCGGGGCAGTTCACCAGGATGTTGTAGACGCTCGCCGTGGGCACGACGGGGCCGCCGTTGTTGGTGAGGTTCATGCCCGCCGAGACGGTTTTCGTGTGAATGCGGACCGGTTTGCCGCCGACGATCGGGGAGAAATACGCTCCCGAGCGCGTCAGCTTCGCCATCGCGATCTTCGCGGTCGAGCGCGAGATATGCATGACGGGGAAAATTTTCGGCTTGAAAGCGCTCGCGGGCGAGATGCTCTTGGTCGGGAGGGCCGAGGAGCCGGCGCCGCCACCGCAACCGGCAATCAGGACGCCGAGCGCGCATGCGGCGGCCGCCGAAGCGAGGCCGCGTAGGGCGCGAGAAGATCGAAGGTTCAAGGGGTCTCCTTAAATGCGAATGGATGAGTGCAGTAATGCGCCGACGTACTCGCCGACGCGCTCAGCCCATTCCCAGGTTCGTTTTTCGTTCCTGTGACAAAAAGCACATAGAGGCGCGCGGCTGCAGCTCTAGCGGAGGCGCTCCAGGCGATCCATCCGGCGGAGCTGCGGAAAGGCGAACGCCCACGCGAGAATCACCGCGAGCGTTGCGATGCCACCGAGCGCGACCGAGGCTTCGGCGCCGAGCCACGCGGCGGTCACGCCGGATTCGAAGGCGCCCAACTCGTTGGATGCGCCGATAAAGATATTCTCGATCGCGCTGACGCGGCCACGGAGATGGTCGGGCGTGCGTAATTGCACGAGTGTCATGCGAATGACGACGCTCACCATATCGAACCCGCCGAGAGCGAGCAGCGCGACGAGCGAGAGCGCGAGATTTTTCGAGAGACCGAAAACAATCGTCGCGATGCCGAAGGCGGCGACGCAGAAAAAGAGCGCGCGCCCAGCGCCGCGTTCGAGCGGTCGGCGCGAGAGATACCAGGCAACGAGCGCGGCGCCGAGCCCCGGAGCGGCGCGCATGAGGCCGAAGCCCACCGGGCCGACGTGCAAGATCGTCGTCGCAAAGATCGGCAGGAGCGCGGTCGCCCCGCCGAAGAGCACGGCGAAGAGATCGAGCGAGATCGCGCCAAGCACCTCGGGCTGCTCGCGCAGGTAGCGGATGCCGCCGATCGGGTCGAGTTCGCCGGGATCGATATGTCGCTGCGACCGGACGCGCAACGATGCGTAAGCGAGCGTCGATGCGGCGTACGCGCACGTCGCGACCGCAAATGCGAACGGCGTCGAGAGCGCGATGAGCGCGCCCGCTATCGCGGGCCCGAGAATCGCGAGCATCTGCCCGATCGAATTGCTCAAGGCGGAGGCCCGTTGGAACGCCGACTCTTCGACGATGCCGACGAGCAACGCGCGTTCGGCGGGCGCGCTGAGCGCGCGCGCGGTGCCGCCGACGAGCAACGCCGCTCCATAGGCCCAGAGCGCGTGCGAGTGCTGCCAGGCGAGGTCGGCGAAGATCGCGACCCCGAGTGCTTCACCGACCGACGCGAGAAAGACGATTTTCCGGCGGTCGAAGCGGTCGGCGAGGACTCCGGCCGGTACCGCGAGCGCGACTTGCGGCACGAAGAGCACCAGGCCGACGAACCCTAATGCGAGTGCCGCGTGCGTGATCGCGTAGATCTGCCAACCGACGGCGACCGCTTCGATGGAATAGGCGAGCACGCTGAGTTGGCGCGCGAGAAAATAACGTCTGAAGGAGGGTTCTGCGAAGAGCGCGCGCACGGCTTGGTTAGATTGCGGGGAAGATTGCGAAAAATGCGCCTAAGAGAGCGATGAAGAGGCCGCTAATCACTTCGCCGTAGCGTTCGAAGCGGCCGAACTGTAGGCGCGCGAGCCCCGCGCTCGAGAGCAGACAGAGCGCGAGATAGGTCAGCATCGTGCTCGCCGCAAAGACGATCGACATCGTGATGAGTTGCCCGAGCCCGTAACGCGAAGCGGCGAAGAACGCCGGGATGCCCTCGATCATCGGCGAGGAACCGAGAATGACGAGCAGCACGCCGCGCGAGCGCCCGGAATCGTGGTCGTGATCGTGTGCGTGCCCGTGCGCGTGCGCGCGATCGTGCTCGCGCATTTCGCGCCAACCGGCAACGGCGATCCAGAGGCCGAACGCCACGAGCGCGACGCTCGAGAGGATGCCGAGCAAATGCCCGAAGCGTTGCGCCACGTACATGCCGCCCGCCCACACGATCGTCGCGATGACGAGCGTGGAGACCGTATGCCCGAGCCCGGCGAGTAACGCCGCCCGCCCGACTTGAAGCTGCGACCACTTGCGACGGCGGGCCAAGAGCGCGATCGGCGCCCAATGGTCGGGGACCATCGTATGCAGCACGCCGACGACGCCGACGGCGAGCACGAGGAGCACTTGCTGCGAGATCGTCGGCACGTGGGGTTAGCGTCGCTTCTTGGATTTCGGGGTGACGCAGGTTCCGCTCGCGCGGCAGACGACGACGGGGTCGTCGAGCAGGTCGGCCGCGCTTTCGTTGATATCGGCGCGCACGGCGACGACCTTGCGCGCTTCGAAGCGCATCTTTCGCGACGTGTTGCCGACCGTAACGATCTCTCCGGTCGCTTCGATATAGTCGCCGGCATAGACCGGTGCGAGAAACTCGACGCTATCGTATGCGACGAAGAGCCCTTCGTCGCCGTCGAGTGCGATCAACAATTCGGTCGCGACGTCGCCGAAGAGCGCGAGCATGCGCGCGCCGTCGACGAGATTGCCGCCGTAATGTGCGTCGTGCGCGCTCATGCGCAGGCGAATCAGGCTACGCCGCCCTTGGCGCTCTTCCACAGTTCCTCCAGTTCGTCGAGAGAGAGATCGGCGAGCGCGACGCCGCGTTCGGCCGCCGCGCGCTCCATATAGGTGAAGCGACGATAGAATTTTTCATTCGCATCGCGGACCGCGCTCTCGGCATCTATCCCGAGCGCGCGAGCGAGATTGACGAGCGTGAAGAACACGTCGCCGAGCTCTTCGCGAACGTGTTCGTCGTCGTTTTTCGCGCGCCGCGCTTCGGCGAGTTCGCCGAGCTCCTCGACGAGTTTCTCGAGAATCCCCGAGACCCCCGGCCAATCGAAACCGACGCGCGCGGCTTTCTCTTGCATGCGCTGCCCGCGTTGCAACGCGCCGAGATGCTGCGGTATTCCGTCGAGCCTGCTCGCGCGCGCGAGCCCGGTCTTTTCTTGCGCTTTCAAGCGCTCCCAACTGCGCCACTGCGCGTCGACATCCTCGATCACGGCGTCGGCAAAAACGTGCGGATGTCGCCGCACCATCTTATTGGCGAGTGCGTCGATGACGTCGGCGACGGTAAAGGCTCCACTCTCGCTCGCGATCTGCGCGTGGAAGACGATTTGCAGCAAGAGATCGCCGAGCTCTTCGCAGAGCCCGTCGAGCCCGCCCTGTTCGATCGCTTCCACGACTTCGTAGGTCTCTTCGATGAGATAGGGGACGAGCGTGCGATGCGTCTGTTCGCGATCCCACGGGCAGCCGTATCGCAGGCGCGCCATCACTTCGACGAGTTCTGCAAAGGTGAAGCGCTGCGCTTGCGGCGGTAGCGGAACGAGCGCGACTTCGAGCGATGCCGCGAGCGTCGCTCGGGCCATGCCGGGAACGATCTCGGTGCGCGCCCCACGCGCGTCGAGCGCTCGCTGCAACTGCGCGAGCCCCGGAAAATCGGCGAACGGGTTGCCCAGCACCGCGATGCCGAGATCGCCGCCGTCGAGCCCGCCGACGAAACGATCGATCGCATCGCTGCTTCCACGGACGATCGCCGCGGCGTCGTGGAGCGGTTCGGCATCGAAGGCGATCGCTCGCCGCGCGAGCGATTCCCGAAGCGCGGGCGGCGCGAGCAACAGAACGACGCGCGGTAAGGAGCTCAGCGCTTCGATCGCACCGACGGTGAGGAGCGATGGGTCGCCGGGGCCGAGCCCGATAATACGAACGAGCATAGGGTTAAAGGGCTTCGCCGCAACACGAGACGAGGCCCCGGTAGAAAACCGGAGCCTCGTCGGAGTGGGATCGCTGCGCTGCGATCAGCTTTTCGAGGGCGGTGCCGACGGCGCTGCCGAGGGGGCGGCGGTCGCGGTACCGGCGGTCGCTGCGGGAGCGGCCGAAGGCGGCGGCGTGGGGAAGAGCCCGGTGAAGCGCGGATCGTTCACCTGAATCGTCGCCTTGCTCTGCAGGCCTGCGATGAACGGCTGCACCAACGGCGCTTCGGCCTGTTCGCGCAACTGATCTTCGATGCGCTGATGCACCGACGCGAGCGTCGCCTTCACGGCGGGCTTGCGCGCCTGCACCTGAATGATGTGCCAACCGAAGGGCGAGTGCACCGGCGGGCTGATCGCGCCGATCTTGCCGGTCAGTGCGTACGCTTCGAAGGGCTTCACCATCTGGTTCGGGCCGAACCAACCGAGTTCGCCACCCTTGTCGCGGCTGCCCGGATCCTGCGAGTACTGCTTGGCGAGCGCCGAGAAATGCTGGCCGGCTTTGAGATCGGCTTCGATCTTCTGCGCCGTCGCGAGATCGTTGACGAGAATGTGTCGCGCTTTAATTTGCTCGGGCGTATCGAACTGCGCGTGATTCTTATTGAAGAATGCCGCGATCTGCGATTCGGAGATCTGCACGTTCTTGCCGACCGCAGCATCGATGATGAGCTGCTGGCGGATGATCTGGTGCAGGTCGTGCTCGGTCAGTCCGTTCGCCGCTAATTGGCGTTGGAACGAACCCGGCGGGTAATTCGCCGCAATCTCAGCCTCTCGCGCTGCGATCTGCGCTTTCGTGATTTTAATGCCGTGGCGTTGCCCGTACTGGTCGAGCAGCGTCTGCAGAACGAGTTGCTGCAATACGCCGCGCGCCGTTGGGCTGGCTTCGAGTTTCTTATCGAAGGTTTGGCGGCTGATCGATTGACCGTTGACGGTCGCGACCGATCCGCCTGCGCAGGCCACGAGCGACATGGCTGCGACGATCGCAGCGGCGCCGGTGACGAGGCGACGAAAAACGAGCATAGTGGGCTCCAGTAGGATGACGGGTGAGAAAGCGCACGGAGCCGATGGCTCCGAAAGCCTCATCCGGTTAGGGTTTGAGCTCCAATGCTCCTTCCGATAGAGGGCTCTCCTGGTGAAGCCGCTCGAAGCGAGCGGTGAAGTGGCGCAGGGGCGGAGCCTGCCAGAGCATGCGCAGCCCCACGATCCGTTCGCGCCGCGCGTAGAGCTCCTCGCAGACCTCGCCGACGAGTGCCTGCCCGAGGCACCCGCGCCGTTGCTTGCTTTCCATCCACCACAAATGCGAGTCTGTAGTGCAAACGCGCATGGAAGAGGTGCGCGCTCGCTCCGGTGCCAATGCTCGCCCGCGTCTGGGGGACACGACGCTTGCGGAATCTCTGAGAACCCGTAACGGTCGATTTTTGCATTCGGAGAGCGCGCCTATTCGCTCCCGTCCAGAAAGGCATTTTTCGTGAACCGTTCTCGTCTGACGATACCAATCGCATCGATTGCGCTGGCCTCGCTGCTGGCCGCCTGCAGCTCCGGAACCACCGGAATGCTGCCCGTAAATTCATCAAGAAATAATCCTACGTCGCCCTTGCGATATGCATACCGCGGCACATCGCGCTCGGAAATCGCAAAGGAGTCAAATGTTGCGATGCTCCAGACCGCTCCACTACCTAATCCTCCAGACCCGTGGACTCCGGTATCGCGATTAGGTGTTGTATCGGTGCCTAACCTAGCTGGACAGGCGCATGTCGGAGGCGTGCGGCCACCCGATTCAACGAAGGCGCTTCTACGAAGCGGGATTTTCTACAATGCCCGAAGCGAGATTAGCCCAATGTCGGTGGTTCCTACCTACGATGCGGGTGGCACAGAAGGCTTTGGGCTAAACCGGGTTTTGACGATACGTCGGCCGTCTTGACCGCGTACGGCACCAATCAGGTCGCATTACCAGCAGCGCCAGCCGGCAGCTCCTACCCAAATGAAATCGCCACTACAATGCACGCCGGTCAACAACCAATGGACGGGACGACGAACTGCTTAGAAATCGCCACTGTATACCAAACGTGGTACGGATATTCGCCGGAGTCAAACCTCGAAGTCGGCGACTGGTGTAAGAATGAAGGAAACGAAGACTGGCCGGTGATCCTCGACCTAAACAATTCCTTTTTTCAGAGCGAGTATATCCGGAATCTCGGCAATGGATTGCCGGATGTAGACGTTGCATTGTATCAACCGCTTGGCGGCGACGGTTCATGGCACGCCATAATCTATAATTTCGCTTCGAGCCAATGGGACGATCTCTACCACACCTACGGCAGCGCTGGATACGATCCAGTTTTGCAAAGTAGCTGGGACGTAATCGAGACACATCTCTACCCGGGTCCGTGCCCCGCGATTCCGAACATGGCATCGTACAATTTTGAAGGTGGCGTCGAAACCGGAAACGACCAGCAAAATAATTGGCGACTAATCCAGCCAGGCGATGTCGGTACCATTTCAAACCCGAACGGCGCCGCGTGTTTTTCAGACGACAATAGTGGCCTGGGAAGCATTTACGACTTTTCCGTTACCACCCCTGATTCGGCTTGGTTGGTTACGGACCCAGCCCCGCGCGCGCCGGCAACTCCAACTCCTATCCATCGCCCGACGCCTCCTCCGTGCGACTATCCTTTGATTTCTGGGAAGCCGACCACGACGGTGAAACCGGAACTAACCTGCCCGCGAATTTGACCCATAAAGGCGATTCAAGTCGATATTTCGATTCTCTGTAATAGGGACTCGTAAGCGGATGGCGACATCGTCGCTATCCGCTTACGGGGTTACTCGATGAAGTAGCTTCCTACGTTGGTCGGTAAGTAGCACTGCTCGACACTCGCTGTCGAAGATGCGTCTGTAATGCGTTGAAACGCACTTCGCCCGTGCGATATTAAGTAGATTGGGGTTTCTCTCCAACGTAAGCATTTGGCCTTGTATGGCGTCATCGCAATCGTAATGTCGTTTGTCGAAAGATTTCGATTCACGCGCGCGTTGGAAATCACGATCGCACAACCGAAGGGTCGCGGATCGTTCCTTTGGATGTTGGAAGTACCACAAACCCTTCTTCGTGAAGACGTCTACTGCGGTGGACGGTTGGCGAAGGCGCGTTTCGACGGCGTGAGTTTGCTGCACGTTACCACGGTAGGTTGGGGCAACTTGCGTGGCCCTATGTAAGGAACAATTTACGAGCATAAGGACGACGATGGCGCATAGGGCAATGACTTGAATACGGCGGACCATAAATCGTTCAATTCGGTTTTTGGGGAACGGTCCCTGGATTTGCTCCCTTGCCCGCACCGGGCTCTTGCCCCCCCCTGAGTCTTGAATCGTTCGAATTCCATTGGCGACAGATTTCCTAACGCGGAATGTCGGCGCAGTTGGTTGTACCGGCCCTCGATGAAATCGAAGATCGCCAGCTCTGCCCCACGATGGTTTCTGAATCGACTCGGAACGAGTAATGCGCATTCTACCGTAGCACGTACGCAGTTTCGCACCGTCGACCAACCCGGCAGAAAATATTACGACTTGGAGCCGTCGTATACTATCTGATGCGGGCTTCGCAACCCGTTGAAACCAAAGTACACATCGCCGCCGTCTGACGCCTAACGACTAAGCCGGTTCCAACCTCACGGTTTCGAGCTGCTCCCCTGGTGAAGCCGCTCGAAGCGCGCGGTAAAGTGGCGCAGCGGCGGAGCCTGCCAGAGCATGCGCAGCCCTGCGATCCGCTCGCGCCGCGCGTAGAGCTCCTCGCAGACCTCGCCGACGTAATCGATGTGGCTCTGCGTGTAGACCCGGCGCGGAATCGCGAGCCGGACCAGCTCCATCGGTGCGGTACGCTCTTCGCCGCTGAGTGGATCGGTAGACCCGAACATCACCGTGCCGATCTCGACCGCCCGAATGCCGCCTTCGAGATAGAGTTCGCCGACGAGTGCTTGCCCCGGATACTCTTGCGGGCGCAGGTGGGCGAGCATCGCGCCGGCATCGATGTAGATGGCATGGCCGCCGGGCGGCTGCACGATCGGAATGCCGATCTCGGTGAGGCGGCGCCCCAAATAGGCGGTCGAGGCGATACGGTAGTGGAGATAATCTTCCTCGAGCGCCTCGTTGAGCCCGGTCGCCATCGCCTCTAAATCGCGCCCCGCGAGCCCGCCGTAGGTGGTGAAACCTTCGGTGAGGATCAGCAGGCGCGATTCGGCGCTCGCCAGCGCCGCATCGTTGCTCGCGAGAAAGCCGCCGATGTTGACCAGCCCGTCTTTCTTCGCCGACATCGTGCAGCCGTCGGCGTAGGAGAAGAGTTCGCGCGCGATCTCGCGCGGCGAACGTTCCGCATAGCCGGGCTCTCGTTCGCGAATGAACCAGCAGTTCTCCGCGTAGCGGCAGGCATCGATGTAGAGCGGTATGCCGTACTCGCGGCAGATCGCATGAATCGCTTTGACGTTCGCCATCGAGACCGGCTGGCCGCCGCCGGAATTATTGGTGACGGTCAGCATCACCAGCGGCACGCGTTTCGCGCCGACCTCGGCGATGAGCGCGCGCAGCGCCTCGACATCCATATTGCCTTTGAACGGATGCTGCGTCGCCGGGGAGCGTCCCTCGGGAATCGGCAGATCGACGGCGCGCGCGCCGACGCTTTCGACGTGCGCGCGCGTGGTATCGAAGTGCGTGTTGTTCGGAACGACGTCACCGGGTTTGCAGAGCGTCGTGAAGAGAATGCGCTCCGCCGCGCGTCCTTGATGCGTCGGCAATACGTGTTGGAAGCCGAAAATCTCGCGCACCGTTTCGGCGAAGCGATAAAAGGAACGCGCCCCGGCGTACGATTCGTCGCCGCGCATGATGGAGGCCCACTGGTCGGCGCTCATCGCTCCGGTGCCGCTATCGGTGAGGAGATCGATCAACACGTCCTCGGCGCGGAGCAAAAAGGGATTGAAGGCAGCCTCCCGGAGGTAGCCCTCGCGCTCCTCGCGCGTGGTCATGCGGATCGGTTCGACCGATTTAATACGAAATGGTTCGATAATCGACCGGGGCATCGTGGCTCCTTCTGCGAAGAGAGATGGCGAAATGGCAGCGAGAATCGTGTACGGTTTTTCCGGCCTCCGCGCGCTCGAAGGGAGCGAACTCCTCTCGGCACCGTGGCTGCGCATCGACCAACGACGGATCGACGCGTTCGCGGCCTGCACCGACGATCGCCAATGGATTCACGTCGATCCGCTCCGCGCGGCGAAGAGCGCGTACGGCGGCACGATCGCGCACGGTTATCTCCTGCTCTCGCTCGTTCCGGCGCTCTGGCACCGTGCGTGCGAGATTCGCGAGATCGGATCGGTGTTGAATTACGGGCTCGACCGCGTGCGTTTTCTCGCACCGCTCCGTTCGGGTTCGCGCGTGCGTGGGCGCTTTTCGATTGCGAGCGTCCGCGCGTCGGCATCGGGGCTGCGCGTCGCCCTGCACGTTGCGATCGAGGCGTTCGGCAGCGAGGAGCCGGTCTGCGTCGCCGACGCCATTTTTCTCTATCGCGCGCCGGCGCCTATACCCGAACAAGCAGCGCGTCCCAACGGCGGAGGTCGGCGATCGGCCGGTGCTGCTCGTCGGGCTCGGCGATCTTCCAGCGCTCGATAACCTCGCGTTCGACCTCGGCAAATCGCTCCGCAAGATCGTTGCCGGAGAGATCGTCGAGCGCCTGCTCGATCGAAACGAAGACGGCTTCGTTCTCGCGCGCGATGTGCTCGCGCAGATAGGCGACGAAGGTGCGTAACTCGGCGAGCCCCGATTGCCCTCGCTCGCGCGCCCGAACGACGGCGCGCACGAGTCCGCGCCCCTCCTCGTGCTGTTCGTTCAACAGGAGTGCGAAGCCGTTCAACCACGGATGCGCCTCGGTCGCGCGGAAGAGCGCGCGCTCCTCTTTCCCATGATGGTTGGCGTCGATGAAAATGTGGACGAACGCCAGCAGCTCGTCGAGGTACTCGGGTGGAAGAACCTCCGACGCCGCGCTCCGCTGCTCGAAACGATCGAAGACTTCGAGAATGCGGCGGTGCTCGTCGCGAAGGATATCGAGCGCTCCGTTCACGCAGCGCTCTTCTCGATCCGTCGCTTCGAGAGTAGGGCCGCGCCGAGCGCGCCCGCCATCTCGGGCTGCGGCGCGCAGTTGATACGGACCTCCAACGCCTCTTGTAGCGCGCGGATCATTCCCGCTTGGTAGCCCATGCCGCCGACGAGCGTCACTTCCTCTTCGATGCCGATACGTTTGACGAGCAGTACCGCGCGCTCTGCCAGCGACTGGTGAACGCCGCGCAGGATGTTCTCGCGCGTCTCGCCACGACTGACGTGGTTGATAATCTCCGATTCCGCCAACACCGCGCAGACGCTCGAGATCGCGACCGGGTTCTCGCCATTCATCGAAAGGTCGCCGACCTCCGCGAGTTCGGTCTCCAGATACTTGGCGGCGCGCTCGACGAAACCGCCGGCCCCGGCGGCGCATTTCTCGTTCGATTTGAATTCGCGCACGCGCCCGCCCGGCGCGATCTTGACCGCACGCGAACTCTGCGCCCCGATATCGAGAACGCAGCGCGTGCCGGGGAAGAGCGCGGCCGCCCCGTACGCCGCCGCCGTAACTTCCGTGAGTTGGAGATCGCGTTCGGGGTAGCTCGAACGGCCGAAGCCCGTCGTCGCAATATAGTGGAGATCGCCGCGCCCCGCACCGATGCTCGCGAGCGCCTCGTCGACGGCGCGGTCGACGAGTTCGATCAACGGCGGGCGCGTGCGCGTGGTATGTGCGTGGAGTTGCTTCCCGTTACGATCGATGAGCACTACCTTCGTGCTGCGCGAGCCGAGATCGACGCCGGCAATGATATTCATCTGCGTTCTCCTTTACGAGACGGCGGCGGCCGAGAGTGCGTGTTCGAGTGCGAACACCGCAGCGCCGATCGCGCCCATATAGTGTGAATCGGGGCTCACGTTGAGCGGGGCTCCGAGTTTCTCTTCGAGCATCTTCACCATGCCAACGTTGAGCGAGACGCCGCCGGTGAACGTATAGTTCGGCTTCAAGCCGACGCGCCGCACGAGCGCGATCGTTCGCGCGGCGATCGCGCTGTGAATGCCGCCGAGAATATCCTCGGTCTTCTTTCCCTGGGCGACGTACGACATGATATCGGATTCGACGAAAACCGTGCAGACGGTGGAGAGGCGCACGGGGTTACGCGCTTGCAGCGAGATCGCGCCGATTTCGTCGAGCGAGAGCCCGAGCGTTTCGGCGGCGGTGGAGAGAAAGCGCCCCGTTCCCGCGGCGCATTTATCGTTCATGACGAAATCGACGACCTCGCCATTCTGAACGCTGATACCCTTCGCATCCTGGCCGCCCATATCGATCACCGTTGCGGTATCGGGGAAGAGCATGCTCGCGCCCTTGGCGTGGCAGGTGATCTCGGTAATCTGCAGATCGCCGAACGAGACTTTGAAGCGGCCGTACCCGGTGCCCACGACGCAGAGCACGTCCTCTCGCGCGATGCCGCCCGCGGCGAGCACCGCTTCGTAGCCGCGCTCGCCGGCGCGGGTGATGTTCGCTCCGGTATCGGTGAGCGCGCGCGCGACGATCTGTTTGTTTTCGTCGATGATGATGCACTTGGTCTGCGTCGAACCGACGTCGATGCCCGCTGCATATTTCATGCCGTTACTCCTTCTCGTGTCGGGCGGTGGGCGATGGATTCGAAGAACGCGTCGATGCGGTTGCGCATCTGCGCCTCCGAGAAGTAGCGCGGATCTTCGAGATCGGACTCCACGAGCAACGTCGGTACGCCGCGCTTGGTGAAATACTCGCGCATATCGCCCTGCCCGGCGGAGAACAGGCGACAGCTCTTGACCGAATGGATGATGAGAGCGTTAGCGTTCCACTCTTCGAGATAGCGTTCGATCTGTTCGTAGCGCTGCAAGAAGTTGCGGTTGGTGAGGTTCCACTCCAGAAGGTGGCGCGCGATCGATTCCAACGGATGGTCGGGATCGTGCGTGAAGCCGAACTCCCAGAGCCCGCCGACGGTGGAGTAGGTCGAGGCGACGGCGACGGCATCCCAGCGCGAGAACATATCGCGAAACGCTCGAAGGTGCGGCCATGGCGGGGGCCCCTCGATCACGTAGCGGAAGCGCTCCTTTTCCAGCGGCCCGACGCCTGCCTCGGCCTTCGCGAGCAGTTCGGCGTACGCGGTCTCGAAAAATTCGAGCCCCTGCGGCGTTCCGCGCAAGCAGTAGAGCGGCGCCATCATGGTGACGGAATCGAAGTAGGCGTCGTAGGGTGCCGGGGTGCGCTTGGTGAGGTGTTTGATCTTCGCCCAAAGGTCGCCGGTAAGCGACGACAGGCGTACCGCCTCGCGCAACTTCTCTTCGTCGAGTTTGCGCCCGGTAATTTCTTCGCAACGTCCGATGAGGTGGTGGAGCTGGCGCAGGACGTAGGCGATATCTTCCTTCGACGGTTTACCCGATGCCGTACGAATGAATGGAATATCGAGCTGGAACGCCGACTGTCCGGTAAATTCGGCGAGGTGCCCGAACCAGTCGAGATAGACGTTGCAGCCGACGTAATTGCAGAGCAGGAGCGACGGCTCCGGGATCGTGGCGAAGGGTGTCTGCCGCCCGCCGAAATACATACCGATATCGGCTTTGACGTAGGCACAATTATCCGACGAGTAGCCCATAAATTCGGCAGACTGAATGAACGGCAGCGATTGTTTGCGCACCGCGAGTTGTAGCGCGTTGACCTCCGGAAAGACCGGAAGGATATCGAACGCGCGCAGCAGCTCGACCGGATTCCCGCCGATCAGCAGATACGCAGCGGGGACGCCGCTGCCGTTCGCCGAGGCAGTGAGCGCCGCATAATACTCCGACATCAGCTCTTTTTGCAGATGGTGAAGTTTTCCCTGATAGTGGGTCTCGGTCATCGCACGTACTCCTAATCGAAAAGAAGGGACTCGACGAACGTTTCGATCTCGCCTTTGATCCGATCGAACATCCACATTTTTTCTTCAAACTCTAAGAAGAGATGCGGGATGCCGGCTTCTTGCAACGCCTTGCGGTAGGTCGGATAAGCAAAGAGGGATGGTTCGCAAAATTTCGCGCAGAGCACGATGACGGCATCGGCTCGGTGCGAGCGGGCGCGCTCGACGAGTAAACGAGCGGGCGAGACGCGCATGTCGTGCTTCACCGGCGACGGCAAGGAGGCGTCGAGATAGGCTTCGGCGAGCGCGAACAGCGGGTCGTCGGTGTTTTCGGGGACGTCACCGGTGAACCACCGACGACCGATGAGAAAATCGTCGTCGACGAGATAGCAGCCCGCATCTTCGATCGCCGCGATTAAATCGAGCGGCGGTTGTTCGCAGAACGAACCGGTGAGAACGACGCGAATGCGGTCGCGCTCCCGTCCTTCGCGCGTCGTGGCGGCATGCAGCGCGTCGGCGAGTAACTCGGCATGCTCTTCGGGAGGGAGGAGGTGGCCGACGCGGACGAGCGGATAGAGCTCGCGCGTGCGGAGCAGGTGCGGAGAATCGCGTCGCAGCGCGTAGAGGCGCCGGATCGTATCGCGAACGCGATTGTATATGTGAATCGCGGCGCGGAGATCCTCGGTCGTCATGCTCCGTCCGCTCAGCTCGGCGGCGAAGAGGGCCACGCGCTCGTACTCGTCGCGAAGATATCGCGGCGCCTCTTCGGCCTCAAAATTTTGCGGGAAGTGGATGTATTCGACCGGGGTGTTGGGGAAGTTCCGGGAGTAAACGCTCGCGAGGTTGCGGGCGGGGTCGCAGATGGAATGAAAGACGACGCCGTCGAGATCGTCGAGGAGCCCGGTCATCCCTTGCTCGAGCGTGCTTTTGATGATGGAACAGATAAACGATTGAAAGCGGGAGTCGGCGTGCGCGATCTCCATGCGGTTGCCGCCGCCCGCGAGCCCGACCGGTAAGACGCCCGAGGCGTAAAAAACCTCGGCGGGAGTATAGACCGGGAAGCACCCGATTGCGGCGCGATTCGGTGCGGCGTTTTTCCACGCGACGGCGGGTGCGAAACCGGGTTCTTCGATGAGGCGATCGCAACGATCGACGATCGCTTCGATGCTTTGGGGCAGGGTTTGCGTGCTCATAGCGCTTCCTTCCTATTGCGAGGGAACGACGATCGTACGCAAGCCGATGCCGGCGCGTAAAAAGTCGAGGCCGCGATTGATATCTTGAAGCGAAACGCGTTCGCTCACCAATTCCGTGATGCGAATGCGCCCGCGCCGCGCGAGTTCGATGATGCGCGGATAATCGACGGGGCGGCAGCCGAGCGAGCCGCGGATCTCCAATTCGGTAAACATCACTTTGCCCGCCGGAATCTCCGCCGGCTCCGAGCAAAAGCCGACGACAACGATGCGCCCGCCGCGACGAACGCTCTCGATTGCGGTGCGAACCGTCTTCGGATTGCCGATCGCTTCGAAGGCGATGTCGGCGCCGCCGTCGGTCGCGCGGCGCACCGCGCGCGCGACGTCGGGGGCGCTGCTTGCGTCGATGACGTGAGCGGCGCCGAATTGCAGCGCGAATTCCAAGCGCTCGGGCTTCATATCGACCGCCCACACCTCGGCGCCCGCGGCGACGGCGATTTGAATGACGTTGATGCCGACCCCGCCGCAGCCGAAGACGACGACGCGATCTCCGGGGCGGACTTCGCCGCGATTGACGACGGCGTGATAGGGCGTCGAAACGGCGTCGGCGATGAGACAGGCTTCGACGAGCGGTAGCTCCGGCGGGAGCGAGAGGACGTCTTTCGCCGGGACTTTGAGAAATTCGGCGTAGGCGCCGTCGATGTGGTTGCCGAGCATGACGCCGTTCGCACAGATGTTCTCGCGCCCGCGTCGGCATGCTTCGCATCGGCCGCACGAGAGGACGGCGGGAACGAGGACGCGATCGCCGACGTGCCGATCGGCGACGCCGTCTCCGACGGCGAAGACCGTTCCGGAGGCTTCGTGGCCGAGAATCAGCGGCGGCGGCGCGAAGGTCGGTACGCCGTGATCGATATAGTGCAGATCGGTATGGCAGAGCCCGCACGCCGCAACTTTAATGACGATTTCGCCGTGTTCGGGTACCGGGATCGGGCGCTCTTGGATTTCGAGCGGCCGATTCGGCCCGATGAAGACCGCGGCTTTCATCGGCGAGCGCGCCGGATGCCGGCGTAATCGGGTTCGCGTTTTTCGACGAACGCGCGCATGCCTTCGGCGGTTTCGGCGCCGGCGAAATGCGAGGCGAGCCATTCGCGCGCGTGACCGATCGTCGCGTACCAGGATTGGTCTTTCCAATAATTCACCTGGCATTGCGTGTAACTCAAGCATTGCGGGAATTTATCGAGCAGCTTGTTGCAGAGGTCACGCACCACGTCGTCGAGTTGGTCGTAGGGTGCGACGCGATTGACGAGCCCCCAATCGAGCGCCTGCGCGGCGGTGATCGGCTCGCAGAGGAAGAGCATCTCGCGCGCGCGGCGATCGCCGACGATGATCGGCAGCCATTGCGTGCCGCCGCCGGCGGCGACGCTGCCGACCCGCGTGCCGACCTGACGGATCCTCGCGTGATCTGCCGCGACGGCGAGATCGCAAGCCATATTCATTTCGTTTCCGCCGCCGACCGCCATGCCGTTAATGCGCGCGATCGTCGGTTTGCCCATGTTGCGAATGGAATCGAGGCAATCTTGGAAGAGCACCATGTACTTCCAAAATTGTTCTGGATGCTCGACGTATCGTTCCGCGTACTCTTTCACATCGCCGCCGGTACAAAATGCTTTGCGGCCCGCGCCGGTGAGCACCACCACGCCGACTTCATCGTCCCACATCGCACGACGGAGCGCGTCGTGAAGGCGCCCGAGCGTCTCGGTCGTGTAGGCGTTATATGCATGCGGGCGATTGAAGGTGATCGTCGCCACGCGGTCGTCGACGGAATAGAGAACGTCTTCTTGCGCGGTGCTCGTTTCGGTAGTCGCGGTCATCGATAGTCATCTCCTGTGGGAAGGGTGTGCGCCCAAACGGGAGAGCGCTTTTCAAGGAATGCCGCTATGCCTTCGGCCCCGTCGCGGCTGGGTAAAAGGTCGTCGCGATACGCGCGCATCGCAAGCGATAGATCGTCGAGCCGAATCGCGCGCTTGCAAGCGCGCAGAGCGACCGCCGAATAGCTTAGGAGCCGTTCGCAGAGCGCTTCGGTCGCGGTTGAGAGTTCCTCGGGAGCGACGACCTCGCTCACCAAGCCCCACGCCAGCGCGCTTTGCGCGTCGATTTTCCGCCCGGTGAGGATCGCGTTGAAGGCGCGCTGCGTTCCAATCGCGCGCGGCAGCAACGCGCAGGCGATCGGCGGAAGTGCTGCGAGCTGTACCTCGGGGAGCGAGAAGAACGCGCGCGTCGAGCACAGCGCGATATCGGCGAGCAAGAGCAACTCGAAGCCGCCGCCCATCGCGGGTGCGTTCGCGGCGCAGACGATCGCCGGTGAGGCGGAGAGAAATGCGCTCGCCATCTCTTCGAACGCCGCCAACATCTCCGGCGCCTTCTCGGGCACGTGATCGCCGACTTCGACTCCCGCGCAGAACGCGCGTTCGCCGGCGGCTTCGATAGTGACGACGGAGCAGCTCTCGTTCTCGCGGATCGCTGCGGTGAGCGCACGAATATCGGCGATGCCGAGCACGTTGAGCGCCCCGGCCTGCAGCGTGATGCGGGCGCGGCGCCCTTCTCGCACCGATGCGATGCGCGCGTTCATCGCGTTCATAAGGATGCCTGCGCGACGAGCGCGCCGCTGCGAAAGCCGTGCAAAAAGAGCTCGGTGAGCCGCTCGGCGGCGGCGTCGACATCGCCGTCGGCATCTTCGCGATACCAGGTTGGCGCCCAATTCAACATGCCGAAGAGCGCGCCGGCCGCCATGCGTGCGTTCTCTTCCGCGTGCGGAGCGAGGGCGGTGAGGAGATCGACGAGCGACTGAAAGTAGCGCCGTCGGCGCGCCCGCGTGCTGCCGTTTGCGTCGCGGTCGAGCGCCTGGAGATCGTGCAATAAGACGCGGTACGAACGATTGTTCGTTAAGAGATAGCGCAGGTGGCCGCGGACGAAGGCGGCGAGCCGCTCGTTCGGATCGGAGAGCCGGGCGCTCTCGGCTGTTCCCGCTTCGAGCCGATCGAAGATGCGCTCGCAGACGAACGAGAGCGCTTGTTGCTTGCTCGGGAGGTAGTAGTAGAGACCGGCGACGCTGATACAGGCGGCGCGAGCGATATCGCGCATGCTGGTTGCGTGGAAGCCTTGCTGCGCGAAGAGCGCCTCGGCGCTGTCGAGAATATCTTCGTACCGTTGGTCGTAGGCCTGCACCCGTTCCGCCCTCCTTTCGAGATCGACTCGTTCTATCGAACGTTCATTCGATTCGAATGTACGGGAACGGCGCTCTGGGAACCAGAGACGAGAATACCGATTTTTCTAGGTCAAATGAATCAGGCCACGCTGCAAAGCGAGGACGACCGCTTCGGCGCGCGAGTGGGCGCCGAGCTTCTGCAGCAGATTGCCGATATGGTTGCGGGCGGTCGCCGGGGCGAGCTGTAGTTCCTCGGCGATCTGGGTGGTGCGGAACCCCTGTGCGAGCAGGCGCAGGACGTCGCGCTCGCGCCCGGTCAGGGGGATCGCCGGCATGGAGGGTGGCGGCGGGCTCGGCTGGCGATCGCGCTGCATGCCCGAAGCGATTCGCTTGAGATGGCGCGCGGCGACGCTCTCGCAGAGCAGGTGCAGGGCGACGGGGCGGCCACGCTCGTCGGGGACGACGCAGGTCACCGCGTCGAGCCAGAGATCGCTGCCGTCGGGGTGTGGGATGACGATTTCGAAACGGCGAGGCGCCCGAAATTGCGCGCAGCTTTTCTGTACCGCGCAGCCGGGCATGCAGAGGTGCGAACCCGAGGGGTTCCGCCCGGCGAGGACCACGTGGCAGGGGCGCCCGAGCACCTCCGCCTCGGTGCGGCCGAGAAGCGCTGCGGCGGCGCTATTCCAAAGAACGATCGTTCCGTTTTCGTCGATGCCGACGAGCGCATCGGCGCTCTGTCCCAGATGTAGCGACGACATCTATCGTGCCGATGCGAAGAGCCGGTTGCGTTCGCGTTCGAGACGGTCGGCGGTCTCGATCGCTTCGGAGCATTCGTTCGCGTATTCGTGGATGAGCTCGGCCATCTGCATGTAATCGCCGTACATCGCGTAGGCGCGTTGCGCTGCGGCGCGCGATTCGCGCTCGGCATCTTCGAGCGTGGTGTTCGCCGCCGCGACGAACCCGCCGATGCGTTCGAAGGCCGCCTGCGCCGCGCGCGCGTGCCGACCGCTCGCCTCGGCTTTGCTGACGTCGGAGGCGATGGCGCCCGCAGTCGCTTTGCTGCGTTTATCGAGATCGGCGAGCACCGAGCGAATCTCCTGCGTCGAGGATTTCGTCTTGTCGGCGAGCTTGCGCACTTCGGTCGCGACGACGGAGAAGCCGCGCCCGTGTTCGCCAGCGCGCGCCGCTTCGATCGCAGCGTTGAGCGCGAGCAGGTTCGTTTTGTCGGAGACCGCGCGGACCAGCCCGACGATATCGACGATTTGATTCATCGACTTCGCGAATTTACCGAGCGCGTCGCGGCTCTGCATCGCCATCGAGGCGAGCGCGTCGATCGTGGAGAAGAGCCGCTCGACGATACGGTCGGCGTCCCCGAGCTGCGCTCGCGCTTGCGCGCAGCGCTCCCCGAGCGATGCGAAGCGATCCGCGAGCCCGTTGCTGATCTCCGACATGCCGTGCGACTGCCCGGCGAGGCTCTTGAGCGAGCTCACGATCTCCGTCTGTGCGTTCTTGCCGATCCTTCCGGCCGAATTCCGCACCACCGCGACCGAGGTGTCGATCGCGTGGATGACTTCGTCGACCGAAAATGCGCGCGTGTGCCGCGCGTCGATGGTGGCGCGTTGGTTGCTCCACGAATGTAGCTCGCGCGAGAGCAGCGCTTGGTAGATATCGGGTGGGAAGAGCGGCTCCATGCGCTCCCATACGAAGGTAGCCGCTTCGATAAACTGCTCGCGTTCGCTATCGGTGAAGCGATGCACCTCCAGGTGGCGTTGCAATTCGGAGAGCGCTTCGGCCTCCTGTTCGGCCGCGATCGCGCGGTGCATGTTGCGCGCTTCTTCGAACGCTTGGGCGAGCGCGTTGCGATCTTCGGGCGCGAGTTGGCGCAAGCGGTCGGAGTTGCCGAGCACGATCTGCGTGTTGTATGCGTGCGCGGTTAATGTGAGATAGCGCTGCCCCTCGTAGAGCTTCGCACCGACGATATTCGCGAGCGGGTTCTCTTGCGCGTCGACGTCCTTCGCGACGAGAGCGTCGTGCACGCGGTTGAACGGAATCACTTTGGGGATCGAGCCGAACGCATGCATGAGCGCGAGATAGACGACCGAATCTTGAATGCGAACGCGCATGCGTTTGAGATCGTCGGGCTGCGTGACGGGATGCAGCGAGTTGGTGAAATGCCGCATGCCGTTTTCGAGGAAACCAAGCCCCGTCAAACCGAACGGCGCGAACGATTGCAGCACGTGGCGCCCGAGCGGCCCGTCGATAACGGCGTGCGCTTCGGCAGGCGTGCTGAAAACGAACGGGAGATCGAAGAGCTGTACCAGCGGCGAGATCGAGCCGGCGACGAACGTCGTGACGCTGACGATATCGAGTTCGCCGGAGCGAACGCGCAGGAGTTCTTCCTGTTCGGTTCCGCCTTCGAACGGTATGTGCAATTCGATACGCAGGCGACCGGAGGTGAGTTCTTCGATGCGCTTCTGAACGTACTGTAGCGCGCGCGCCGGCGGGTAACCGGGCGGCAGGAGCGTCGCGCAACGCAACGTCGCGCCGTCGGAGCGCTGCACGACCGCAGAACGCGAGAGATAGGCCATCTCGGCGCCGTAATAGGAAAGGCGCTGCGTTGCGAACGCCGCCTCGAGCGCCTCGCGCCCTTCTTCGGCCATCATCGTTGAAAGCGAGGCGGTGCGTTCGATCATTTTGTTCGACTGATCGCTCTGCTGTCCGCTCGCCTGCACCGCACCATCGATCGCGTGCGAGAGATCGGTCGAGAGCGAGGCGACCAGTTGGATCGCTTCTTGCGCTTGGCGCGCGAGCGGCGCCGATTCCGCGGACTGCTCCGCGCTCGCCCGCACCGCTGCGATCGTCGCTTCGGCTTCGCGGCGCACTTCGACGACGAGCCCGGTGATCACGGAGGTCGATTCGCCGGTGGTTTTCGCGAGCCGGCCGACTTCGCCGGCGACGACGGCGAAGCCGAGCCCGTGCTTGCCAGCGCGCGCCGCCTCGATTGCGGCGTTAAGCGCGAGCAACTGGGTTTCGTCGGAGACATCTTCAACGAACGCGGCCATGCGCCCGATCTCGCTCATCAGGCGACCGAATTCATCCATCGCCGCGGCGGTCTGCCCGGAGAGCTCCGCGAGTTGTTGGACCGAGGTGAGGAGCTCGCCGACGACCTGGACCGATTCGGCGAGCGCGCTGGTGGTGGCGTGCGCTTGGGTCTGTGCCTGTTGGAGGCGCGAGGCGGTCGTCCAGGAATCGCGCGAGAGCAGATCCGCGGTCTCGGCGAGTGCGACCATGAGCGTGGTCTGCTCCTGGGCGGTCGCCGCGATCGATTCCGAGATGCTCCGGACCGACTCGACGGCGTGGGAGATCGATTCGGAGAACTGCTCGAACGAAGGGTCGAGCGCTGGGGCCGGGGACGCATCGATCATCAGAGGGCGGAAGTTAGGAGAGCCGTGGCGGAGGGCCTGCCGAGGTCACCCCGAGGGGCGCTCGCTGTCACCCCGAGTAGCGCCCTGTCACCCCGAGTAGCTGCCGAAGGCAGCGTATCGAGGGGCGCCCGCTGTCACCCCGAGTAGCTGCCGAAGGCAGCGTATCGAGGGGCAATGTTTGTCACCCCGAGTAGCTGCCGAAGGCAGCGTATCGAGGGGCAATGTTTGTCACCCCGAGTAGCTGCCGAAGGCAGCGTATCGAGGGGCGCTCGCTGTCACCCCGAGTAGATGGCGAAGCCATCGTATCGAGGGGCAATGTTTGTCATCCCGAGTAGCTGCCGAAGGCAGCGTATCGAGGGGCAATGTTTGTCACCCCGAGTAGCTGCCGAAGGCAGCGTATCGAGGGGCAATGTTTGTCACCCCGAGTAGCTGCCGAAGGCAGCGTATCGAGGGGCAATGTTTGTCA
>JAJYRH010000015.1 GCA_021794205.1 bacterium
GGGGTAAGATTTCTTCACGGCGTAGTCTCCTTTGGATGTTGATAATCCGGAGCTACGCCGCTCCTGGTTCCATGCCCCGCTTACGCGAGGGCGCCGGCCAATTTACCCGAAACTCGGTCCGACCTCATGCCGACGCCACCGTCGTTGCAATTTCGGGAAGCGGCACCTATTCTGCCGTGACGAACGCGCACGGTTTCTTTACCATCCTCGGCATGAATGCCGATAGCTACGGCGTCTCGATTTCGGCCGTAGGGTACGAACGTCAGTCTATAACCGGCGTAATCGTCTTCGGCGATCAAACGACCGCCCTCGGCACCGTTGCGCTGTACAAGCAGCTCAAAACGATCGCGCGCGTGAAATCGGTAAGCCGAACCAGCGCATTTCAGCCGTCGCAAACGATCGACAGTTATACCGTCAGCGGTGCTGCGGTCACCCAAACGACGGGTAAGGCTTTTGCGACGAATGAAAACGCGCTCTTACTCGCAGTTCCCGGTGTAACGCTTACCAATAACGGCGTGCCGACGATTCGCGGCGGTGCGGCGTACGAACTGGGGTATCAGTTCGACGGCGTAACCTTCAAAGAACCGTTCCTCGGAAATAACGGTTCGAACGGTCTTTTCAACGGCCTCGGTTCCGTACAGGTCGTCGAAGGCGCGGGCGATGCCACGCAAGGCGGCGTCGGATCCGGCGTGGTCAACATTATTCCGCAGGTAGGCGAGGGCCCCGGTTCAGGCGAGCTCGATCTCGAGACCGGCGGACCGAACTTCAGCCATCAGCTGGGCTTTCATTACGGTTTTGCGACGCCGAATCGTCGCTTCTCCGAGTACTTTTCCTACACCGGCCAGCGGTTTGACCCGTATCTCGGGTACCACTTTACGCCGCTCGCGGAAAGCGGAAATTACTTCAGCACCACCTACGAAGCCACCGACCAGCTGCTCAACAACTTTTTCTACCACTTTGGGAAAAACAACCACGAGACGTTGCAGCTACTGTATGCAAACATCTCGCAGCGCGGATACGGGCAACAGGGTCCCGGAGGCACGTATAACCCCGTCACCAACCCGAATGCACTTGTCTATTACCCCTACGATCAACTGACGCAGGGTGCATTTTACTCGATTGCCGGATATACGCCGTCGCAGTATGCGAGCTTAATCGGGCTTGGCCCGGGCGTCCCTTCCTACAATGCGGCGATTACCGGGCCGCAGCAGAATTTCTCCAATCAGACGCGTTTCCTGAAGTTAGAGTACGATAACAGTCTGAACGAAACGACCTATTTCGACATCCGCTACTTCAATTGGGGCGAAGACCAGTACTCCGATAACCAGTACTCGGGCGGTTTCTGGGGCGCGGCTCCGGGCTTTATTTCCGCCTGGACCGATACCGGCGGCCCGACCGTCGGCATGAACGCCGATCTTACCAAACAGATCGGGAGCAAACTCACGGCTACGTTGAATGTCTCGTACAACGTCCTCTACCCGAAATTCAACGCCTACGAGCCGCAGCTTTCGATCCTCGCAGGTAGTGATTTCCCGGGGAACCCGTTCGCTACGTCGGATTGGCTGCCGGGCGGCTACCTCCAAACCTATTTCCCCAATGGGGTTCCACGGCTACCGAGTTGGGGTATCGGCTACAACGGTACGAACTTCCAAAACTGGGGAACCGGCCTGCGCCTGCAATACTCGCCGACGAACCGGCTCTACTTCGATCTCGGCGTTCGCGATGAAGGACAGAACCAGCACTGGTTCAGCCAGATCGGGAACGCGGGTCTTGGAGCACCCTCGACTGGTTATGTCGTTGCCGGCTGCACAGCTTTTGCCAATAACCCGGCAAACTTCGCGCAGTGTCCCTCTGCCGCCATTAACAATCCCTTCGATGTAACCGCATCGTCGTGGACGAACAGCGTCTTACATCCGACCGAACTGCAACCGCGCGCCTCGATTTCCTATAAATTCGATGCACGGGATTCAGTCCGCTTCGGCTACGGCCGCTCGGCCGTCTTCGCAAACGCGCAGACCGCGGGCACGCCCTTCCATCTGTACGGCTTGCAGCCGTATCTCAGCGTCCCGGCAAAGACCGGGGCGATTTGCGGTAACCCGGCAACCGTCGTGTTCGCCTGTACGAGCTACGCTCAACAACTCTACTGGCAAGGGGATGCCCTCGAGGCACCCGACGCCGGGAACGGCACGCCGGCGCTCTACACGAACTATGACATGAGCTTCCAGCATCTCTTCAAGAACGGCTGGGGTCTTCGCCTCACCCCGTTCCTCAAAGAAGGGACCGATCTTCCGACCTTCTTCGTTCTGAATCCGGTTCTCGGTATTTTCGCCGTCTCGAACCAGGGTTTGAACAAGACGACGGGCCTCGAATTGGGCCTGACGACTCCTCAGCGGGCGCTGGGGCTGAGCGGATTCTTTACCGCTACCTATCAGAACGTGTTGAGCACGACTCCGCCGTTCTCGAGCAACGAAACGACCGTTCCGTTTATCCCAACCGCCTCGTTGGCGCTCGGCGATCTCTATCGTGCCGGATACGTTTCGCCGTTTTCGATTCGCGTCGGAGGACTCGACAATCTCAAGCATGGCTGGAGCATCAGCCCGCAGTTGCAATTCGATATCGGATACCCGTACTCGGTCGGCAATATGATTGCCGCACAGGTCGGGACGAATGCTTCCGGTCAGCCGATCTACGCGAACATTCCCCAGGTGAACTTCGGCCCCGGCATCACCGGCGGTCAGGCGAGCTTCGTGGGTGGGGCCCCCGGCGCGAGCGTCTCGACCAACTACTACGATCCGGCATTCCCGGGCAGCGCCCTCGACCCGAATATCGCGGCGACGCGCGGCACCCCGGGCACGGCGTATAACGGCGGCAAATTGAGCCATCCGAACCTGTACGGTGCGTTGACGATCCAATACACGACGCACGGCAACACCTTCGGCGTTCAAATGCTGAACTTGTTCGGCAATGCATTTAACGGCTCGGTACCGGCTATTAATTCCTACTACCAGCCCGTGGCGAACGGTCTCTCCGGTCCGCAGACCGGAACGAACGTCTGCATGGGGCAGGTTGGAAACGCTCGTGGATGCACGCAGTTCATTCCGACGAACATCAATGCGTTCAGCAACGGTGCGTATCTGCTCTCGAACGGAAATTTCACCGGCACGCCCGGGTTTGCGCCATTGCAACCCTTCACCGTGCAGTTTTTCTTCCAGCACCGGATCTAAATGGGGCTTGCAATCAACAGTATGAAACGACTGATACTTACCGGGGCGATCGCACTCGCCCTCACGGCATGCAGCGCGAATCCGAATAATCCGATCGCGCCGACGAACCCGGCGGTGATTCAGAATAACGTTCTGCAATTTGCGGTGGGAACCGCACGATTGCCGAACGGGACGCTTGGACTCAACGTCGTGACGACCTACCGCCAACCCGCCGGGGCATTTGCCCCCGGCGACAGCGGTGCTCTCGTTGACACTCCAACCCTCACCCTTCCCGCGCCGGTCGCAGGACCGGCTGGAACGGCGACCGGTTACGACGCGCTCTCGACGGTTCTCACCGGACCGGCGGCCGGCGAGATCGGGACGACCTCGATCGGAGGGAGTTCGCAGGCAACCGGAACGACGACTGTGACGACCTTCGGGCAATCGGGCGGCGCTTTCGGGCTCGGGATCGAGCCATTCAACTCCTACGGTCCGGCGAATGCCCCGTCGTTCTCGCAGATCGGCACGCCGTTCCAAGTCGCGCCGTATCCGGTCCCGCTCTACGACCAGACCGCCAGCGACCCCAATCAATTCGTTCCCTGGGGAGGGCCGCCGGCATTCGTGTTGCCGAACAGCAACGGCGACTCGGTGGTCGGCAATTCGAACTACCCCTCCGGAACGGCCGGAGTTAGCGAAGGAATCGACGTGTTCGCTTCCATCGCTCCGGTTGCAGGGGGAACCTACGGCCTGAGCGTCTCGGTACCGGCGAACACCGGTACGGCGACCTCTCCGCCGCAGTCCTTTACGCTTCCGGCTGGCCCCCCCACGGTTGGCCCGGCGACGGCGCCGAGCTACAGCGTTACCACGAACTCGTTCACAGGATTTAGCCTGCCGGCACAGGCGAGCGAAGCGTACGTGCAGGTCGTGGACTATGGGCCTAACCCGACCGCGACGACGCAACCGGCGAGCTGCAACGGAAGTTCCGCCGCCCATCCGGTCTACTACACGCTCTGGACGAATACACCGACGTTGCCGACGCTACCGGCGGCGCAAGGCCCGAATGGAACGCCGACCATCTGCTCGGCAGCGCAAAATACGGCGACGAACTCCGCGGCGACCCCCGGTGACGACGTCGTTGTCCAGGAAGTGGGCTTCGACTACCCGGCGTACGAGATGTCCTATACCGGCGTCCCCGGTACGGGAAGCGCTGGGACTCCGAACCCCCCGTACGTGGGAGGACAAAAATCGGACGATCTCTCGATCTCGCCGGCGGTCTGCACCTACGACTCCGGGGGCGGGGTGATGGCCTCCTGTACGGCACCGCTGCCGCTCGCGGTTGGGCGAGGGTTGCCTTCAGTCGGACGCCCCGGCCAACCGACCGTTCATCGCTAATCGAGCGCGAGAACGACGGTTCTACCGAGAGGCTCCGGCAATCTGCCGGGGCCTCTCCTTGTATTCCCCGCCGCCGTCGATTCTTAAGGTTTGCTGAAGGAACCGACCAAAGTAGGGACTAAAGGCGCAGCGATGGCGCTTCCTCGGCTGCCCAACGCGGGGTGGTCGAGTGGTGCTGTCACAGCTCACTAAAACTCGATTGAGGGAAAATAATCGATGAAATTTCAACGGACCCTCCGTCGCGTCGCCGTAGCACTGATGCTTCTCGTCGCCTTCCTGTTCCAGGGAACATGGGCACTGGCAGGAACGACGGGCGGCCTCAATGGTACGGTAACCGATACAAAGGGTGCGCCCGTTGTAGGAGCGGTCGTCGTCGCAACGTCACCTTCACAGGTGGCCACGGCTACAACCGATTCCCACGGGCATTTCATGTTCCTCAGCCTTTCGCCCGACACGTATACCGTGACGGTGAAGAAGGCTGATTTCAATACCGCATCGCTTTCGGGCGTGACGGTCTTCGCCGATCAAAACTACACGATTTCGTTGGTCTTAAGCCCCGCGCTCAAGACGATCGCAACCGTGAAATCGCGCGCGGCCGGCAACCTCGTCAAAGCCGGTGTGACGAATAACGTCTACTCCGTCAACGCTGCAACGCAGACCGCGGTGCAGGGTATCGGCGGCGGCGGTAACTTGACCAATGCCTACTCGGCACTCTATGCCACTCCCGGCGTCAGCTCGTACATCGGGAACGAAGGTTTCGGCCAAGTGTTCTACATCCGTGGCGCGAGCTACGACCAGAGCGGCTACGAGTATGACGGCGTTCCCGTCAACCGTGCGTTCGACAACTACAACGCGAACTCGCTGAGCTCGCTCGGCCAGCAAGAGTTGCAGATCTACACGGGTTCCGATCCGTCGGGCGCCTCCTCGGCTACCCAGGTTGGTTTCATCAACCAGGTTATCCGCACGGGCACCTACCCCGGCTTTGCAGACGCACAGCTCGGGCTCGGCAATCCGGCGTACTTCCACGAACTCAAAGTTGAGACCGGCGGCGCAACGCCCAACCGTCTCTTCAGCTACTACGTCGGCTTTGAGGGCGTGAACCAGCAGTACAACTTCATCAACAATCAGAACGGCTTGAACTTCCCGCTCGACGGCTCGGGCTCCAACGGTTTCTCTGGCCTACAGCTAAATTTTGATACGGTGATTTCGCCGTTCTATTTCCAAGGTCCGTGGCCGACGTGCAATGCAAACGGCTCGGGCGCACCTGCAGGTGCCCCAACGTTTACGAATCCGAATACGTTTAATTACGGCGTTTCGGTAACGACGCCGGTTTGCGCCTCGTACGTTCCCTTTGAATCGTTCGTCAATAACGCCATCGCCGATCGCGAAGGCGTCGTCAATCTGCACTTCGGTATCCCGCACAAGCGCGATGCCGGGCGCGATGATTTCCAAATCCTGTACAACACCTTTGCCTATCGTTCGTATTACAACGACAGCATCAACGGTGCGTTCGGTGGCATGACGAACATGAATAACACGTTCGGCGCGGCAGGCCCGCTGCTCAACACGCTGAACAGTTCGTTTGCGCCTGTCTTCGGTCCCAATGCCTTTGGTGTGCCGCAGAGTGGTCCGTTAGCGAACGTTTGTGATGAGATGGGAATTTACTCGGGCGTTGCGTGCGCGACGACCGGCCCATCGCAACTTCCGTTCCACGATGGATATATCTATCCGAACGGGACGAGCTTCGGGCAGTCAGCGACCGGTATCCAGCCGATCCCTTACTATATGCCCGGAACGAACATGACGAACAATCGTCTTCCGAATTCTGGTATCGCGCCGAATTATCAGGACAGCGTCTGGAACGACGGCTCGATCATCAAACTCCAGTATCAGAAGAACATTAACGAGCGCTCGTATCTGCGTTTGCTCGGCTACACGTTCTACTCTGATTGGCTCAACGGTGGCCCTGCGGGCTGGGGGATGTACTACGACACGTTTGCGCTGGGTTATTCCAACGCTCTTGCCGACTACGAGCTGAATACCCACACGCGCGGCGTGCAGTTGGTCTATGCCAACCAGCTCAACGACAAGAACCTATTGACCTTCACCGCCAACTACACGACGGCGACCACCGGGCGTGCCAACAACGTCTCGGGCAACCCCAACTGGACCGTCGGACTTAACGGGCCAGGATCCCAAACCACGAACCTCACAGACGGCACGAATTGCTACAATGCCGCCGGTGCGGTCGACAACTGTTACTCGAGTTTGAATTCCGGAACGTACGGAACGCCGACCCCCTACGGTGTCGCCGCCGGCTCGCCGGCTGCGCTCGCCGGCGCAACGTGGCAGGTAACCGTACCGCACTTCACGGGCGGTTACTTCAACCGGGTAACGCCGCGCTTCAGCTCGTACGCCTTAGAGGACGAATTCCGTCCGACGCATCGCTGGGACCTCAACATCGGTCTCCGCCTCGAAACCTATAGCTACGGTCTGAGCACGCTGAACTCGCCGGAGATGAACTTCTGGTTCAATCAGGCGCAGAACTGGCTCTGCGTTGACTCGGGCACCGGCCAGGGCATCTTCCTGCCTCCGTCGCCGACGACCGCTCCGGGTTCGATTAATCCGGAATACAGCACGACCCCTGGCGGTGCAGATTGCACCGGCGTCGCCTCGCCTTCGGGCGCGCCGGCGGTACACCCGAACGGGCTCACCGCAGGCATCCCGGCGTTGACCAACATCAACCCGAGCAGTATCACCAAGAGCCTCGTTTCGCCGCGTATCAGCGGAACCTACACCGTCAATCCGTTGACCGTGATCCGCTTCTCGGCCGGCCGCTTCTCGCAGCCCACGCCGACGGCATTCGAGCAGTATTACCTGGGATCGGGGCGCGAAACGGCGCTCACGCTCTTCCAGCGCTTCTACGGCATCGGCTTCAACTCGCCGTTGCACGACAATCCGGTGCAGACGTCGAATAACTACGATATCTCGCTGGAGAAACAACTCAAAGGAACCGATATCACCTTCCGCCTGACGCCGTTCTATCGCTACGCGACGAACCAGTCGGTTACGGTGCCGCTCGGTGCGAACTTCGTTTCAGGGCTCAACGTTGGTACGCAAAAGACCAGCGGAATCGAGTTCGCGATTCAGAAGGGCGACCCGTCACGGAACGGTCTCTCGGGACAGATCTCGTGGACCTACGTTCACGCACGGATCAAGTACGGCGCGCTCAATGGCTCGCAAAGCGCCATCGACTTGCTGAACAACTATATCCGCGCCTATAACGGCCTCACCTCGTTCTGCCTCAATAACAGCAGTGCGGCGGCATCGGGACTGAGCGACAATAACCCGGCGCACATCTGCCCGCAGGGCGATGCGACCGCCGGATATGTCGGTGCTCCTGCATCGTGTTACCAGCCCAACGGCGCAGGCCCCGCAACGACGCCCTGTGGCGCGGCTTCGGGCAACATCAGCAACCCCTACTACTCCAACACGCCGCAGCCGATCCTCGATCGCAACGGCTACTATCCCACCTATGCGAACTATCCGCCGGGCGATCCGCTCTCCGGAGCGGGGAGTACGGCGTTCGGCCCCAATCAGTTCAGTGCGTATCTCTCCTATAAGAAGAACAAACTGACGATCACCCCGACCGCGCAGCTCTTCCAAGGTAGCCGCTATGGCGACCCGACCGCCGTTGTCGGTCTTGACCCGCGTAACTGCGGCTCGAACCAGTCCGGCGTTGCGGGCGTCGCGGCGGCCTACCAGGGCCTCCCGAACTATCAGTCCTGCGCCTTCTCGCCCTACACGAACGCGGGTTTTCTCGCGATTCCGGATCCGGCGACGGGCAAGTTCGATAGCATGGGTCAGTTCCGCAATCCGTGGCAGTTCAATCTCGGCCTCCAACTCCACTACGACTTCACGCCGAAGATCTCTGGCACGTTCCTCATTGCCAATCTCGTCAACCGCTGTTTCGGCGGCAGCAAGCAGCCCTGGTCGAATGCGTATGTACCGAACCAGTACGTTTGCGGCTACTACGATAACACCGGTGGCTATATCGGCAACACTCCGGGCGCAGGCTTCTTCTACGGAGCAGGCGGCACCGATCCGGCAAACGGAACGGCGGGTTACCCGGGAACGATGAACTACCCCTACGCACCTGCCAACGGCAACGTGCCGCTGCAGGCGTACTTCCAGCTGAACGTCAAGCTCTAACGAGCACGGCGCTTCTCGCTAGAAGCGGTTAGGAAAGCAAGCCCCGTCGCGAAAGCGGCGGGGTTTGTTCGTTGTACGTCGGAATGAAGGTCCAGTGCCACGCTTACGTTGCGATGAATGCGATCGCGAAATCTCGCCGCTCACGACGCGCAGTAACCTGCGTTGGATCAAAGATCGCGCGCATCTCGCTCGCGAAGTGTTGCGCCATTCCAATGACGGGCTCGACAGTTGGATGATGGAGTCGCTCGCATTTCTCGACGAGCATGGAGAACACGGTGTGAGCGTGCTGGCGTAACGCCGCTCTTTGTTACCCCCCCCCTCGACTCGCTTCGCTCGCTCAGGGCAGGCTCCGCAAGGGTATCGTGTGGCCGCTCTTTGTCACCCCGAGTAGCCGCTGAAAGCGGCGTATCGAGGGGGCGAGGGGGGGCCGCGTTACTGTGCGATGTGTCTGTAGAGCGGGAAGAGCGCGGCGAAGAAAATTCCCGCGAGCGCGATCGTCGTCGTGAGATAGGTTCCAATGAGAAAGTGGAATCGTGAATCGAACTTTTGGTCCATCGCGGCAAATTTCTGATCGATTCCGGTGAACTTGTGATCCATCCCATCGAAGCGCTGTTCCATTGACGCAAACTTTTGATCGATGCCGACGAAGCGCTGTTCCATTAACGCAAACTTTTGATCGATGCCGGCAAACTTCTGGTCGAGGCCGGCAAACTTCTGGTCGAGGCCGGCAAACTTCTGGTCGAGGCCGGCAAATTTCTGATCGATTCCGGGGAATTTTTGGTCGATCCCCGCGAACCTCGCCTCGAATGCCGACCCTAAAGCCGTAATCTTGGCGTCGAGTGCGTGGTAGTTCGCGTCGACTTTGTATTCAAGCCGCTCGAGGCGTACGTTCGTATCGCCGAGGCGCTCGACGATCTGTTCGAAGGCTCCCTCAAGGCGCGAGACGCGCGGTTCCAATGGCTGTGCCGTCATAGGTTTCCCTCCATAACTCTATCACGCAATGGAGGTGCGCTGTAAAGGGCGGCACGATAAAAACGCCCCCTCGATACGATGGCTTCGCCATCTACTCGGGGTGACAAGAGCGGCTACGAAAAAATCACCCCTCGATACGATGGCTTCGCCATCTACTCGGGGTGACAAGAGCGGCTACGAAAAAATCACCCCTCGATACGATGGCTTCGCCATCTACTCGGGGTGACGAGAGCGGCTACGAAAAAATCACCCCTCGATACGATGGCTTCGCCATCTACTCGGGGTGACAAGGAAAACGCCCCCCCTCGATACGATGGCTTCGCCATCTACTCGGGGTGACAGGGGGCTACTACTCGGGGACGCGGATATGCTCGCCGGGGACCAGGGAGGCGCCGTGAAGGTGATTGACGCGGACGATCTCATCGATCCGCTCCTGGATACTGCCGCTTGCGAGGTGCGCCGAGGCGATCGACCAGAGGGTGTCGCCCGACTGAACGGTGACGTGCGCGTACCGGGTGACCGGCGCCGCGTGGAGGCGGCCCATCGAGAGGGTGGGAACGGCGACGAGCGCGCTCAGGGCGGCAAGCGCCACCGCGGGCATCAGGCTCATTCGTTTGCGGGAAGTCATTGTGGATAACCCTCCATATCTTGGGCCGAACGGCTGTTCGTCCACTAGATTCTAGCATGCCCGCTCCGCGGGGTGTCAAGAGTCTCGAACGTATGTTTGCGATTTTTCGAACTCTGTGATACGGTTCTATCGAACGGCTGTGCCATACGCCTGGCATTGCGCAGCCGATGCGAGCGAAAGAGAAAGGATGTAGGCATGCGCGAACGCCCTCCGAGCGAGCGGCAGCGGGAGATACTCACCGCGATCGAGCGCTTTGCGGCCGAACATGGCTACCCGCCCTCGGTGCGCGAGATCGGCGAAATCGTCGGCCTTTCATCCTCTTCAACGATCCACGCCCACCTCAAGACGCTCGAGAAGCGCGGGCTGCTCACGCGGGACGCCACGAAGCCGCGCGCGATGCGCTCCGAGCGTTCGGGAATCCCCGAGGGGATGGTGCTGCCGATTCTCGGCCGGGTCGCCGCCGGCGTTCCGATCGCCGCCCAGGAAGAGCGCGAGGGCGAGTTTCTCGTCGCCGCCGATTTTCTGCCGAAGGGCTCCGATGCGTTTATGCTCCGAGTGAAGGGCGACTCGATGGTCGATGCGGCGATTCTCGACGGCGACTTAGTGGTGGTGCGCCCGCAGAGCGATGCGCGCAACGGCGAGATCGTCGTCGCGATGATCGAGGGCGATGCCACCGTGAAGCGCTTCTTCCGTGAAGCGGGGCGCGTGCGCTTGCAGCCGGAGAACGCGCGAATGCAGCCAATCTATGCCGACGATGTCGTTATCGTCGGGCGCGTCGAAGCCGTTATTCGCCGCCTCTAACTTCTCGCGCGCCGTCACCGGATTCGCCGCTTCGGCAGAGATGCGCGCGCTCAACACTGCGTTGCCGATCGGATTCGGCGGCCTCGTTGCGGCGCTCTTGGCAATCCTTTTTCTCGAACCGAACGGCTGGCGCATTGCGCCGCACCCGTCCTTTCCGCTCGCCGCGATCGCCGGAGCGATGCTGCCGGCGTTCGGTGCGATGTCGTGCGTGACGGCGATCGCCCTTGCGTGGCAGCTCGCACTGCGCCGCGCGGTACCGATCGTTCCGCAGGTGCTCGCAAGCGGGATCGCCTTCGCGCTGGCATTGCCTGCGTGGAGGGCCGGGCTCGCACCGCTCGCCTACCTTCGTAGCGTCGGAGCGAGCGGGTTGTTGCTCGCAATTCTCGTGGGAATGCTCTGTGCGTTGCTGGTGCGGGCGGCGGTGCGTTTCTTGCCTGCGGGGCGCTATCTCGGCGCGCCGCTCGCGGTGCTGCCGTTCGTCGCGCTGCACGCGGCGGGGATCGATCTCAGCGCGTATGTCGTTGCGGCGCTCGCACCGCTCGCGCATCTCGGCGATACCTACCCCGCGTTGCTCGCGATCGTCTTTCTCGAAACCGCGCTCTGGTGCATCGGCATTCATGGCCCCGCGTTGCTTGCCGGCGTCGTAACGCCGGTCTATCTTTCGTTGCAAGCGATCAACGCGCACGCGTTCGTCGCGCACGAACCGCTCCCGCACATCGTCGTCGTCTCGCTCTTTCTCTTCGTCTTCCCCGGCGGTGCCGGCGCGACGCTGCCGCTCGCCGCGTTACTGGCGCTCTCGAAGGTGCCGCGTTTGCGGCGCATCGGCCGCGCTACGCTTCCGTTCGCGCTGATCAATGCGAACGAACCATTGCTCTTCACGTTGCCGATCGTAGCAAATCCCTTTCTCGTGCTGCCCTTTATCGGCATCCCGATGCTTTTGGCGAGCCTCACCTATGCCGTCGTTGCCGCCGGGTGGGTGGCGCGCGCCGCTTTTTACGTGCCCTCCTCGATTCCGGCACCGATCTCGGTCTATCTCGCGACCCTGGATTGGCGCGCGCCGATCCTTTTGCTCGCGAATCTGCTGCTCGCAACGGCATTGTGGTTGCCGGCAGTACGCGCCTACGAACGTCACGAAGTCGGGCTTCCATGATCGTCGAACTTTGCGAACGCTTCGGCTTTACCGGGGCGCTCGCGCGCGCGGCCGAACGTGCCTGGGAGCGCGTCGGTACGTTGGAATACCCGGCGCAGCGAGCGGTTACTATGAGCGTGCTGCAGGCCTTTCTTGAAGAAGATATCGCCGAGAGCGACCTTGCGGGAAGCAGCGGTTACGGCTACGACGACGCTGCGCGCGCTGCGTACGAATCGCTGCTGCGGCGTATTTTCGGCGCCGAGCGCGCGCTGGCGCGCATCACCATCGCCAGCGGTACGAACGCCATCGCCCTCGCGTTACGGTCCTGCGTGCCGCGCGGCGGTACGCTTTTTGCCGTCGCCGGGCGCCCCTACGACACGTTGCGCAATGCGATCTACGATGCCCCCGATGCACTCGCCGTTACCGGCGGTTTTGCCTATCGCGAAATCGCGTTGCTTCCCGATGGAAGCATCGATAGCGATACGCTCGAACGCGAAATGCGTGCCGTCGAACGCGGTGCGATCTTCGTGCAGCGTTCGCGCGGGTACGCAACGCGGCCGAGCCTCTCGATTGCGGAGTTGGAGCGCGCGTTCGCCGCAATTCGCGCGCTTCGCGGCGATCTTCCGATCCTCGTCGATAATTGTTACGGCGAGTTGGTCGAAGAGCGCGAGCCGACGCAGGTCGGCGCCGATCTCGCGATGGGGTCGCTCATTAAAAATCTCGGCGGCGCGCTCGCACCGACCGGCGGCTATTGCGTGGGACGCGCCGATCTGGTCGAGCGCATCGCTTCGACGCTCTACGCGCCGGGACTCGGCGATGCGCTGGGGCCGACGCTCGGGTTCGGGAAAGCCTTTATTCAAGGGCTTTTCCAGGCACCGAGCGTCGTCGAGGCCGCTTTACGAACCCTTGATTTTACCGCCGCGCTCTTCTCCGAACTCGGGTATCGCGTCGATCCCGCACCGGGGAGCCGACGCACCGATATCGTGCAGGCGATCGCCCTGGGCAGTCGCGAGCGCGTGCTGGGCTTCGCGCGCGGCCTGCAAAGCGTTCTGCCGATCAACGCGCGCTTTCGGCCCGAGCCAGGCGCGGTGCCGGGCTATCGCGATCCGGTCGTGATGTCGGGCGGCGCCTTCGTCGCGGGTGCGACCATCGAACTTTCCTGCGACGCGCCGTTACGCGAACCATACGAACTCTACGTGCAGGGCGGCGTCAACGCAATCCACGGCTATCTCGGGGCGCTCGCGGCGGCGCGCGCAACGATGGAAGCAACCGCGGAATAAAGGCTCGTCGCCCCCGACGCAGAAGCGATTGGGCCTCCGTGAACATACAAGGCAGCCATGCCCAGCAGCGGCGCCACGCACGCGTCGAGATTGCGTTACCGGTGACGCTGATCGTCCCGGGATTGGAGCTGGTCGTGCCCGCACATGCGCTCGATTTGGGCGGCGGCGGCATGCGCGTTTCGACGCGCGCCGACCTGCCCGCGGGGCAGCACGTCGTGTTGCGGTTCTCGCTTCCGGGGGATGAAGGGCGTCAGCTACTGGTCCGCGGCCGCGTGGTGCTTTCGTTTTACGATGCGACGGCGAAGCTCTACGCGCACGGTATCGCCTTCACGCAATATTCGGCGCAGGATGGCACCGATATCGCGCGCTACGTGGCTTCCTCTTCGGAGCCGCCGAGAAAGCCGTAGAAGAAGAAGCGATTGCCCTCGGCGGTGGTGAGCACGATGCGCGTCTCCTCCACCTCGATGTCGGCGATCGTCTTGCCGACCAAGTTCTCTAAAATCGCTTGCGCCTGCGCGAATTCGGCTTCACGCAGGGCGTCGGGTTCTACGTCGACCAGCTGCATTAGCTCGTCGATTCGGTCGCTCATCGTCACTCTTCTCCAATCATCGGCCCGGCGGCCGGATTTGTTAGGCTACCGTGAAGGGTAGCGCTGTGGGCACGGGGAGCGCGAGGCCCCGAGCGAGAAGCGCTCGCGATAGAACGATGTTGGTGCTTGAAGTTGTCAGCGGGCCGCTCGACGGCCAGCGGTGGGAATTCGATTCCGAAATCACGATCGGTCGCGACGATGCGGCGGCTCAGGCCTGCCTCGCGCTCGACCGCTACGTTTCGCGCGCCCACGCCCGCATCCGGGTCGACGGCGGTAGCCTGGTGCTCTCGGATCTCGAGAGCCGGAACGGCACCCGGGTGGAGGGCGCGAAGATCGCCGGGACGGTACGGATCGAACCCGGGACGGCGTTTATCGTCGGGCGCACGGCGCTGCGCGTTCTCGTGCGCCCCTAACGTGCAACTCGCGCGGACGATCGAGGAGCTGCGCGCTTGGCGCCGCGGGGCCCCTCCGACGCTGGGCTTCGTCCCGACGATGGGCGCGCTCCACGAAGGGCACCTCGATCTCGTGCGCTTCGCGCGCTCGCAGAACGCCGCCGTCGTCGCCTCGATCTTCGTCAATCCGCTGCAATTCGGGGCGGGCGAGGATCTCGCGCGCTATCCGCGCGATCTCGAGGGCGATCGCGAGAAACTCGCCGCAACCGGCGTCGACCTGCTCTTCGCGCCGGAGGCGAACGAGATTTACCCCGACGGTTTTACCACCACGATCGACGTCGGTTCGGTCGCCGAGGGCTTCGAAGGTGCGCTCCGCCCTGGGCATTTCCGCGGCGTCGCGACCGTGGTCGGCAAACTCTTGCACCTCGTCGCGCCGCAGCGGCTCTACGTCGGGCAGAAAGACGCGCAGCAGAGCGCGGTGCTGCGCAGGCTCGTGCGCGATCTCGCCTTCGATTGCACGGTGAGCATCGTGCCGACGGTGCGCGAGACCGATGGGCTGGCGATGTCGTCGCGCAACGTCTATCTCGACGAACGCGAGCGCCGCGCGGCGCCGTCGTTGCATCGCACGTTGCGACGCTTCGTCGAACTCTTGCAGGCGGGGCGTTCCGTCGAGATCGCTCGCACGGAAGCGAGTGCGGTGCTGGAAGCGCCGGGGAAGCTCGATTATCTCGCGTGCGTCGACGCGGAGAGTTTCGCGCCGCTCGCCGCGCCGCGCGCGAACGCCTTCGCGATCGCCGCCGCACATTTCGGCCGGACGCGCTTGCTCGATAACCTGTGGTTTCCGCAATGAACGGCGCGCGTATCCTGTTGGTGGTGAGCGGTGGGATCGCGGCTTATAAAGCGGCGGCGCTCACGAGTACGCTGGTGCAGAAGGGCGCGACCGTCGACGTTATTCTCACCGCCGACGCCGAACGCTTTATCGCACCGCTCACGTTCGCCGCGCTCACCGCGCGCCCGGTCTACAGCTCGCTCTGGGACGCTCCCGAGCGGATCCCGCACATTCGGCTCGTGCGCGAAGCCGAACTCGCGATCGTCGTTCCGGCGACGGCGAACATCCTCGCGAAACTGCGCGCCGGGATCGCCGACGATCTCGCTACCACCGCGCTGCTCGCGGCACGAATACCGGTCGTGCTCGCGCCGGCGATGAACGCCGCGATGTACGAAAACGCAACGACCGCAGAAAATATCGCGGCATTGCAAGCGCGCGGCTACGAAATCGTCGAACCGGAGTCGGGCTTTCTCGCCGAACGCGAGCACGGCGTCGGGCGGCTCGCATCGGAGGAGCGTCTGCTCGAGGCGATACAGAACGTGCGCGCGCGCCGCAGATCGCTCGTGGGGAAACGCGTGCTCGTCACCGCCGGGCCGAGCCAGGAGCCCTTCGATCCGGTGCGCTTTATCGGCAACGCATCGACCGGCGCGACCGGAATCGCGCTCGCCGACGAAGCGGCGCGGCGCGGCGCGAACGTCACCTTGCTTTTGGGGCCGACGCTGCTGGCTCCGCCGCACGGGGTGCGCACCGAACGTTTTGGAACCGCACGAGAGTTGCTCGACCTCGCCCTGCGCGAGAGCCGCGAATGCGACCTGACGATCGCCGCAGCTGCCGTTGCCGATTGGCGGCCGAGCGAGATATCCGCCGAGAAGCGGAAGAAGAGCGACGAGGCGCTGCACGTTGATTTGGAGCGAACTCCCGACGTTCTCGCCGCAATCGTCGCCGCCGGCGGATCGCGGTGCGTCGTCGGCTTCGCCGCCGAGACCAACGACCACGAACTCCACGCGCGCGAAAAAATGGAGCGCAAAAAGCTCGATGCGATCGTGCTCAACGACGTCCGCGGCGGTGCGGGCTTCGGCCTGCAAGAGAATCGTTTGCTCCTGCTTTTGCGTTCGGGCGAACGCGTCGACCTCGGGCGCGCGAACAAACGCGCGCTCGCCGGGCGTCTCTTCGACGCACTGGAACCATTGTTGAAAGGAAATTCGTAGTGCTGTTGGCGATCGACGTTGGGAATACCGAGACGAAGTTCGGCATCCTCGACGAAGATGGATCGGTGCTGCACATGTGGCGCGTGCGGACTTCGATCGATCGCACGCCCGACGAGCTCGGCGTCTTTATCACGCAGCTCTTTGCCGTTGCAAAACTCGATCTGCGTTCGATCGATCGGATCGTCGTTGCGAGCGTCGTTCCGAAACTCGATTTCGCTCTCGTCGGCGCCTGCAAACGTTTCTTCAGCCTCGCGCCGACGATGCTCGCGCCCGAGAAGCAACGGCTCATTCAGATCGAGAGCGAGCGCGCCGCCGAGGTTGGGGCCGATCTCGTCGCGGCGGCAATCGGCGGCGCGTCGCGCTACGGAACGCCGCTGATCATCGCGTCCTACGGCACCGCGACGGTCTTCACCGCGATCTCGCGTGCAGGCGCATTTTTGGGTGCCGCGATCGCACCGGGGATCAACGTCTCGATCGACGCGCTCGTCGGGCGGACCGCGAAGCTTCCGCAGATCGCCCTCGAGACGCCGCAGCGTGCGATCGGCCGGAACACCGTCGAAGCGCTGCAGGCCGGGATCATGCTCGGGGTCGTCGGCGCAACGCGGCTCGTCGTCGAGCGCTTCAGCGAAGAATTGGGTGGGCGAACCCGAGTGATTGCGACCGGCGGGCTCGCCGAGGTCGTCGCGCGCTCGTGCCCTGCGATCGATACCGTGGACCCGCATTTGAGCATGCTTGGGCTCTATCTCTTCGCCAACGCCATCCGCAAGGGGTAGGGTGGACGGCCTTAACGCTGCTTAAGGCGGCGCCGCGTTCAAATCTTAAGGCGCTTTACGTTTATTTAACTTTTTTGGGGTAGAATGGCGCATGCGCGGGGCCGGGGGCTCGCGCCTTGCTTCACTTCTACCATCCAGGAGAACTATTTTGCAGAAACGTTTCAGTGCACTCGGTTTATTGATGGCACTCTCATTGGCGGCGTGCGGCGGCGGAGGCACGACGCCCTCCTCGTTGCCTGCCGCTTCCTCGCGGGTGGCTCGCCCAACCACCGCGCGGCATATCGCGCTGCCGAAAGCAAAAGCGCTGCGCAAAGCCCTCTCGACGTCGACGGGAAATGCCGTCGCCGACGGCGGGTTTGAGAGCGGCGGATTTTCGGTTTGGCAGCAATGCGGGAACGTGAACGCCGCGATCGTCACGAGCCCGGTCCACAGCGGTAGCTATAGCGAACTCAGCGGTTCGACATCCTCACCCGAGGTCAACGGGTATGCCGGCGTTTGCCAGCAGGTGACGATTCCCAGCAACGGCGTGCTGACGCTCTGGGTGAACGAAGGCACCAACGATAGCCTCGCCTACGCCGATCAGGAAGCCGATCTCCTCGACTCCTCCGGCAACGTCGTCGACACGATCTTCAGCGAAGCCGCAACGACGAACGGCTGGGTCGAGCGCAGCTACAACCTGAGCCAGTACGCCGGGCAGAGCTACTGGCTCTTCTTCGGTGTCTACGGCAACGGATGGAATAGCGGCTATATCTACCAGTATCTCGACGATGTCAGCCTCACTGCAGGCGGCGTGACACCGAGCCCGTCGCCGAGCCCCGTGCCGACCGCAGCGCCGACCCCGGTGCCGACCGCGGCGCCGACGCCGGTACCGACCCCGGTGCCGACCGCAGCGCCGACGCCGGTGCCGACCGCAGCGCCGACGCCGGTACCGACCCCGGTGCCGACCGCAGCGCCGACGCCGGTGCCGACCGCAGCGCCGACGCCGGTGCCGACCGCAGCGCCGACGCCCGTGCCGACCGCAGCGCCGACGCCCGTGCCGACCGCAGCGCCGACGCCCGTGCCGACCGCAGCGCCGACCCCGAGCGCCTATGCGTGCGACGACGCGCAGTTCCTGAATTACCAGGCCGAGTTCGGTGCGGGAACGATCTCGGGCGACCAACTCGTCGATATCTGCGGTCAAGTCACGCAAGTGTTGCCTTCGAAGGTGACCGCGAGCGGCAATCACGGCTATTTCTACGTGCAGATTCCCAACGGCGGCACCATCGAGATCGTCTCCAATCTCGACGCGATGGCGCAGGCGCCGACGAACGATCCGCCGAGCTGGCCGTGGGTCGCCACCGGCAACTACGTCTACGTGCAAGGCCGCTACTACTACGACAATTCGAGTAGCCAAGGCATCGATTGGACCGAAGACGATACCGGCTCGTGGCCCTACACCGGCTACGTTGCGGTCTGCGATTCGAGTGCGAACAACTGCGTGAAGTACTGGTAAGACAGCGCAGCTCTGTCATGCCGAGTAGGCACCGAAGGTGCCGTATCGAGGCAACGCAGCTCTGTCATGCCGAGTAGGCACCGAAGGTGCCGTATCGAGGCAACGCAGATCTGTCATGCCGAGTAGGCACCGAAGGTGCCGTATCGAGGCAACGCAGCTCTGTCATGCCGAGTAGGCACCGAAGGTGCCGTATCGAGGCAGCGCGGCGTATCGAGGGATCCTTCCACAGGGCTCGATGCGTCGCCGAAGGCAACACCACGAGGGCCGGGTCACACCCGGCCCTCGTCTCTTTCACCCGAGCACGTGCGATCGCGCAAACGCGGTCGCGCGAACGAGGGCTCTGCGAGGGCTCGTGCGGAAAGACGCGAGATGTTGCGTTCGATTCGGCCCGCTCTCCGCACGATTTCCGCGCTTTTTGGAATGGCGTTGCTCGCCGCATGCGCGGGGCGAATCGGCAACGGCAAGAGCGGACTCTGCGATAACGCGGGGTACCTTGCGGCGCGCAAGATCGCGCGCGCGCGCACCGAGGTGACGATCTGCGGCACCGTTACGCGTGTCCGCGCGGCGCGGCGAACGCGCAGCGGCCTGCACCTGTGGTTCTACGTTCGCGTGGCGCCGCACGTGAATGCGCGCGTCATCGCCGACGAGAGCGTGCTCGGTCCGCTGCTGGTGCGCGTCGGCGACAAGGCCGAGGTGCAGGGGCGATTCTTCCGCGATCGCGACGGCTTTGACGGCATCGACTGGACGCACCGCGTGAGCGGAACACACAGCTCGTGGAGTACCCCGGGCTTCGTCGTCATCAACGGCATCGAATACCGGTAGCGCGCCGACACCTCGCGCCGCGCCGAGGGCTTGTGTCACGCCGAGTAGGGCGCTTGCGCCCGTATCGAGGCGGCGCTGCGATCCCTCGATACGCCGCCGAGCCTGTCCTGAGCGAGCGAAGCGAGTCGAAGGGCGGCTACTCCGGATGACAGCGCGGCGGCGCATTTCCCTCCGGGGCGAAAACCCGGTATAGTAGGCAGCGCTATGCCCCGCACCGTCGAGCCCCTCCATATCGGCTCCCATGCCATCTGGCCGCCGATCGTTCTCGCGCCCATGTCGGGCGTGACGAACAAGACGATGCGCGCGCTCTACAAGCCCTTCGGGCTCGGGCTCACCGTGACCGAGTTCGTCTCCTCGAACGCGCTGAAGTTCGGCAGCAAGCGGACGATGGAGATGATCGATCAGGCCGGAATCGAGAAGCCCGTCTCGACGCAGCTCTGGGGGGACGATCCGGTGACGATGGCGGCGGCGGCGCGGGTGGTGGTGGAGTGCGGCGCCGATATAGTCGACATTAATTTCGGTTGCCCCGCACCGAAGGTGACGAAAACCAACGGCGGCTCGGCCTGTCTGCGCGATCCGCAACGCTGCGAAGAGATCGTGCGCGCGGTCGTCGATGCCGTCGAGGTTCCCGTGACCGTGAAAATGCGTTTGGGTTGGACCGAGAGCGACCTCGTCTACATCGAGGTGGCAAAACGTGCCGAAGCGGTCGGCGCGCGCGCGATTACGTTGCACGCACGTACCGCGCGGCAATTCTATCGCGGAAGCGCCGATTGGGCGCACATCGCGCGGTTGAAAGAAACGTTATCGATCCCGGTAATTGGCAACGGCGACCTCGCCGATCCGCACGTTGCGATGCAGCGCATGCGCGAGAGCGGCGTCGATGCGGTGATGCTCGGGCGCGCGACCCTCGGTAACCCATGGCTCATCTCGCAGGTGCGCGATGCGATGGAAGGGCGCGAGCCGATGGCAACGCCGGTCGCCGCCGACCGCTTACGTTTTTGCATCGAACATTATCGCGCGATGCTCGCCGATCTCGGCGAACGCCGCGCCGTGCCGCAGATGCGCAAGCACGTCGCGCTCTATCTCAAAGGCATCCCCGGTGCCGCGCAGCTACGCGAACGCATCATGCGCATCGAGAGCAGCGATGAAGCGATCGCGACGATCGAAGCACGGATCGAGAGCCTCGAAGCCGAACCGGTGGCGGCATGACGACGATCGAAAACCAGGACGATCTCTACGGCGCGCCGACGCCCGGCGCGCTCTCCGAGGAAGTCTTCGAAAACTATCGTCGTTACGTCAATCCTCCGCTCGCTCGCGTGATGAAACTCTCGGGTTCGCCGATCGAAGTGCGCGCGGAGGGCTCCACGATCTGGGACCAAAACGGGAAATCCTATCTCGATTTTGCCGGTGGGTACGGCGTGTTCACGTTGGGACATCGCCATCCGCGCGTGCTCGCCGCGGTGCGCGAGCAGCTCGATCGTATCGCGCTCTCCGGAAAGACGATGTTCAACGTGCTGCTCGGCCGCGCGTCGAAGCGGCTCGCCGAACTCGCGCCGGGCGACTTAGAGATCTCGTTCTGGTGCAATAGCGGCACCGAAGCGGTCGAGGGCGCGATCAAACTCGCACGCGTCGCAACGGGGCGCAAAAAAATCGTCTCGACGCACGATGCCTACCACGGAAAAACCTTCGGCGCGCTCAGCGCGAGCGGACGCGAAGCCTTTCAAACGCCCTTCCGCCCGCTGCTCGCCGACGTCGCGCATATTCGGTTCGGCGAAACCGATGGGCTCGATGAAGCGCTCGCCGACGCGGCGGCATTCATCGTCGAACCGGTCCAGGGAGAGGGCGGCGTGAACGTTCCGCCCGCTGGCTATCTTCGCGCCGTCCGCGAGGCGTGCGATCGCACCGGCGCGCTCTTTATCGCCGACGAGGTGCAGACGGGCTTCGGGCGCTGCGGCTACCGCTTCGGCTGCGACCGCGATGGCGTCGTGCCCGATCTGATGACGCTGGCGAAAGGGCTCTCGGGCGGCGTCGTCCCCGTCGGTGCCTATATCGCGCGCTCGCCGATTTGGATGCGCGCCTACGGCAAAGCGCCACTCATCCACACCTCCACCTTCGGCGGTAGCGAGCTCGCCTGCGCCGCCGCCCTCGCGGCGATGGAGGTGCTCGAATCCGAGCGGCTCGTCGAAAATGCCCGCGAACGCGGAGAGCAATTGCTCGCCGGCTGCGCCGCGATCGCCGCGGAGTATCCGCAAGTCGTCGCGCGGGTGCGCGGCCTCGGGCTGCTCGTCGGGGTCGAACTCCGTTCCGAAGGCTACGGCGGGTGGATCATCCCCGAGATGCTCAAGCACGGGGTGACCGCCGCCTGGACGCTCAACCAGCAGCGCGTCATCCGGCTCGAGCCCCCCTTGGTCGTCACCTCCGAGGAGATCGAGCGAGCGCTCGCCGCTCTGCGCGCAGGGGTCGCGGCGGCGTTGGGCAACCTGGGCTCGTTAGAGTAACCCCGCCCCCCAATCGCCTCCGGAAAGAAAGCACGACAGCCTTCGATGCCCTACGTCGAGACTTCAATCGAGATTGCGGCGCCAGCACGCACGGTGTACGAACTGGCGAAAGACCAGGAACGCTTTCCGCAATTTATGCCCGACGTCGAGAGCGTCGTTATCGTCGAGCGGCGCCCGAACAGCGTCCTCGCCCGCTGGAAAACGCTCGTCGAGGGCGCGCCGATCGAGTGGATCGAGGAGGATCGCTTTCTCGACGATCTTTTGCGCATCGAATACGCACTGCTCGAAGGCGATCTCGACCGCTTCGAGGGAGCGTGGAGCTTCGTCGAACGCGAAGGAATCACGCGCGTGGTGCTCGGCGTGGACTACGATTTCGGCGTGCCGACCCTCGCCGAATTGATCGGGCCGACGTTGCATAAAAAGGTGAAGGAGAATAGCGAGATGATGCTCGCGGCACTGAAGGACGAGGCGGAGCGCGCGCGATGAACGTCGTGCAGGCGCCGAAATTCTGTTTCGTCGTGCACCCGCTCTCGCTGGAAGATGTCGCGCGCTACGAGCCCGGCGCGAAAGGCAAGGGCGAAGCGATCGTCAAGAAAATTCTCGAATGGATGCCGGCGTATGCGGCGGTGCACGTGACTGGTGTGCGCACCCCCGACGGGCGCGAAACCGAGGGCTGGTTCGTCGGAGCCCCGTTGCTCCCGCAGCAGATCCTCGATCTCCCGCGTGAAGATATCTACAAGCGTATCGTTCGCTCCATCGAAATCGGCGCCGAACTCGGCGCGAAGATCGCCGGGCTCGGTGCCTTTACCGGCGTCGTCGGCGACGGCGGCATTACGGTGGCGGAACGGTCGCCGATTCCGGTGACGACGGGAAATTCGCTGACGATCGCCGCCGGGTTGCAATCGTTCTTCCGCGGCGCGCGCGAGATGGAAGTGGATCTCGCTTCGGCGACCGTCGCCGTGATCGGAGCGACCGGGTCGATCGGGTCGGCGTGCGCGCGCTTGATCGCACCGAAAGTGCGCGAAGTGATCTTGGTCGCGCGGAACGAGACCCGTCTGAAAACCTACTACGAGCGCACCGCGCCCGAACTCCCGTGCATCGCTTCCTACACCACCGATATCGCCTCGGCGGTGCGCCGTTCGCAGCTGGTTCTCACCGCGACCTCGTCGACGCAAGATGTGATCGAACCCGAAGATCTCCAGCCCGGCGCGGTCGTCTGCGAGCTCTCGTTGCCGCACGACGTCAGCCGTCGCGTCGCGCTCGAACGCCCCGACGTGTTGGTGACGGAGGGCGGCAATATGGTCGTCCCCGGCGAGCCGCGGTTCGAACGCGTGCGCGAACCGGGCAGCGAATTCGATCTCAATTTGCCGCCGCGCACCGCGCTCGCGTGCATGAGCGAAACGATGGTCCTAGCGCTGGAGAATCGACTCGAAAATTACACCTTGGGGCGTGGGATCGAACTCGACCGCGTGATCGAAATAGAAGCGATGGCGCAACGTTGCGGCTTTACCCTCGCCGATATGCGCGCGTTCGATACCGCGATCACGCCCGAGAAAATCGCCGCGACGCGCGAGGCGGCCGCCCGTCGGCGCGCGGTCGCGGCGCACTAAAGCAGGCTACGAATGATCGATGACGATACGGACGTTGCCTTTTCCGCTGTAGAGCCAGACGAACGGCGCCTTCGCGCCGCGCGCGCCTGTGGAGAGGGGATCGCTCGTGCTGCCGGCGGCCGCTCCGAGAACCACGTGGCCGCGAAAATTCGCCGGAACGTGCAGGACGACGTTTCCATTTCCGGTTTCGAGCCGAATGGTGCTCGGCCGCCAATTGGGGGCGAGCGTCGCGCGAAGGTTGCCGCGTTCGGTTGCGAGATCGACGCCGGCGCGCGCGCCGGTGACGACGACCTCGCCGTCACCGTTATCGACCGCAACGTTCGCGCCGGGATCGGCGACCGAAATCGCGCCGGTAAAGCCGTGAATCTGCATCGGGAGCGCGGCGGGAACCGCAACGTCGATGTGCGTCGGGTTGGCGCTGACGAACGGGATTACCGAGTTTCCGGAGGCGATGGTGTTGATCTCGAGCCAGCTGCCGTGGCGGTAGCTCTCGATGCTCGGCGCGCGCGCCGAGGTATAATTGAGGCGGACGCGCACGCTTCCGGGGCGCGCTCGCTGCGAGCTAACGAAGAGCGGCAGCCCCGAGACCTCGATGCGCACGCGGCTCGCGCCGCGCAGCGGCAGGGTGCGCAGGACGACGGGGTCGGCGGCCGCGCCGAGCAGCGCGAGTGCGGCGACCGAGCCGAGCAGCGCGAGTGCGGCGACCGAGCCGAGCAACGTGCGGCGCAAATGCTCTCGTTTCATCGTGTTTTTCAGTATACTCCGAATCGGTCGGCCGCGCGAGCGCGGCGGAAAGCAAGCATATGAAGCACGTCGTATCGGTCTCGCTCGGGGCGAGTTCGCGCGATCATCGCGCCGAAGTCGAATTGCTCGGCGAACGGTTCACGATCGAACGGATCGGCACCGACGGAAAACTCGATGTCGCGCTGGCGAAGATCGAAGAGATCGATGGCACGGTCGATGCCATCGGGCTCGGCGGCATCGACGTCTATCTGTACGCCGGAAGCAAACGCTTTGCGTTGCGCGACGGCCTGCGATTGCTCGCCGCGGCGAAGAAGACGCCCGCCGTCGACGGCAGCGGCCTGAAAAATACGTTGGAGCGCAGCGCCGTCGCCTTCTTGCAGAACGATCTCGGCATGTCGTTGCGCGGGAAAAAAGTGCTGATGGTGAGCGCGCTCGACCGCTTCGGCATGGCGCAGGCGCTCGTCGAAGCGGGGGCCGACGTTCTTTTCGGCGACTTCATTTTCGCACTCGATCTCGACAAACCGGTGCGCGGGCTACGCGAATTCGAGGAGCTCGCGGAAAAGTATCTTCCCGATGCTTGCAAACTTCCGTTTCAGTTTTTCTATCCCACCGGAAAGAAACAAGAACAACCTCCGGAGCCGAAATACCCGCAGTACTATCACGACGCCGAAATCATCGCCGGTGATTTTCATTTCATGCGTCGCTTCATGCCGGAGCGGCTCGAGGGCAAGACGATCCTCACCAACACCGTCACCGCGCAAAATATCGAAGAATTACGCGAGCGCGGGGTGCGGCGATTGGTCACCACCACCCCGGATTTTGGCGGCCGATCCTTCGGCACGAACGTGCTGGAAGCGGCGCTTCTGGCACTCCTGGGAAAACGCTGGGAGGAGGTCGTCCCAAGCGATTACGAGGGTTTAATGGCCGCTCTGAAGCTTCGTCCGCGGGTCATAGAACTCGCGGGAAGGGGATGACCCCCTCCCCACGAAGCAGGCGCGCCAGCCCCCTTTCTCGGGGCCTTTCTCCTGTACCGAGGGCCTATCGTTGAACGACAAAGAAATCGTCCTTACCCGCGAGGGACTCGCAAAGCTCGAGCAAGAGCTCGACGAACTCAAGACCGTCCACCGCAAAGAGGTGAACGATCGCATTCGTCAGGCCAAAGAGTACGGCGACTTAAGCGAAAATGCGGAATACGAAGACGCCAAACAAGAACAGGCGTTTATCGAAGGGCGCATCATTAAGATCGAACAGATGATTCGCAATGCGAAACTGATCGACGAAACCGACTATGCCGCCGACGAAGTGCATCTGGGATGCACCGTTAAAGTGAAGGAGATGGGCTCCGGCGACATCTACGAATTTTCCATCGTCGGTTCGGCGGAGGCCGATCCGGTGAACCGCCGGCTCAGCAACGAATCGCCGTTAGGACGCGCGCTGATGGGCCACAAGAAAGGTGCGACGGTCGACGTTTCGACCCCGCGCGGATTGACGAAATACAAAATCGAACAGATCAGCCATAACGGCGGAGCGCCGGCGCAGAAAAAAGCCGCAAAGAAAGCCTCCTGATTGCACGACGATATCGGTAAGACCGAAGCATCGCTCGTCGCGGCCAGGAGAGATCACCTGGCCGCGTTGCGTTCCTCCGGTCGCGACCCGTTCTCGCAAACGCGTTTCGAGCGAAGCTCGCTGCGCGACGCCCTCGCGTCGGTCGAACCCGCGCTCGCCGCGCCTGCCGATTGCGACGAGGCCGCGCTCGCCGTTCCGGTGACGTTCGCGCAGATCGCCGAGCTCTTCGCCTACGTGGCCGCCGATCGCCCGCTCGCGGATCAACGCCTGCGGCTCGCGGGGCGCGTGCTGACGCGGCGCGGCATGGGGAAGACCTCGTTCTTCGATCTCGCCGACGCGACGGCGAGGAAGCTCCAGGTCTACGCGCGCCGCGACGATCTCGGTGAGGAACCCTTCGCCGCGCTCTCCCACGTCGAACGCGGCGATATCGTCGGCGTCGAAGGCTATCTCTTCCGCTCGAAGATGGGCGAACTGACGCTGCACGCCACGGCGTTGGAGGTGCTGGGGAAAGCGCTCGCACCGTTACCCGATAAGTGGCACGGGTTGCAGGACGTTGAGAAACGCTATCGCCAGCGCTACGTCGATCTCGTCGTGAATCCCGATGTGCGCGCGACGTTTCTGACGCGCAGCAAAATCCTCTCGGAGATGCGACGCTTTATCGACGCGCGCGGTTTTCACGAAGTCGAAACGGCAACGTTGCTGCACGTTGCCGGCGGAGCGGCGGCACGTCCCTTTCTCACGCACGTCAACGCGCTCGACGCGCAGATGCAGTTGCGTATCGCGACCGAGCTGAACCTCAAGCGCCTCATCGTCGGCGGCATGGAACGCGTCTACGAAATCGGTCGGATCTTTCGCAACGAGGGAATCGACACTAGCCACAATCCCGAATTCACGATGCTCGAACTCTACGCGGCGTACTGGGACGTCGACGATATGCTCGCGTTCAACGAAGCGTTGATGGAACACCTCGCGCGCGTGGTGACCGGCGGCACGACCCTGCGCGTCGGCGAACACGAAATTTCGTTCGCGCGGCCGTTCGATCGCATCGGGTACCTCGAAGGGATCGCGCGTTACTCACACGGGCGTTTTACGCGCGAACGCTTGCTCGATCCCGAAGGCGCAGCAGCGATTTTGAACGAGCTCGGCATGCCGCCCTCGCCGACGCACGGCCACGCGCTCGACAAAATTTTCGAGCGCGTCCTGGAACCGCACCTCGTCGCCCCTACCTTCGTAACCGAGTATCCGCTCGCTATCTCGCCGCTGGCCAAACGCGTTCCGGGCGACCCGGAGATGACGCAGCGCTACGAACTCTTCTGCGCGCAGATGGAGATCAGCAACGCCTTTTCGGAATTGAACGATCCCGACGATCAACGCGCGCGCTTCGAATCGCAGATCGCGCAGCGCGCGCAGGGCGACGAGGAGATTCCCGAGCCCGATTGGGATTTCGTGCGGGCGCTGGAGACCGGAATGCCGCCGACTGCGGGGATCGGCATCGGCGTCGATCGCCTCGTCATGCTCCTCACCGGCGCGAGCAGCATTCGCGACGTCATCCTGTTCCCGCTCCAGCGGCAGCACGGGTAGCTGCGGCGCAACCCGGGCGGTGCGGGCGGTGTTCACGCAGGCATGGATCTTACAAAAACCTATCCCCGTAGCGTGCGCGACAAAGTGCACGGGCTCGTACAAATCGGGCGCGCCATCGATAAAGGCTACGCGCTCGCGTTCGGCAATATCGGTGAGTACAACTTCGACTGCCCGATGGATAAAGCGGTTTTTGCTTTCCTCGGCATCGACGCCGAGAAGTTGCTCGAACGCATCAAGCAAGCGAAGAGCGTTGCCGAGATCGAGGCGTACGTCTCCGAAGAGTTTATCTCCAAGAAAAGCTCCGCCGAGATCGAGCAGTGGAACCAGCAATGGCTGAGCCGGTCCCCGGAGGGAGAGTCCCTGGGCTACTTCGTGGGCCTGCGCGACAAGATCGCGCCGGATCGTACGGACGTGACGACGTGGGCGGATCTCCTCGACCTCGACGAGAAGCGCGCCGTTCCGAAACGGGAGACCGCGAAAGCGTAACCATTCGCTGTGCCGTCGAATACGACGGCACCGAGTATTGCGGTTTTCAGCGGCAACCCACGCAACGTACCGTTGCCGGGGAGCTCGAAGCCGCGATTGCGGGATTGCTCGGCGAACCCGTCGCCCTGACGAGTGCCGGGCGCACCGATACCGGAGTTCATGCATGCGGGCAGGTCGTGAGTTTCACGACCTCCCGCATTTCGTTTCCTTGGGAGCGCTTCGCGCTCGCGCTCCACACGCGGCTTCCCAACGATATCCGCATTCGCGACGTCGCGTTGGTCGACGCCGAGTTTTCAGCGCGCTTCTCGGCGCTGCGCCGCCGCTACGTCTACGCGGTGCTCGCGCGCCCGCTTCCGTCGGCGCTGCTCGCGCGCTACGCGTGGCACCTCTACCGCCCGCTCGATCTCGCGGCGATGCGCGCTGCGGCATCGCCGTTGATCGGAGAGCACGATTTTCGTTCGTTTTGCGGAACGCTGCCGGAGAACGGGAACACCGTGCGCTGCATCGAGTCGCTGACGATCGAACCGCAGGGAGAGTTGCTGGTCGTGCGCGTCGCCGCGAACGCTTTTTTGCATCGGATGGTGCGCACGATCGTCGGGCTGCTCGCCGAGTGCGCGATGGGGCGTCGCAGTCCGAGCGACGTCGCCGCAATTCTTTCCGCTCGCGACCGCGCGGCGGCGGGAGTTACCGCACCGGCGCGCGGGCTCTATTTCGCCGGAGTCGCCTATCCCGACGGCTACGATTCGTATCTCGAACCGCCGATCTGCCGAGCCTAGATCGCGTCGATACGCTGCCGCAATGTGACCCCGAGTAGCGACCGAATGTCACCCCGAGTAGCGCGAAGCGCGTATCGAGGGGCGCGTCCGGCGCCTCGATACGCTGCCGCGATGTCACCCCGAGTAGCGACCGAATGTCACCCCGAGTAGCGCGAAGCGCGTATCGAGGGGCGCTTCCGGCGCCTCGATACGCTGCCGCGATGTCACCCCGAGTAGCGACCGAATGTCACCCCGAGTAGCGACCCAATGTCACCCCGAGTAGCGCGAAGCGCGTATCGAGGGGCGCGTCCGGCGCCTCGATACGGCGGCTGCGCCGCCTACTCGGCGTGACACAAGAGCGATGCGCCGCGGCGACGTCACCCCGAGTCGCAACCGAATGTCACCCCGAGTAGCGACCGAATGTCACCCCGAGTAGCGCGAAGCGCGTATCGAGGGGCGCGTCCGGCGCCTCGATACGCTGCCGCGCCGCCTACTCGGCGTGACAAGGGCGCGCTACTCGGCGTAAAAGCGCTGGGCGGCTACGAATCTATAGCTCTCGCGTCGCTTTTATCGTGCGTTTCGCGGGCCAGAGATAGAGAAACGGGGCGAGCACGAAAATCGCGATGCTCGCGGTCGTATTCGCGAACGAGAGCGCGACGGCGAGCGCGCAGATCGCCGGCAAGATCATCATGCGCACGGCTTCCAAGCGTATCAGCGTGCGCGGGAGCTTCGCATCGATCAGGCGATGGTCGTGCGTGGCGTACCACCAAATCGCGAGCAACGAGACCCCGAGCAGCGAAATATTCGCGCCGTACACCGCAATTGCGGTGCGACTATCGTCGAACGCACCGAGAAGACCGGCCGAGAACGGCGTGACCACTACGAAGAGCATGAAGAGCAAATTGAGCCAGAGCAACGTGCGGTCGGAGCGCTTCACGAAAATGAAGACGTGGTGGTGGAGTACCCAATAGAGCCCGACGATGAAGAAACTCACCGCAAACGTGCGCATGTGATGCCAGAGCAGCGCGACGTAGGGCCAGACGCTCGCGCCCTCGGCGTGGGCGGGAATGCGGAGGTCGAGGACGAGCAGCGTCATCGCGACGGCGAAGATATTGTCGCTGAGCGCCTCGATGCGCGTGGTGCTCGCCGCCTCGGGGATCGTGTGGGTGCTGAAAATATTCATCTGCGTTGATATCCTTGCGACGTTTACGAGAACGCGGTGTCGAAAGTTCGGCGAACGCCTGCTTGCGGGGTCCGGGCGAACGCGGTAGAGTCGAGGAAGGAGGGTTCGCCGTTGGGAAGCGCCGTCGTCGCCGATCGCATCCAGTTCGCGTTCACCGTGATGTTCCACTACCTCTTTCCAATCGCAACGATCGGGCTCGCTCCGTTCATCGCGTGGTTTGCATGGCGGGCGGCGCGGGGCGATGATGAAGTCGCGCGGGGAGCCTCGGTGTTCTGGACGAAAATCTTCGCGATCAATTTTGCCGTCGGCGTCGTCACGGGTATCCCGATGGAATTCGCGTTCGGAACCAATTGGGCGCCGTTCTCGGCGAAGGCCGGTGCGGTGATCGGGCAACCGTTGGCGATGGAAGGCGTCTATGCGTTCTTCCTCGAGTCGGTCTTTCTCGGCATCATGCTCTACGGCCGGCGTCGCGTTTCGCCGCGGCTCTACGCGTGGTCGGCGACGCTCGTCGGCATCGGCTCGTGGCTATCGGGGTTCTTCATCGTCGCGACCGACGCGTGGATGCAACATCCGGTCGGCTATCGCATGGCGAGCGACGGAAGCATTCGGCTCGTCGATATCGGCGCGTTGTTGTTCTCGCCGTTTGCGTGGTGGCAGTACGCGCACGTTCTCGTCGGTGCGCTCGTCGCCGGATCGTTCATCGTTGCCGGCGTCGGCGCCTATTATCTCCTCGCGGAGCGAAACATCGAAGACGGCCGCCGCTACGTTCGGCTCGGCGTCCTCGTCGCGCTCGTCGCATCGGCGCTCGTCATTTTCCCCACCGGCGATCGGAACAGTGCCGACGTCACGAAATATCAGCCGGTAAAGCTGGCGGCGATGGAGGGACTCTTTCACTCGACCAACGGCGCGCCGCTGGCGATTATCGGCATGCCCGATACGCAGCGACGCGAACTGATCGATCCCGTCGTCGTGCCGGACGTACTGAGTTTTCTCGCGTACGGAAATTTCACGGCGAACGTCAAGGGCCTTACGGAGTACGCCGATACGCTGTGGCCCCCCGTCGCGCTGACCTACTACGCCTACCACGTGATGGTCGGCCTCGGAACGATCTTCATCGCCGTCGCCGCGCTTGCCGTTTTGCTATTGTGGCGCGGGCGGCTCACGAGTTTTCGTCCGCTGCTCTGGGTTTTGATGCTGGCGATGCCGTTTCCGTACATCGCCAACGAAGCCGGTTGGGTGGTGAGCGAGGTCGGGCGACAGCCGTGGGTGATCTACGGCGTGATGCGCACCGCCGACGCAGCCTCGACGAACGTCGCGGCTGGCGAGACGATCTTTACGCTCATCGGATACGTCGGCATGTATTTTTTGCTCGGGCTGCTCTTTATGCTGCTCGTCTTGCGTGAGATCGGGCTCGGCCCGAATGTCGCAACGCACGCGACGCAGGAGGCCGAAGTATGAACATCGCTGCGTTCGCGCTCCTCGCGACGACGATCGCGATCTACGTCGTGCTCGATGGGTACGATCTCGGCGTCGCGACCGTCGCGCCGTTAGTCGCGCGCGGTGCCGCGCAGCGCGCGGCGGCGATGGAGAGCATCGGCCCGTTCTGGAACGGGAACGAAGTCTGGCTCATCGCCGCGGGCGGCCTCCTCTTCGCGCTCTTCCCGCGCGCCTACGCATCGGCGTTCAGCGGCTTTTACTTGCCGTTCACCGTCGTGCTCTGGCTGCTGATGTTTCGCGGCATCTCGCTGGAACTGCGCAACCATCTCGCGAGCGATCTTTGGCGCGGATTCTGGGATACCGCGTTCACCGGGGCGAGCGCGCTGCTCGCCGTGCTCTTCGGCGTCGCGCTGGGGAACCTCGTGCGCGGCTTGCCGCTCGGTGCGAACGGTTATTTCCTCGGTCGCTTCGCATTTCTCCTCAACCCCTACGCGCTCGGCGTCGGCATCTTCGCGCTGCTCGCGCTCGCGCAGCACGGCCTCGCATTCCTCACGCTGCGAACCGACGGCGAGCTCGCCGAGCGCTCGCGCAGACTGCTTGCGCGGCTCTGGTGGGGCGTGCTGCTGCTTTACTGCGCGACCACGCTCGCGAGCCTCGATCTGCGCAGCGGAACGACGGCCGAGGCGCCGATGCGGCTCGCTCCGATGGTCGTGCTCTCCCTGGTAGCGCTCGGCGCGGTGCACTGGTTCACGCGGAGCGGTAAGCCGGGGCCGGCCTTCGCGGCATCCTCCCTCTTTCTCGCCTCGCTCGTGCTGGCGGCGGCGATCACAATGTATCCGTACCTGCTGCCTGCCTTCCCGGCGGGGAGCGGCGGCATCGATGTCACGAACGCCGGGACCGGGGCGCTCGGCACGGCCCGAACCCTCGCACTCACGCTACCGGGGCTCGCGGCCGTCGTGGCCTACAGCATCTTCGTTCTCCGGCGCATGCGGGGAGACCCAAAATCGACGAGTGCGCGCTGACGCGGGTCCGCCGCGTTCTGCTGCATTGACAAACATTCTAATGAACAATAGAATGTTGGAATGAAAACCGAGGCGAACTCCGCCCCTCGGCGGCTCAAAGATACGCTCTACGAACACTTCGCACGAATCGGGAAGGCGACCAGTAGCCCGAAGCGACTGGAGATGCTCGACTTGCTCTGCCAAGGGGAAAAGAGCGTCGAAGAATTGGCCCTGCACGCCCAGATCGATTGTAAGAATGCGAGCGCTCATCTGAAAGTGCTCTCCGCGAGTCGCCTGGTGACGGCACGTCGAGAGGGGAAGCGCGTCTTCTATTCAGTCGCCGACGACAGCGTCTGCGATTACTGGCTCGCAACGCGAACGATGGCCGAGAAGCGCTTTGCCGAGATCGATCGTGTTGTGAAGTGTTATTTTGACGATCGCGAAACGATGGTCGCTTACGATCGCGACGTGCTCCTCGGGAAAGCGCGCCGGAAGGAGATCGTCGTCCTCGATGTTCGTCCAAGAAGTGAGTACGATCGTGCGCACCTACCGCACGCGCGCTCCGTTCCGATCGATGAATTGGAACGATGCATAGCGTCCTTGCCGCGCAATAAGCAGATCGTTGCGTACTGCCGCGGGCCGTATTGCGTCCTTTCTCATCAAGCATCGACAATGCTGCGCGAGCGCGGATTCGATGTGCTTCGCCTTCCCGACGGCGTGCTGGAATGGCAGAATGCCGGTCTTCCGCTCGCCACGTCATCATCATCATCATCGAAGGAATAAACGCACGTGACGAACTTGTTTGTCTTTAACGATCCACCCTACGGAACCGAACGTAGCTACAACGGCCTGCGGTTGGCCATCGCACTTGCAATGAAAGGCGAGCGCGTACAAGTGTTTCTCATCGGCGACGGAGTTGCGTGCGCGAAGCGCGGCCAAAAAGTGCCGCCCGGATATTATAATATCGACGCGATGCTTCGCAACGTTCTTCGCCACGGCGGGGCGGTTTGCGTCTGCGGCTCCTGTATCGATGCGCGCGGGATCTCGGACAGCGAGCTCGTTGAAGGGGCGCAACGAAGTTCTATGGACGAACTGACGGGGTGGACGATCGCCGCCGACAAAGTCTTGGTATTTTGAACGTGGCGCGCACCGCAATCGTGTTAGGGGCGGGAACCGGGGGGATCGCCGCTGCGAACGAAATAAGAAAGTGCTGCGAGAAAAACGATCGCGTGCTCCTCGTCGATCGAAACGAACGTTTTCTCTTCGCTCCATCGCTCTTGTGGCTCGCCGTGGGCGCGCGCCGATCGAAGGAAATCCAGCGTCCGGTGCGCGAGCTCGTACGTTCGGGCGTCGATTTTCTCTGTGGAGCGATCGAATCGATCGATCCCGCTTCCCGCACGATCGCTCTCGACGGGCGAAGCATGAGCGCCGACGCGCTCGTCGTCGCGCTCGGCGCTTCCTTAGCGCCGGAGAGCATTCCGGGGCTCGCGCAGGCCGGGCACAATTTTTATACGCTCCCCGGTGCGGAGTCACTCCGAGATGCGCTCGCCGCCTTTCAGGGCGGAAGAGTGCTCGTCCTGACGGCGAGCCCCGCCTATAAATGCCCCGCAGCTCCGTACGAGGCCGCACTACTCGTCGACGCTTTCCTGCGCAAGCGCGGTCTGCGCGAGAAGAGCGCCATCGCGATGTATGCAGCCGAGGCTGCGCCTATGGCCGTCGCCGGCCCCGCTATATCGGCGGCGGTTGTCGCGATGCTTGGGGAGAAGGAGATCGTCTATGCGCCGAATCGGCAGATTCTCTCCGCCGACCCGGCAACGAACGTCGTGACGTTCGCCGACGGCTCTTCCGAAACGTACGACCTTCTCGCGTACGTTCCACCGCATCGCCCTCCCTCGGCGCTCGCGGGCTCGGGGCTCGTCGGCGAGAACGGCTGGATTCCGGTGGATCGGGCGACCCTCCAGACGGGTTTCGCCGGCGTTTACGCAATCGGCGACAATGCGACGATTGCGCTGCAAATGGGGAAACCGCTGCCGAAGGCCGGCGTCTTTGCCTACGCACAGGCGAAAATCGTTGCACGCAATCTCGTGGAAGAATGGCGCGGAAGAGCAGCGCTCGCCCGATTCGACGGCCATGGCGCCTGCTTCGTGGAGACCGGCGGGATGAGGGCGGCGATGGGATCGGGGAACTTCTTCGCCGAGCCGACGCCGACGATCGCCCTTCGCCCTCCTTCGCTCTGGCTGCACCTCGCGAAGGTGCTCGTCGAACGGCGGGGACTTGGGAAGTGGCCGTTTTTGTGGCGTTGACCGCGGAGCGAAGAAGTGCTAACGTCCTTGGCAGATGGCAGGGAATGTATTTCGCCCAAGCGTCGGCGGCTCGGCCGCCGTCTTGGGACCGCTCGAGAGCGAGGTGCTCAACGCGCTGTGGGAGATCGGCGGATCGGCGACGGTCGCCGAGATCGTCGAACGGCTCGCTCGTACCGGCCGCAACGTTCACTATTCGTCGGCGAAAACGACGCTCAACACGCTGACCGAAAAGGGGCATTTGACGAAGAGTTCGCGCGGCAAAGCCAATGCGTTCGCCGCAGTGCTGACGCGCGCGCAATTCGAAGAGCGAATCGTCGGCGGCGTTCTCAACGGCCTGATGCGCAATTACCGTAGCCCACTGATCGCGAACTTGGCGGAAACGCTCGCATCCGACGATGAGTCGCTCCGAGAATTCGAACGTCTGCTCGAGCTACGGCGTTCTGAATTAAAGTAGCCATGAACGAAGTCGCCTCCGTCGTCCTACAATGCATTCTTTCCGGAGCGGTATTAAGCTCGCTCTGTGCGGCAATCGTCATTCCGCCGCTGGCATGGCTCGGTGTTCGAATCCTTGGGCCGACGATCGTCGCGATGCACGACGATCGCCCTCGGCAGGCGGGCGCCGCTGCCTTTGCGGCCGCTATGCCCGGCGCCTTGTTTCTTATTCTCGTCTCAATAGGCTTGGCGGTGGGCCCAAAATCGCCGTGCTTGGAGATGCCGGCAGGGAAGGTGCTCTACGCGCTACTGCTTGGCCTCACCTTATTCACCATCGTGCGCGCACTGATGCGCGCACGAATGCGCAGGCGCGAACTCGCCACGCTCCTTGAAGGAGCACTCCCTGCGCAAGGCCGCGCGGCGGCGATCGCACGCGCGGTGGGCGTCACCCTGTACGAGCTTCCCGAAAATCGTAGGTGCTCGGTCTTCGTGGCGAAGGCGCCGCATTTGGCCGTCTATATTTCTTCGTTTGCACTGCGTCATTTCAGCGAAGCCGAACTTACCGCAGCGCTCCATCACGAGCGGGCGCATATCGCCCGTAACGACCATTCGATTGCTTTATGGCTCTCCTTTCTTACCGATCTCGTTCCATTTCACGTCGGCGATATCGTCGATATTTATCGTCTCTCTCGCGAATTTTGTGCCGATGAAAACGCCATTGTCCATGTCGATCGCACGACGCTCGCGTCGGCGTTACTTTGCGTCGCGCGTGGCGGAGCGCTTCACGCGCCGATCGGTACGTTAGCCTTTGCCGAACGGGAGGCCATTCTCGGACGGCTCGATGTCCTGCTCCGCCCGGGGTGCGACCCCTCGGAAAACAGGTGGCGTCGTACCTACGTCACGGCGGCGCTTGCGCTCATGTTCGCCCTCGGCGTTGCCGCACCGATACTGAGTGAGTTTTTCTTTGCTTGCACGACTTCGAGGTTCATGGGATGATTCGCCGGATTACTTTTTTTTGTGCTGTAGTGCCAATTGTCTTGGCACTACAGTGGGCCTACGTCTTCGCCGCGCCTATTCAGGCGAAAATTGGGCGGGCGCGTATCGCCGTCGTTGCCTCGCCCGAACCGCTGCAGATTGGGGTAACGAGCTTCACGGTTACCATCGCCGGTCTTTCTAAACAACGCTTGTCGCATCTCCAGGTTCGCTACAGCACGCTCATGCCGTCGATGCAAATGCCCGGCCCCAGCGGCAGCGCGGTACGAGTTCCCGGGCGCCCCGACGCCTGGCGTTTTACCGTCAACTTTAACGCCGCGACGCTGTGGAGGCTCCGGGTGAACCTATCGGGCGCGCTCGTCGGAAGCGTCGACGCAAATCTTTCCGTGGCGCCGGCAACGAACGCGACGAAGAAGAGATTAAAGCCGACTCTCGCCTCACGCTCGGGCGGCGGAGCGATGGGCGGTACCGCGTCGGGCGGTGCGATGGCGGGCATGGGGCAGAACGCCGGTGGTGATGCGAGTGCATGGCGCGATGCGAGCTTTGCCCTTATCGCAACCATCCTCATCGGCGTGCTCGTGCTCGCGCGCGAACGTCGCCCGGCGACCATCGGCATGGTCTTGGTTGCGAGCGTGGTGGTTCTCGGAATCGCATTTGCGCAGTCAAAGTATGCAGCGAGCACGGGTGCGATGGCGTCGATGGGGAATGCGCGCGGCTCGGCGCCGGTCCCGGTTACGTTGGCGACGATCGTGCATGCGCGCAACGGCACGACGATCGACGCCCCAGCGGAGCTCGAACCATATTTTGTCCAAGATATCGTCGCGCGCACGGCTGGGGTTCTTACCGATTTTCACGCCTATACCGGCAGTAGCGTGAGCGCGGGCCAGATCGTCGCACGTTTAAGCGAGCCCGAGCTTCAAATCGATGCGCAAGCCGCCGCAGCGGCTAGGCGGGCGGCGCTAAATGAACGCCTCTCCGCGCAAGAAGATGCATCCGCGCTGCGGGCCGATCTTTCGGCACAACGCGAAAACCTTCGCTACTGGAATGCCGAGATTGCACGCGAGAGAACGTTATTGCGTGCGGGCGCCGTTTCGGTCCAAGAATACCAGAGCGAACGAGCGCGGGCCTTTGCCGCCCGGTCGTCATACGCGGCGACGCGGGCAAAGCTCGCAGGGGCAAATGCGTCGATAGGTGCGGCACAGGCTCGCGTGATGCAGGCGACTGCGAACGCGCGCGCGCGAGGCGTTCTTGCGGGATACACCGATGTCGTCGCACCGAATGATGCCGTCGTCATGAAGCGTCTGGTAGATCCGGGCGTTTTCGTCGAACCAGGGACGGCAATTTTACAAGTGGCCGTCGTGAGCAAGCTGCGAGTACGCGCGCAGATCGCGCAGCAGAATCTTGCGGGCCTCCGAACGGGAACGCCGATGGACGTTGTCCTCGGTGGTGGCACGGTGTTGCATGGGCGAGTTAGTTCGCTCTCGCCCGTCGTCGCCCGAGGCACGCATACTGCGCTCGCCGAGACGATCGTGGCAAACCCCGGAGACCGGTATCAACCGGGGAGTTTCGTGCATGTCATTCTTCACCCGTCGTTCCCGGCACGTGGTAATGCTTATGCGGTTCCTTCGGCCGCACTCGTGGGTGGAGCGACGACCGCACTCTGGATCGATGCACATGGTCGGGCGCGGCGCGTTGCGGTGAGCGTGCTCTCCGATGACGGAACCGAGGCACGCGTCAGCGGCCATCTTCGCGCCGGGATGCGAGTCGTCGTCAACGGCGCAAGCGAGCTGGAGGAAGGGCAGCCGATTGCGAGCGTGATGCCGTGATCGAGCGCATCGAAGATTCCGAGCGGAGCGTTGCAGCTTGGGCGCTTCGCAACCCCTATACAATCTTTGCCGCATTCGTCGCCATCGTCGTCGGCGCGATCGCCGCGGCGCTCTTCTTGCTTCCTTCGCGCATGATGCCGTACGTGCAGAGCCCACTGATCTCGGTTATAACGATGACGCCTGGTTACTCGCCGCAAGAAGTCGAAAGGTATTTCACAAAACCAATCGAGGAACGGATGACCGATCTCCGAGGAGTGCGGTACATACGTTCGTACTCGCAGCAAGGGATCTCTACCGTCACGCTGCAGTTTCATTACGGTGCGAACATGCAGCAAGCGCTCGTCAACGTGCAACAGCTCGCAAAGCAGGCCGAGGCAGAGCTTCCGTACGATCGTGCAAATCTCAAACCAAGCTATGTAGTGCCGGTCGATCCACTCAATACGCCGGTACTTCAACTCGCGGTCACGGGGACGGGGTGGGACCCGGTGGCGTTGCGGCAATTCGTTGCCAACACCGTGGTGGACGATCTTAAGAGCGTACCGGGAGTACAGATTGCGTTTCCCTTCGGCGGGCTGCAACGACAACTTCGGGTAAATGTAAATCGTAACGCCCTCGCAGCCGATCGTCTCTCGATTCTTGCCGTCACCGATGCGATAGACGCTCAAAACGCCGGTCGTTCCGCCGGTACCATTACCGGTGGAGCCTATGAAACGCAAGTTCGCGGAGATCAAGCGGCTGCTTCTGCGCAGAACGTAGCCGATTATCCCATCGTAACGGAAGATGGCCGAACGGTCTACGTTCGTGACGTTGCGGCGGTGCGCGACGGTGCTGCCGAAGTGCGCTCGGCATACCGGTTTAACGGCAAGAGCGCCGTCGAACTTTCGATCGTCCAGGACCCGAACGCAAGCTCACCGCAGGTTATCGCTGCGGTCATGGAGCGCATCAAGAACATTGAAGCCCAGCACCCGGGCTTGCATTTTTCACGCGCCTACGATAACTCACGATTCGTTCACGATCTCACGCGCAATATGATCGAAGAGTTGGCCGTGAGCGTTTTGTTGGCCGGAATCGTATTGCTCGTGTTCTTGGAGGATGCGAGCGCCACGCTCATCGTCCTGACGACGATTCCGACCTGCCTCGCCCTCGCCGTCGCGCTCTTCGTGCCGATGCACCTGTCCATAAACAGCTCGACGCTCATCGGCCTGCTGTTGGCGATCGGGCGCCTCGTCGATGACTCTATCGTCGTCATACATTCGGTCCACCGAAAACTCGATGCGGGCGAATCCCCGGTCCGCGCAGCGATTGACGGTACGATGGAGGTGATCGTACCGATCGCCGCGGCGACGGGCGTCATGGCCCTTGCGGTCGTTCCGCTGCTCGCAAGCGGCGGTATAACCCAAATCATGTTCGTCGGTCTGGTCTGGCCGATTATCTTCGCTCTGGCTGCATCACTGTTGGTTTCCGTAACGCTCACCCCGTTGCTTGCGGCGCATTTGTTCCAGAGAGCCGACCGCCGTTCGCCATTCCGCACGCGCCTCGATGGAGCGGTCTCGCGAGCGTTGCGCCCGGCGCGTGCGGCACTAAGAAAGCTCGATGCGGCGTATCGGCGTGGGCTCGCATGGAGTTTGGAGAATCGCGGGCTCGTGCTCGCGGGCGCGGCGTTGCTCACCTATCTCGGCATCTCGTTGTTGCCCTTCATCGGCCAGGAGATGATGCCGCTGGCGGATACGGGGCAAGCGTATGGATTTCTAGAGATGGACCCCGGCACGTCGTTTGCCGCCACAAATCGTGCTAGTCGGCGCTTCGAAGCGATGCTTTTGAAGAATCGGGATGTGGAACGCGTCTCGGCATCGATCGGTGAAGAAAACGGCGGAGATTATTTTACGGGCGGGCCGATGAACGGCGTGAATGACGCATCGTATATGATTACGTTTAAGTCGAAGGGGCAGCGGCATCGGTCGATCTGGCAGCTCATGGATGAACTTTACGCGCGCTCGACGACGACGATTCCCGGTATCCGACGCCTCGAACTAAAGGAGATGGGGGCCGACGTCATGGCGAGCAACGATGCGCCGGTGGAGGTGCTCGTTTACGGCCCCAATCGCAAGGAACTTTATCGTTTAGCAAATATTGTCGCACGGCAGGCAAAAGAGATTCCCGGGCTCTACGAAGTCTCCACGAGTTCGTCCTACACCCAACCCCAGCGGGATCTCATCGTCGACCGGACGCGTGCCTCGCAGATCGGTCTCACCCCGCGCGACGTTCAAGAGCAGGCGTATTATGCGCTGCACGGCGGTTTAACGACGGGGTACTTCAACCCAGCTAACGTTCGCCACGATGCAATCCTCGTGCGCTATTCGAAGGCGGAACGACGAAGCACGAACGATATCGCTGCGGTGCAGATCGTCGGTAAAAATGGCCCAATCGTGCCGCTCGACGCGATTGCGCACGTCGAGCGCAGCGTCGGCCCATCGTTTATCGAACAGGATGGATTACGAAACAGCGTATCGGTGCTCGGTTTCTATCGGCGCGGTGGCCCCGGCGAAATGGCGTTGGATATGGGCATTTTGCAGCGCGGCATGGCAGCCGTTGCGTTCCCCCGGGGGTATGGAATGAAAATGCGTGGGGATATGACCGAAATGGCAGTAAGCTTCAATCGTTTGCTCGGCGCGATGGCGGTAGCTGTGTTATTTGTGTTCTTGCTGCTCGTCGCTCAGTTTCGTTCGTTCGTTCAACCGCTCGTCATGCTATTTTCGATTCCACTACAGTTGCTTGGAATGTTCGTTGCGTTGCTGCTGGCGCATCAGGAATTTTCGACCGTGTCGATTCTCGGCATCGTCGTTGCCAACGGCATGGCGGTGAGTAACGCGATTCTCTTGCTCGATCTGATCCTCCGCAAGCGTAAAGAAGGGATGAAACGCCGCGATGCAATTCTCTACGCAGGCCCGATACGGCTGCAGCCGATCCTCATGACGACGATCGTCAGCCTGATCGTGCTGGTGCCGGTTGCATTTTTCCCGAAGACCGGTATCGATGCGTATTCGCCGCTTGCAACCGTCATTATCGGCGGGCTCTCGATATCGACGGTGCTGACGCTCTTTGTCGTGCCGGTCCTGCACGATCTGTTCGACGATCTTCCGGAATGGTGGAATCGCTCGCTGTTGCGCCGGTCGGGGGCCGGGGCGGCGAAAATAGAGGCAATCGATGCGTAGGAACGTTTGCGTTACCGTTGCTCTTTTGGTTGTAAATCTGCTCGCGCCTCTGCCGTTGTCGGCGAAGCCTTTGCGATGGGACGGCCCGCTCGACGAATCACAAGTCATAGCGCGGGCGCGAACCTCGTTTGATGCGCGGCTGGCGACAGTAAGCGCCGAAATTGCCGCCGAGCGCGCGCACTCGGAACGATCGTCGGCTCTACCGCAGGTGTCGGCGAGCGAAACCACCATGAAGTCGACGCTCACGCAACTGGGAATGCCGGCGGCCCGACAAACGTATGCATCGCTGAACGTAAGCCTGCCGCTTTTTTCCCCGCAGGCGTGGGCGGCCACGCGCGCCGCGGGCTCGAGCGCATTTGCGGCCCGCGCGACTGCGGCGATGGCTGTGAACCAGGCCGTTAGCGAGGCCGTCGTTGCTTACGATGCGGCGGCGTTCGCTCGGGCAGTCGTAGGGCAGCGCGCGATCGATCTCCACGATCAACGGTCGCACCTTGCGTATACCGAAGAACGCGTACGAAGCGGTGCGGCACCGCGTTACCTCATCGCGCGCGATAAAGCGGCGCTCGCGCAGGCGCAACAATCGGAACGAGACGCGCGTGCCGATGCGGTGCGTACCGTTCACGAACTCGAGGTGCTCTTGAACCTCGACCTTGCATCCAAACCTGTTCTCGCACTCAATACTCCGTCGCCGACGTTCGCTCTTAACGTGGCTGCACTCGAGCGGCTGGCGGAAACGCAGCGTCCCGACGTCGTCGCCGCCGAGCGTTCCGTTCGCGCCGCGCGCCAACGTGTGGCGGCTGCGCGCGATGGCTTTTTGCCGACGATCTTTGCTACCATGCAAAGCTATAATGGCACCTCGAGCCCGGCGTTAGGGAATGCCGGGGCGCAAATTGGTGTAACGGCTACGCTCCCGCTCTTCGATGGTGGATCGCGCGGTGCCGCGGTCCGACTCGCGCAACTCGAGTACGACCGTGCGCGGATCGAATTGGCTCGCACAAAACTTCGGGCGCGGGCCGACGTTCTCGATGCGTCGACCGATCTGAAGACCGCGCGGCTAAACCTCGCCACGGCAAACTCCGAATTACGCAGCGCGAAAATCGACATGCGCGTCACCAATCTGCGCGCTCGTGCGGGCAAGGGCATCGAACTGGAGGTCCTCGATGCGTTCGCGACGTTAGCCGGCGCTCGCGAGACCGTTCTCCGCGCAACCGCTCGTTACGATGATGCGCTTGCCCGGCTCCATGCCGCCGTAGGCGACTATGCGCCGCGATAACGGAGCGGCAGGAGACACCTGGTTCTCTCCGGTCGCAGGCGCCTCCCTGCTCCCACGGCGCTTGACGCTGCTGCTGTTCCCGGGTAGAATCCGGAGGTTGTCGCGGGCTAGCCCCGCGGCGGTTCCCTTCTTGTCCCCTCACCCCGAACTCTAGGAAGCCTCGATATGCGGACTTACCAACAGACTACGGCGCAGGCTACGCACGATTGGTTTATCGTCGATGCCGCCGGGCAGCGCTTAGGCACCCTCGCGGTGCGGATCGCGCGCGCCCTCTCTGGCAAGCACAAGCCCACCTGGACACCGCACATCGATGCCGGCGACCACGTCGTGGTCATCAATGCCGAGAAGATCGAGCTCGGCGGGAATAAGTGGGAACAGAAGGTCTACCATCGTCACAGCGGTTTTCCGGGCGGTCTCACCACCCAGACGGCGCGTCAGATTCACGAGAAGCACCCCGAGCGGCTCATCGAAAAAGCCGTCCGCGGAATGCTGCCGACCAATCGCATGCGCGACGTCCAGCTCACGCGCCTGCGCGTCTACCCCGGAACCGAGCATACCCACACTGCGCAGCAGCCGAAATCGCTGCTCGAGGAGATTTCGTGAGCGAGTTCGTTCAGGCGACCGGTCGTCGCAAGCGCGCGGTAGCGCGCGTTCGCATGGCACTGGGCCAGGGCGTGATTACCGTCAATAACAAGCCGTTCGATGAGTATTTTCCGCGCCCGCAGCTGCAGCAGATCGTCTGCCAGCCGCTCGAAGCGCTCGAGAGCCGTTCGCGCTACGACGTGATCGTGAAGACCGAAGGCGGCGGCGTCACCGGACAAGCCGGTGCGATTCGCCACGGTATCGCGCGCGCGCTCGTCGTGATGGATGAAGCCAGCAAGGGCACGATGCGCAAGCACGGCCTGCTCACCCGCGATCCGCGCGAAAAAGAATCGAAGAAGTACGGCCGCAAACGCGCCCGCAAACGCTTCCAATTCAGCAAGCGCTAAAGACGCGCTTTGCCCTCGGCGCCCGCCTCGCTCTTTTGAGCGCGGCGGGCGTCGTCGCATCCATCCACCCCAGCGCCGCCTGGATCGAGCGCGGCTACGTCAACGGTGGTTACCCGGTCTGGCAGCATATCGCGCGCGCGATCGCCGCGCCGTTCCCGTTCTCGCTCGGCGATATCGTCGCGCTCGCGCTCCTCGCGTTTTTCGCACTCTCGCTGCGTCGCGGCCTGCGCGGACTCTTCGATGCGATGCTCGTGCTGCTGGTCGCCTACGCGTGGTTTGAAATTTCCTGGGGATGGAACTACGCGCGCGCGCCGATCGAAGCGCGCATCGGCACATTCGATGCGGCGGCGGTGAATCCGCAAGCCGTCGCGGCGTTGCGCCGAAAGGCGATCGCCGAAATCGACGCGCTCGCGCCGCTCGCACACGCGCGCGAACGTGCCGGGTACGATCGCGCGGCTCTGCGGAACGCGTGGCTACCGGTCGTGCGAGCGCTCGGCGACCGGTGGAACCCGCACGTCGGCGCGCCGAAATGGACGATCGTCGGCCCGTTTATGGCGCTGAACGGAACCCAAGGCTTCATCAATCCCCTCACCTTGGAATCGCAGCTCGCTCCCGATCTGCTCTGGTTCGAAGTGCCCTTCGATCTCGCGCACGAATGGTCGCACGTCGCGGGATTCGCGCGCGAGGATGAAGCGAATTATATCGGGGTGCTCGCATGTCTGCGCGATCCCGATCCCATCGCGCGTTACTCCGGGTGGATGAGCGTACTCTTCGCGTTGCCTCCGTTGCCGCGGTATGCAAAATCGACGTTCACGCCGCTGGTATGGAGCGATTTTGCAGCGATTCGCGCGCGCAACGCGCACAATCTCAACGTTGCGTTCGCGCGCTTTTCGTGGGGGACGTACAACCACTATCTTAAGAGCAATCACGTAGCGAGCGGCATCGCCAATTACGACGAAGTCACGCGGCTCTTGCTCGGTATTCCGCGCACGCGATCCGGCCTGCCGCGCGTTACGGTTCGGTAATACCCCCGACATAGCGCGTCGATCTCGGGGCGGTACGATGCCCGCATGTTCGACGTAGCAGCATCCTTACAACCCGGTTTCGCCCGCGCCGACGCGGGAATCGCAGCGGGGCGCAGCGCGCTCGCGCGCAGCCAAGCGGAGGGCGGTACCGGCGAACGCGCGATGGCCGCGCTCGCACGCAACGCGCTCTTCGGCGATGCATTGTTGGCCGCGATGCACGCGCGCCTCAGCGAGATTGCGAAGGCCGCGCGATGAGCCTCGATCTTTTAGCGAGCGCCGCCGACGGCATGGCGGCGCAACGGAGTGCGCTCGACGTCTACGCGCGCAACGTCGCCGCGGCGCAGGCCGCAGGCCCGCGCGGACGGTACGCGCGCAGCGTGCCGGCCTTCGCTTTGGTTCGCGATCGCAACGGCGTGCGGCGGCTGCGCTTTCTCGGCGCTCGCAGCGATCCCACGCGGGGTGTGAATCTGGTCACGGAGATGGTTGCCGTGCTCGATGCATCGCGCGCCTATGCCGCCGATGCGGCGCTCTTCTCGATCGGCAAGCATGCGATCGAACGCACGATCGCCGTGGAGCAGCCATGAACGTCCGACCGATCGTTCCCGACGCCGCCGTCGTCGCGAATGCGCCGGCCGTCGCGCCCCATTCGTTTGCCGGCATCGTCGACGCGCTCGGCGCGACGCTTCGCGCCGGATCGCGAGCGGAGGATGCCTTCGCCGCAGGGAGCGGTTCGCTGCGCGATGCGGTCTACGCGCGCGCGAAGGCCGACGTCGCCGTCGAGGTCGCCGCCGCCGAAGTACGGCATGCCGCGCAAGCGCTACAATCGATTCTGACGATGCAGGTGTAGGGTGGAGTCGCTCGCGACGTGGGTTGGGCGATGGAATGCAACGAGCGCGCGCACGCGGATGGCGATCGGCGCCGCAGCGCTCGTCGCGATTCTCGCCTCCGCGGGCTACGGCATCGTGCTGCATCCCGCGCGCGGCCCGCTCTTTTCGAGCCCGCTCTATCCGGGACAGCTCGCAGAGATCGAAGAGCAGCTCGCTGCCTGGAACGAAGGCTTCACCCCGATCGATCGCAACGTCGTCGTCGCCGACGGACGCCGCAGCACCCTGCTGCTGCGCCTCGCGCTCGCGGGGCTGCCGCACGCTCACGTCGCCGATAGCACCGAGGCGCTCGCCGGAATCGGCGTGCTCACGCCGCAGAGCGTCGTCGACGCGCAGACGCGCGTCGGTCTCGCCGGCGATATCGAACGTGCGCTCCGCGGCATGCATGGAGTGCGCGATGCACGCGTGATCGTCGCACCGGCGCGGCGAGCATCCTTCGCCGACGAGAGTGCGGCGCCGGCGACGGCGAGCGTGCGCATTCGCAGCATCGACGGTATGCAGATCGATGCCGATGAAGCGCGCGGCATTCGCCGCTTCGTTGCGGCGAGCGTTCCGGAGCTGACACCGCAACGCGTCACGCTGCTCGACGATCGCGGTAATGCCTTCGATGCGGTCGCAGAGGCGGGAAACGCCGGCGACGCGCTGCTCGAGCGGAGGCTGCAGAGCACGCTCGACCGTGCCTTCGGCGCGGGAAGCACGATCGTGCGCGTCGTCGACGAACGCGATCCGGCGCGGCGCATCGTGTCGACGCTCACGCGCGCCCCGTACGGCGGCGCAGCGTTGAACGAAAGCACGACGAGCGAAAGCTATCGCAAAGGCGGCCTGGGATACGACCGTTCCAGCGCGCAGCGCGAACGCGGCCTCGCGCAGCGACGCGTTCGCGAATCGGTTCCCGCCGGAGCGTTGCGCAGGCGCGATGTCGCCGTGTTGGTCGACGCACGGCGTATCGCCGACCTGGGGGCGATTCGTTCGCTCGTGCGCGCCGCGGCGGGGATCGATACGCAGCGTGGCGACCGGCTCGTGGTTGAGGCGCTGCCGTTCACGCAGCCGCGGCATCGCTCGCGCGACGGGTGGTGGCTTGCATACGGAGCGATCGTGCCGCTGCTCCCGAGCGTTCTCGGGATCCTCGCGCTGCTCTTCGTGCTGCGAGCGCTGCGCGCGCCGTTGCGTTGGGCGGCACGCATCGCGCTACGAGCGTTGCGAACGCGCCCCACCGTTCGCGAGATCGGCGGCTACGCACCGATGCAGTTGCGCGGCGCACTTCGCGACGAACCGCCGCACGCCGCAGCGGCGATGATGTCCGCGCTGCCCGCATCGACGGTCGCGGCGGTGCTCGAACTCTATCCTCCCGAAGAGCGCGCCGCGATCTTGCGGAACATGGCGCGCACGCGCAGCCCGCTGGTGCCGAGCGCCGACGAGTTCTTCTGAGATGCGGAACGACGAATTTATCGCACTCGATGCGTGGTTTGCGCGTGGCCGCACCGTTGCGCCGACGCCGCCGAGCGAGGATAGCGCGATCCTCGAACCGCTCGCCGAGGCGAGCGATGGAAGCTGCGACGATGCGCGGGAGCGTGCCGTTGCGGAGAGCCGCCGATGGTACGCGCGCCTGCACGACGCGCTCGATGCCGCCTGCGAACGCCTGCTCTGCGAGCTCGCCGCCGGCGTGCTCGCGCGCGAACTGCAGCTCGCCCCCTGCGATCTCGCCGCCCTGCTCGCCGACGTGCGCGAGGAGATGCTCGGCGAACCGCTTTGCATACGCCTGCACCCCGACGATTGCGCGCTCTGGAACGATCCCTCGTTGCCGTGCCGCGCCGATGCGGCGCTCGCTCCCGGCGACGCGGTGTTGGAATTGCGGGAAGGAAGCATCGACGCACGATTCGGCGTGCGCTTGCAAACGGTGCTCGACGCATGTACGGCGTGAGCTGCGGCGAGATTCTCGCGGTCAGTGCCGGAACGATCGAAGCGTCGTTACCCGGCGTGCACCTCGGTTCGCGCGTGCGCATGGAGAGCGGCGAGCGCGGCGTCGTGGTGGCGCTGCGAGAGATGCGCGCCAGCATCGTGCCGTTCGACGCATTGGATGCGGCGCGCCCCGGGACGGCGTTGTACGCCGCACCGCAGGACGAACGCACGACGCTGGGGAGCGCGCTCTTCGGGCGCAGCTGCAACGGCAGCGGCGAAGCGATCGACGGCGGTGCGCCGATACGCGGTGCGCGCCGTCGTCCGTTCTTCTGCGCGCCCGCGCCCTGCGACCGGGTGCCGATCGATCGCCCATTATGGAGCGGCGTCCGCGCCGTCGATACCCTGCTCGCGTTCGGTCGCGGAGCGCGCATCGGCGTGCTCGGCGGTGCCGGCGTTGGCAAAACGACGCTGCTCGATACCATCGCGCGCGGATGTGCTGCCGAGGCGGTGATCTATGCGGCAATCGGCGAACGCGGGCGCGAAGCGGAACGCGCGATCGCGCGCACCGACGACCGCACCACGACCATCGTTGCCACCGGCGACGATCGAGCGGCGGAATGGGTGGCGGCCGCGGAGTTTGCGATGGCGCACGCGGTGCATCTGCGCGCGCGCGGCCTGCACGTGCTGCTGCTCTGCGATAGCCTCGCACGCTACGCAAACGCCTTGCGCGAACTCGCGCTCGTGCGCGGAGAACCGCTCGGGCGCGGCGGCTGGCCGCCGAGCGTCGTTCCGGCGCTCGCGCGATGGTTGGAATCGGCGGGTGCGACGCGGCACGGCTCGATCACCATCGTCGCTACGGTGCTCGCAGCCGACGTCGAGGACCCGTTGCTCGACGCGACGCGCGCGCTGCTCGACGGACATATCGCGCTCTCGCCCGCGCTCGCACACGCGGGACGCTTCCCGGCGATCGATATTCCCGGCAGCCGCTCGCGGACGATGGATGCCGTCGTCGCGCCGGAGCACCTCGTTGCAGCGAATCGCGTCCGGGAGGCGATCTGTTTGCTCGAGCGGAGCGCGGACGCCCGCGCACTCGGCATGCTCGGCGACGACCCCCGGCTCTTGGCCGCGGTCGCCGCCGAGCCGGAGCTCCGCGCGCTCCTCGAACAGGGCCCCGAGCCCGTCGAACCCGAGCGGAGCCTGCGGATCCTCGCCGAAGCTGCCGATAAACTTCTATGAACGTGGGCATCTTCTCGGATATCGCAGCAGTCCAGCAGCGCATCGCCAGCATCGTCGGCGGTGGGCAGCCTGCCGCGCCCGTCGCTCCTCCCGTCGCCCCCGTGGCGAGCCCCGGGACTGGCGTCGACGGCCTGCCGATACTCTCGCCGGGCTCCGGCCCCTTCGCAGCGCTCGTTCAGGCTGCGCTCGAGGGGCAGGGCGGCGCATCCGCGGCTGGAGCGCTCGCCGCTGCGAACGCCTCGGCGCCCGCCCCGGTGCCCTCCGCGCAGATCGCCGCGCTCGCCCAAGGGCAGGGCTCGATCTGGGGCGTCGACCCGAAGCTGATCACCGCCGTGATCGCCAATGAGTCCGGCTTCAACGCCAACGCGACATCGAAAGTCGGCGCGCAGGGGCTGATGCAACTGATGCCCGCGACCGCTCGCGCGCTCGGCGTGAGCGACCCATTCGATCCCACGCAAAATGTCGCCGGCGGTACGCGCTACCTGCGCGGCCTCCTCGATCGCTTCCACGGCGATACCAAACTCGCGATCGCCGCGTATAATGCCGGGCCGGGCGCGGTCGAAAAATACGGCGGCGTGCCGCCCTATCCCGAGACGCAAAATTACGTGCAGAACGTGCTCTCGAGTTACGAGCGCTACCAAGCGCAAGGCTTGCCGGGCCAAACTCCGTAACGCCGCGTTCACGTTTGCGCGACGTGCGCGCAATTGTCGCAGCGCACGATAGGGCGTATGAACGCCTACATCGACGACGTCCGCTACTCGGTGCTCTCCGCACCACTCGCGCAGATCGACCGCCGCGCACTCTCGCAGGCGTGGATCAGCGCGCTCCATCTCTCGAAGGCGCCCATCGCTCGCCGTGCATCGTCGCCCGCGCGCCCGCCGCGCCGCGCTCGCGTTGCTTTTCCGGCGCTCTCGCGGCCGGAAGCTCTCGCGCGCGATACCGCGAGCGCACCTGCGGCGGCGGCGTGCACGCGCGCGATCGCTCCCATTCTCGCCGGCGGCGAACGACGTACCGCGCGGAGCACGCTCGCGCGCCGCATCGTCGAATTGCTCCTCGCACCGCACAATAGCGCGCACCGTTGTACGCTCGCGCTCGGCGGTGCGAAGGGGCGCGTGCATCTGCTGTTGGGTGGGAGCGATCGACGGTTGCATCTCGTCGCACTCTGCTCGCCGAGGGTGCGCGATGAGGTGACGCGCGCGTTGCGCGAAGTGCGGTACGCGCTCGCCGCACGAGGTATTTTGGCGACGAGCGATCTGCGGGAATTTGCGTAAATGAACGGCGTCGGTATCGATACCGTGCGCGCGTTCGAACGGATCGAGGAGGCGAAAGCACGCGTCGGGCGCGCCTTTACTCCCGGTGCGGAGCCCCGCGCGGGCGATAGCGCGTCGGGAGCGACTCCCCGGCGCTCGCTCGATCCGCTGAGCGTCGCCGCACCCGAGGGCGCGCGTTTCGTCGTGCGATTGCGCGATGGCACGGACGCGTATACGGCAGACGGCGGCTTTTCGCTGCGCGAGGGCGCGCTCGTCGACGCGCGCGGCGATGCGGTGCTGGGATACGTTCGCCCCGGTGCACCGTTGCAACCGCTCCGCATCGATCCGGTCGATCGCGCGTTAAACGAAGTGCGCGACGTTCGGCTCGACGCTGATGGATCGCTGCGATACGAGCGCGAGCTTTTCAATCCGCGCGCCGGGCGCACCGAGCGCGAGCGCCTTCTCGTCGGGCGCGTCGCGCTCGCGCGCTTTCCCGCAGGGAGCCGCCTCGGTGCGATCGATGCGAGCACCGATCGCGCACCCGAAGGAGTGGCGGCGCATCTCGGTGTGCCGGGCGAGCGAGGATTTGCGGCGCTCGTGCCGCACGCACGCGCGCGCAGCGGCGTCGCCGTCGATGCAAGTTTGACGCGTCTGCAAGATGCCTACCTACAGTTGGAGGCACTGCTCGCCGCTCACAAAGCGCAAGGATCGGTGGCGAAAACCACGATGGATCTGCTGAAGTGAGGTTTCTTTCGTTCTCAGAACGCACCGACGACGGCATGCGCGAGATCGTATGGGAGCAGCGTTCGCTGCTGCCGCTCTCGGCGGCGGCGCTCGTCGCGGCAAACGTGCGCGAACGGTTGCAAGGCGCGCTCGGAATGGTCGACGTGCGACTCTTCGCCCCGCGGATTCCCGACGAGAGCGGGTGGGCGACGTTGCGAAAGGGAGCACGGATCGACGGCGTGCGCGGCCCGCTTGGGGCGGCGGCATTCGTCACGCGCCCCGACGAATTGCGCGCGCTCGTGGGGCTCGCATTCGGGGTCGCTATCCCCGCCGGTCGCGCGCTCTCCAGCGTGGAGGCGCAGGTCTTCGAGCGTTTCTTGCGCCTCATCGCGCCGGCGCTCGCTCCGCTCTGCGGCGGGATCGGCGCGCTCGAGTCGATGGGCGAACGGCGCTTCAGCAGCTATTTCGAGCTGCTCGTTGAGGCCGGAGCCTGCGGCCGGCTCGGAATCGCGCTGGAGAACGAGCCGCAGCCGGGCGCGGCGCACGCCGCCCCCATCGAGCGCATCGCGCACCTCGAACTCTCGCTGCGCGCCCGAGCGGAATGCGCGCAGATGCGCGCCGCCGAGATCGCCGCCTGGGCCCCCGGGGCGCTGGTGCCCCTGCGGCGCTGCGAGATTACGCTGCACGCGGACGGGGAGGCGCTCGCTCGTGGCGAACTGGGCGTTCGCAACCACCATTTTGCCGTCGCGATCGGTCGCGGCGCGATCACTTCGAACGATTGAGGGAGCGATGGCGAACAACCAGAGCGCGCAGAAAAATATCGACGTTCTCCTGCACGTACCGATGCAAGTGACCGCCGAACTCGGCAAGACGAAGATGTCGGTCGAAGACGTGCTGAAGATCGGCACCGGAACGATTATCGAACTCGATCGGCTCGCCGGCGGCCCGGTCGATCTGTTAGTCAACAACAAGCTCATCGCACGCGGCGAGGTCGTCGCCGTCGACGAGAATTTCGGGATTCGGGTTAGCGAATTGATCGCGCGGCCGCCCGCTCCCTAGACCGGCTTCGGCAGTATCTCGGCAATCGAAGGGTAACCCCGGCGGGTTACCCTTCATTTATGGATAGCGCTCTTTCGTTGCTCGGCGGCTCGCATGCGACGGTGCCGCTCGACGTTCTGCTCTCGCTCGCGTTTTTCGCCGTGCTTCCGCTGCTGCTCGTGATGTGCAGTTCGTTCGTGCGCATCGTCGTCGTGCTCTCGCTCGTACGTTCGGCGATCGGCGCGTCGGCGTTGCCGCCGAATACCGTGCTGACCGGCTTGGCGCTCGTGCTGACGATGCTCGTCATGGCGCCGACCTTGCAACGCATCGAGAGCGTCGCGGTGGCGCCGTTGCAGGCCGGGCGCATCACGCAAGGCGTCGCGATCGGACGTGCGGTCGTTCCATTGCGGGCGTTCATGTTGCGCCAGACCCATCTCGCCGATATCGCGCTCTTTACGCGGGCCGCTCGGCTGCCGAAGGTCGCGCCGAATCTCGTGCCGCTGCAGATTCTCATTCCGGCATTCGTCGTCGGGGAGCTACGGAGTGCGTTCGCGATCGGATTCGCGCTCTATCTGCCCTTCGTAGCCATCGATCTCGCGGTCGCGGCGACGTTGATGGGGATGGGGATGATGATGCTCTCGCCGCCGGTCGTCTCGCTGCCGATCAAACTGCTGCTCTTCGTGATGGTCGACGGATGGGCGCTGCTCTGCGGAGGCGTTCTTTCGAGCTTTCGCTAGCAAAGATCTCCCGCGCTTGACTGATACGCTAGTAGCGGAGCATAAGGAATGGACGATCGATTCGAAAATGTTGAGTGGGACGAGCGGAAGAGCACCGAGCTCAGATGAAAATTGTTGTTTTGATGAATTTCGCTTCGTTCGCAACGTGAACGTGCGGGTGCTTCGCGAGCGGTTGGGGCTCACGCAAGAGAAATTTGCTCGGCGTTATCGCTTTCCGCTGCGCAGCGTTCAGGAATGGGAGCAGGGTCGCAAGCGCCCCGCGCCTGGGACGATGACCTTGCTTCTCGCAATTTCTCGCAAACCAAAGGCGCTGGCCGACGCGCTTTCCTGAGCGAAGGCGTCGTGGCAATGCTGACGGAAGTTTTGGCTTTCCTCGCTCGCGCGGGAGCACCGGAGTCGACTTGCCGGCACCTTCGAATCTCACGTACGCGGTCGCCGATGCATGCTGGGCCGCGAGCATTCCGAGCAGCGAGCCTTCGCTGCGTCCGGCTACCACAATTTCAGAAAGCGCTTGTCGGCTGCGAGCATACGCACCCAGACCGCAGCGTCGTGGGCATACATGTGAAAGCGGAGGTCGATCTCCGGCGGACCGGCTGCCTTATGCGACGGCGAGGAACGAGGTTCGTTTCATTGGAGCTCTCCTATGAATCGTTCGGCCCGAAACCTTCGATTTTCTTATAGAGAACGTATGAGTAGACGACCGGCAGAGCGACAACGAGTGCGATGATGGCGGTAAAGACCAGCGGATTCACACCGACGATGCTTTCGACGATCAGCGCGATGCCGCCCAAAGCAAACGTCCAACCTGCGAGGCGGTGGGTTCGACTCCAAACCTCGTCGCTGGCGAGTGTCCACGGCGTTCGTACGCCGATGAAGAAGTTCTTTCGCAGCTTTGACATGTAGTTGCCGATGAAAATCAGTAGCGCGCCCACGAGTGCGGGAACGACGGTTTGTATGCGAATCGCGGCGCCGGTGGCTGCCTGCACGATGACGATATGCAATGCTAGGAAGACCGCAAGGATTCCGATGACGACCAAATTGAAGGCTCCGATCGAATCACCGAGGCTGAACTGCCGGGGCGAAATCCGCGGTAAGATCGGGAGCAAGCTCCACGTGAATGCCATGATGAGCGGCGTCATTGCGAGACCCCAAAACCGTGGCATGTAGCCGTTGACGCGCCCGGCTGCATCCCAGTGCGAGGGCATGATCGGCGGAACTCGATCGTAGAAAAATGCAGAAACCCCAGCGGCAATAATGACGAGACACAACCCGACGATAAATGCTTGACGACGATTCATGCGTTTGACTCCCTACCGCGTCCCGAGCAGGTCGAGAAGAAATCTCGACACATCCTCGAGAACCGACGTATTTAGCGAATAGACGATGCTTTGTCCGCGTCGCTCGGTTCGCACGAGATCGGCGGCTTTGAGTAGCGAAAGATGATGCGACATCGAGGGGGGCGAGAAGTCGAACTTACGGGCCAACTCGCCAGCCGTCATGGACCCCCGTTGGAGCAACCGAAGAACGCGGCGCCTGCTCGGGTCCGCTAGTGCCTTAAATACCTCTTCTTGGCGCATATCTTTCGCTATGATATTTAGGCAAACGTCTAAATAATCCCTTTTTAGATCGAGTTCCGCGCTGCCAAATAGGGCGTGCCGACCCGATCGTATAGCGTTCCTGGGACACGTCAGCCCACGTGGCGTCGTCGTCGCTCGTCTCGCCGTCGAACGAGCTGGCGACCATCGGGCGGGTGGGCACTGCTCTGCGGAGGCGTTCTTTCGAGCTTTCGCTAACGAGCGAGCATGGATATCGCCGGGCAGCTTGCGAGCCGCCGTCCGTTCTTTTCGTTCGAGTTCTTTCCGCCGAAAGACGATGCTGGGCGCGAGGCGCTCTTTGCGACGATCGCTTCGCTCGAGGCGCTCGGGCCGGCTTTCGTTTCGATCACGTACGGCGCCGGCGGTTCGACGCGCGCGCGCACCGTCGATCTGGCGAAGCAGATCGCCGAACGGACGGGCATCACCGTGCTCGCGCACGTGACTGCCTACGGGCAGAGCCGCGCCGAGCTGCGCGCGCTCTTCGACGAACTCAACCGCGCGGGTATCCGCAACGTGTTGGCGCTACGCGGCGATGCGCCGCGCTCGGGTGAAGCGAACGCCGGCGAGTTTCCCTATGCGAGCGATCTCATTTCCTATCTCGCGCGGTCGTACGATTTTTGTATCGGGGCGGCGTGCTATCCCGAGGTGCATCTCGAGGCCGAGAGCCCGGAGGCCGATCTCGCGCATCTGGCAGCAAAGGTCGCAGCGGGGGCGCGCTTTTTAATAACGCAGTTGTTTTTCGATAACGATAAATATTTTGCTTTCGTCGAACGGGCGCGCGCCGCGGGCATAGAGGTGCCGATTTTGCCAGGTATCATGCCGATTACGAATTACGACCAAATCGCGCGATTCACGAAGATATGCGGTGCGACGTTCCCGCCGAAATTAATCGCAGAATTGGATAAGCAGCGCGAGCACCCGAAGGCGATCGAAGATCTCGGCGTGGCCTACGCCGCGGTCCAGGCGATGGAGTTGCTGCGGGGCGGCGCTCCCGGCGTGCACTTCTACACGCTCAATAAATCGCCGGCGGCACGCGCGATCGGCTCGGCCTTACTCGCCGCAAGCGCGTGGCGCCCCGTCTTCAAATAGCGCTGCGTTGGAGTTAGGTGGAGAACGAACCGACGGGCATCGGGGAGCAGCTTTGGTAGGACGTCTGTCCCTGCACCAATGACACCGTCCAGGTGTAGCCGCTCGGAAGCGTCTGATTCAGATTTCCCGAGTAGAAAAAATCGGACTGAAACGGATGATATCCGGTGGGGTCGGCGACTGCGGTCAAGCCGTTACTCGCGATCGACTGGCCGCTTCCATTGCTTTGCACTTGTAACGACCAGGAGCCTGGCGATGTGGCGAGTGCGTTGGTGTTTCCGTTCACGACGATCTCCACCGAGCCGACGTTCGAAGCTGTGGTTTGGTTTTGCGGGCGTGCGAG
>JAJYRH010000016.1 GCA_021794205.1 bacterium
CAGCGGTACGAACGCGGTTCGGTCGTCATCACGAGCAACGTCCCGTTTGCGCAATGGGATACGACGTTCGCCGGCGATGCGACCATGACGGCCGCGATGCTCGATCGGCTACTGCACCACGCGCACGTTGCGATGATCAGCGGCGAGAGCTATCGCTTACGCGAGCGTAAGCGGGCGGGAATCCACCTGCCCGGAAGCAAATCCGAACCCGAGGTGGGTCAAATTTAGTCCGGCAGAATCGACCTCAGGTGGGTCAGTTTTCGACCGGCGGTAACAGTGGCCCCATTGAAGCTGCTCGACGTGCTCGACGTGCTCGACGTGCTCGACGATTTCCGCGACGGTAACGTCGTGGCCCCATTGAAGCAATGAGGCAATCGACGACCTTATCGATGAACGGCTCATTTCCGCGACGGTAACGTCGTGGCCCCATTGAAGCTTCTGCGTTTTCCGGGGGCGCGTTCGCGCGCGTCTTATTTCCGCGACGGTAACGTCGTGGCCCCATTGAAGCTTCTGCGTTTTCCGGGGGCGCGTTCGCGCGCGTCTTATTTCCGCGACGGTAACGTCGTGGCCCCATTGAAGCAAAATGAAAATCACGCTCACCCAGCTCCGCGCAGCAGATTTCCGCGACGGTAACGTCGTGGCCCCATTGAAGCACGACGAGCAAGACGTTCGGGTCTGCCGCGTCGAGATTTCCGCGACGGTAACGTCGTGGCCCCATTGAAGCGGCGGTGTACTAATGGCTGCACGCGAAGCTGCTGCAAAATTTCCGCGACGGTAACGTCGTGGCCCCATTGAAGCCTGCTTACGACGTGCAAAACAGGCAGTTTGTTTGTAATTTCCGCGACGGTAACGTCGTGGCCCCATTGAAGCTGTGCCAAGCGCTGCCGATAGCGCCTCTTTCTCCCCGAATTTCCGCGACGGTAACGTCGTGGCCCTATTGAAGCGGACACGCGTTGGCCGGGACGAGGGCCAGCGATGCTATTTCCGCGACGGTAACGAGGTCGCGGCCCCAGTGAAGATAGGAATGGTGAGCATCGTAAGAGGCGGTGAACTCGAAACCACAGCCGCCGATGCGAAACATCTCTGCCGGAGAAGTACGACGGCGCGTCATCGGGGCCGATGGCCGCTAAGTAGGCTCGCGCTGCGTAGCGGCGAAGTTACTCTTCCAAGGCAGGGAGCGTTAAGTCAGGTTGGCGGACGGGGGCTTGGGTGCGTGCGGGAGCGGTATTCGTTGGTTTGGGGTCGTGCATCCGGATGAACCGCGGCGATACGTTCCAGCGCTCACCGTTATCGGTGATGACGGTAACGGTCTTGCGGTTGTAGCGTGTCAGGATTCCGCAAATTTTGGCGTGCGCGTCCGTCGAAAAGCTCACACGGTCGCCGATTCGAAAGTTCAACATGTGTGCGTGGGCCCGCATGTCGTTCATGAAGCGCAACCGAGCAACGATCTTGTTGTTGAGTTCGATCGATTCTGCTTCGGATAGCCGGTCGATGTCAAAACTCATCTCGGAACCGCTCCGTAACGGCGATTGCGCCGCGCAGCTTGCAATATAATGTAGCCATATCTTGTCCTTACGAAAACAGCCGTTCGATGTCCTCGGCGCTGATCTCCAATTTTGCAGCGGTATCCTCCAGCAAACCGGCAGCGAGGTCCCCTTTGCGCTGTTGCAGTTCTAAAATTCGCTCCTCGACGGTGCCTTCCACGATCAGCTTGTAGACAAAAACGTGCCGCGATTGCCCGATGCGATGAGCGCGATCGGTCGCCTGGCGTTCGACGGCTGGGTTCCACCACGGGTCGTAGTGGATAACGGTATCTGCGGTGGTAAGGTTTAGCCCCGTGCCGCCGGCCTTGAGACTGATAAGAAAGAGCGGCACCTCGCCCGCTTGAAACCGTGCCACGGGCGTCTCGCGGTCGCGCGTCTCGCCGCGCAATTCTACAAAGGCGATCTCACGCTTCACAAGCTCCGGTTTGATGAGATCCAACATCGATGTGAATTGCGAGAAGAGCAAAATACGACGGCCGTCCTCCATAAGGCTCTCGAGCATCTCGAGGAGCGTATCGAGCTTTTGAGACTCGCGAACCTCCTGGGCGGCCGCCATTTTCAGTAGGCGAGGGTCGCAACAGACCTGCCGCAGCTTCAGGAGCGCATCGAGCAACACGATGCGGCTGCGCGCCAGCCCGCGGCGTGCGACCTCGTCTGAAACGCGTTTATGCATGGCAATACGAATCGTTTCGTAGAGGTCGCGTTGCGCGCCGCGTAGTTCGATGTGCTGGACGATCTCGGTCTTTTCCGGAAGATCCTGCGCTACTTGCTCTTTCGTTCTGCGGAGAAAAAAAGGTTTGATGCGTGCGGCGAGCGCAGCGCGGCGAAGCATATCGCCGTGCTTTTCGATCGGGGTGCGGAAGATGCGCGAGAAACGCGTGCGATCCGCGAGTAACCCGGGCACGGAAAAAGCATAAATCGACCAAAGCTCCTCGAGGTGGTTCTCGATCGGCGTTCCGGTGAGCGCGAGGCGCTGCCGAGCACGCAATTGGGCCGCTGCGGCGCCTGCTTTGGCTTTGGGATTCTTAATGGCTTGCGCTTCGTCGAGGACGAGGAGGGACCATTCGTGTTTCGCGAGCTCCTCGATGTCGCGTGGAAGGAGCGCGTAGGTAGTGAGCACGATCTCGGCCTCCCCGATCGCGGCGAAGCGGTCGCGGCGATCTGCTCCGGTGAGCGAGAGCACGCGTGCGGGCGGCAAGAAGCGCGCAATCTCCGCTCGCCAATTCGGGATGACGCTCGTGGGCGCCACCACGAGCACCGGCGAATCGAGGCGTTTGCTCGTTCGCTCGATCGCGATGTGCGCGAGCACCTGAATCGTTTTCCCGAGGCCCATGTCGTCGGCAAGGACGCCGCCGAAGCCGTGCTCGCGAAGGGTCTGTAGCCATGCCACACCATTGCGTTGATAGGGGCGAAGTTCGGCTTTGAACGCCTTTGGGATCTTGATGTTGCGTTGCGCGAACCCCGCCAGCTCGTCGATCGTCTCGCGCAGTGAACGCGCTTGCGACCATCGCAGGGGAATCCCGTCGAGATCGCCGAGCGAGGCAGCACGCACGGCGGAGACGTTGATGCGACCGTTGCGCGGCGCCTCGTTCGATTCGGCGACGAGCGCTCCGATCGTCGCGAGCATGCGTGCAACGCGATCGGGCGCTAGCGCAACGTATTTTCCATCGGGCAGTTTCCCCAGCAACGGTGTGCTGCGTTGGTCGATCGTTTTCGGGTTGGTTGCAATCGTGTAGCCCTCTCGTTCGAGCGCGTCGAGGAGCACCGGGAGTAGCGAGATGCGTTTCCCCTCAACTTCGATGCCGAGGTCGAGTTCGAACCATTGCGGGCGAACATCTTCGACCACGTCGATAGCCCATTCGTCGTCTGGCTGAAGGATGGCATAGGGGAAATCGGAGTCGACCTCGACCCTCCAACCCGCGCGGACGAATTCGGGCACGTGAGTGCCGAGAAAGCGTATCCAGTATCGTTCTTCGTCGTATGAAAAGTGGTAAAGCGAGCGCTCGCGGGCGATCTCGTAGGGCCAGCCGACCGGCGAGAACCCCATTGGAGGAAGTTGTTTTGTGGCCCACTGTTCGAAGGCGGAGCGGCGTGGCCAGATCGAAACGGCCTCGCCCCGGCTCGTTCGTATGTCGCGTTGCGCCTCCCCGGGGGCGACGAGCCGCTCCCCGTATTGAAAGCGAAGTTCGGCTGCGGCGCGCGCTGGTGCCCGGTACGTCCCGTTCCGTGCGGAAGCCAGAAGAAAGAGACGCAGCACGGGGACGGGGTCGGCATCGATGGTTTGAACCTCGACGCTCGCCGTCGGCGGCTCGATCCCGGCCCCTGAGAAGACGTGCCGGAGCGAGACGTGCGCGCGCTCCGCCTGCGCCGGAGAGAGTGCCGGGGATGCGGCCACGAGGGCCGCTATCTCCGGCGTTGCATCGATCTGCGCGGGTCCGGCGACGCCGCGCTCCGGGTCGACATACCAGAGTGGGACGCTCGGAAGCAATACTGAGGTTGGGTGCCCTTTCAGGCGCGCGCGCTGCCGTCCGTCGTTATCGAGGCTCCAGGCGATACTGCTCTGCACGATAGGGTCGTATTGCAGGGTGGAGTTTTTCAGCGATTGCCAATGCGTTCGGCGCGTGCGAATCAGAAGATCGAGGAGCATGCCGAGCATCGTTCCCGAGAGGCCGAAGCCGGTATGATCTGCGACGCCGGCGGCGTGGGCGAGGCGCCCGATCGTGCGATCCATCGGAACGAGAGCCTTGTGGGTGCCAGCCGAGAGATTGTGGAGCGCATAGTCGCTCGACCTGCCGAACGAGCCGCTCTTTCGAATCGGAACGAGAAGAGCCTGTAGCACGAATTTCGGAGCCCACGGCGCGAAGCGTAGATCGATCGTGTAGCGGAGATGCTCTCGCGACTCGATATCCTCATGACGGCGCGCTCGCTCGTGCTGCTCGGAGAGCTCCCGCATCCACATGTCGGCTGCGCCGTCGCCTTCATCGCTCGGCGCCGGGATTGTCTCGGTTTGTCGGCTCCGCGCGCGAGCGTCTTCTGCGATTGCAAGAGCAACCGCGACGACGTGCTTGCAATTTCGCGCCATCGGGCACGAACAGGTTCCAGCGAGCGCGGAGCGCCGGCTAGCGTCGCTTCGATCGATGTGAACGGTATAGGGAGCCCCTCGCGATCCCTGGACGAACCCCGTTGCGTGCGTCTCCCGGGTGATTGTGACGTGGAGCACGCGCCCCGCCTTGAAATACCGATATCCGCGGTCGAATGTCCGGTCGTCGAAGGTGCGCGCGATCTCGTCGAAATCGAGTTCCATTCCACTACTATCCGCCGAGGAGGTGCGGCTTATCCCCGAGCAAGCGACGCGCATCTTCGCTGTCGCTGGTGCGTTGACCCTCGTCGCCGGCAGATCCTCGGTTGCGAGGAACCCGCAGCATCCAGGCGAAGCGCGCAGAGATGATCGGCGATCGAGTCGGTTGGAATAGAACCGTCCCGCTAACGCGAACCGTATTGCGGGTTCGCGTCCATACGGCGGAATCGGCAGGCGCCTTTCGGCGAGCCTGCGAGGTCGCACGCGAGTGGCTCGGCGGGCTGGCGGGTCGGCACGATACACCGGTTCTCGGCGAGGGCGGTGCCCTGCCGGGTGGCGCCGCGAAAGCCTTTCACGCTCGAGAGGTACGGCGGGGGCGGACGTTGTCGAGCCTGCTGGCAGAGTATCGGCACGGCGACGCCCACGCTCCCAACCGGCTCTGGCACGGACAGCTCAGCGTGAGCCCGCATGCCGAGCACGGCGGTGACGCGGCCGTCGTCGATCTCTCGCTCCGTCTCACCTATCGCAGCGACGACGCGCTCGATCTCTATCCGCCAACGCTCTTCCGCGCCCTGATCGATCGCGTCGGGCTCGTCGACGGCGCGCCGCTTACCACCGCACTCTGGCGCGTCGAATTGGGTGATCTCGCCACGCTCGTCGCGGAGGTCGAGCGCCCGGAGCGGCGCCACCCGGTGCTCTTGCTCAGCGAGCCGCTCGTCGTCGATGCCGCGGAGCTCGCCGAAAAACTCGCCGGCATCGCGCGCGTGGTCGCGCTATCCGACGAAGCCGGTTGGAGCCTGACGCATCGGTTTGGTCGGCACGCATCGGCGTTCGGCGGTTTCGCGCGTCTCTTTCCGGCACGTAGTTCGTTCGCCGAGCCGAAGAACAGCATCGGCATGAATTCGCAGCGGCTGCTCGGCGTTCCCGAGGTGCCGGGCGCACCGGCGGGAGATCGCTTCGCGCGCCGGTTGCGCACGGCCGTACTCGATGCGAATACCTATCGCTTCGAAACCCGTCCGGTCTTGCGCTGGGAAGAAGTGCGTGGCACGGAGAGGGCCGCGCCCTTGGCCGAAGGCACTCCGGCGCCTGCGGTCGCCGAACGCGCCGACGAATGGAGCGCGCGCGTTACCGAACTCGAAAACGAACTCAACGGGTTGCGCGAAGAAATCGCCAGAGTGCGCAACGAGGGCGAGCAGTATTTTTCAAATTGGGATGAAAGTGATCGAGAGATCAAAGCGCTGCGGAGGGAGCTCGAGCGGAGCCTCTATCTCTCTCTCGATGAATTTTCCGACGACGAGCGCGTGGAGCTTCGAAAAATGTTTGCCGCAACCGAGCTGCTCGCCGAGCATTTCAGGCGCGAGGGGGAGATGCGCGATCGGGCCTTCGAAGCCGAAGACCTCGCCGAACGCTTTCGTTCGCGGCTCTACGACGAAACCGCGCGCGTTGCAGACCGTACGCCCTTAGGAAATGACGATCTGGTGCGGTGCCCGGTCGATTGGCGCGATTATGCCGCGCTCGATCGTTGGCGCGAGCAGAGCTTCGGAACGCGCATGCTTTTCCACCCGCGCGTCGAGGAGCGCCTCGCCGCCGGACGGCTGAGCGACGACGGCGCGGTCGCGCTCTTTACGATCCTGCGGGCGCTCGGCGGGCCGTTCGTCGATATGCGCCGCTGCATCCCCGGCGCGCGAGAGCTCTGGCAAAATGCCGTGCGGGGGTTCGTGGTGCGCAAAGCAATCACGGCGATCGGGCTCGGGCGCGTCGCGGCCGAGCAGTACGATTGCACGTATGAAGGCCGCACCATTCGCGGCGACGACCAGTGGCACGTTCGCCAAGGCGGCGTCGATTTCGAAGGGCGCCACGCGTGCGTCTATTACGTGTGGCTGGAATCCCCCGGCGCGGTGATGATTACATCGATGCCGCGCCACCTCGACACCGCAAACTCCTATACCTAGCGCGGACCTAGATCGCGCTGGCTACGTCGGTTTGCGCGAAATCGTCGCCTTTATATGCTACGGCTCTGCGGTTCCCGTCGCGAGCGCGTAGGCAAAGCAATCGTGGGACCGCCATGAGGGAGCGCGCCCCTCGATACGCGCTTCGCGCTACTCGGGGTGACACTGCGGTTACTCGGGGTGACACTGCGGTTACTCGGGGTGACACTGCGTGCTACTCGGGGTGACACTGCGGTTACTCGGGGTGACACTGCCGCTACTCGGGGTGACACTGCGGCTTTACACCGTAACCGTCGTGCCGCGCATCGCGACCTGCGCGCTCCACTTGAGATCCTGGCGCACGTCGGCCGCGAGTGCCGCCGCCGATGCCGGTTCGCCGTGCACCGCATAGAAGCGCGGCGTTCCCGTGCAGGTTTGCAGCCACCGGAGTAGCCCGCTCCGATCGGCGTGAGCGCTGAAACCCTTGAGCGCGATAATCTCCGCTCGAACCGGCAGCGCATCGCCGTAGATGCGTACGGTTTTCGCCCCGTGCTCGAGCAGGTTTCCCAAGGTGCCGACGCTCTGATATCCGCAGAGCACGATCGTCGCGCGCGGATCGCTGAGGTGATTGTGCAGGTGGTGCAGGATGCGCCCGCCGCTCGCCATTCCGCTCGCCGAGATCACGACGAAATTGCCCGGCATCGCGTTGAGCGCCTTCGATTCATCGGTCGTGCGGTGTTCGGTGAAATGATGGATCCCAAACGGCGTGCTCGGGCTGTCGCCGGCCACCTCGCGATGTTCGCCGCCGAAACGTTCGAAGACCGCATCGACTTTCTCGGCCATCGGGCTATCGAGATGAATCGCGAGATTGGCGATCGCGGGATCTTGGTGCTGTAATTGTGCGATGGCATAGAGCATATCTTGCGTGCGCTCCACGGCAAATGCGGGGATCACAATTGCGCCGCCGCGAGCGATTCCCGCTCGCAGTGCATCGCCGAGCGCGCTGATGCTCTCCGCCGGGTGCTCGCGGTCGCCGTAGGTCGATTCGCAGCAAATGATATCGGCGGCGCCGATCGGCGACGGGTCGGCGAGTAACGGACGGCCGTAGCGCCCGAGGTCTCCCGAGAACACGACCTGCTTCCCGTCGATATCGAAATGCACGAATGCCGAGCCTAAAATGTGCCCGGCATTGCTATAACGCGCCGTGCAGATGCCGGCGACCGAGAAGGTTTTTTCGTATTCGACCGTCTCGATCTTGCGCAGGGTGCGCGCCACGTCGCGTTCGTCGTAAAAGGGCGGCGTCGCATGCGGGCGTTCGTGTGCGTGCCCGCGTTCGCTGAGCTCTTGTTGCAGGTGCGCCGCATCTTCGAGCACGATCTCGGCGATCGCCGCGGTCGCCGGCGTGCAATAGATCGGTCCGTCGAAACCGTCCTTGACGAGCTTGGGCAGGTAGCCGGTGTGGTCGAGATGCCCGTGCGTAATCACCACCGCATCGATCTCTTCGGCATCGACGGGGATCTTCGCATCGTTGAGCGCGCGCACGTCGGCGGTGCCCTGAAAGAGCCCGCAATCGACGAAAAAGCGCTTCCCGCCGATCGTGACGAGATGTTTGCTGCCGGTGACGGTTCCCGCCGCCCCGACGAAGGTGATCTCAGCCACGGGCTTCCTCCAAATTGCGATGCGTCGGCGCGAACGTGCCGGTGCGATTGAACGCGACCGAGCTCGGGAGCGATTCCTTCCGGTAATAATCGAGGCAAGCGTCGACGAGTTTCTCGGGGTCGGAGTTGGTGATAATCGTCGAACCCGTCTCTTTTTTCACCAGCCCGGCGATCTTTGGTAACTCGTTGGAGATACCGCCGGAATCGGTGAGGATGCCGATGAGTTTGCCTTCGTCGTACGCGATGCAAAACTCGCCGAGCGTTCCGCTCCGTCCGCCGACGAAGAGCACGAAATCCGAGCTGTGAATGTTGTGCGTTTCGCGCCCCATCAAGCCCGAGCCGGTAAAGACCATCGCCGTGTACGGCTGCAACGGCGAGCCGTAGACGTTGACGTGCTCTTCGCGCGAGAGCGCCGGCGAGACGCCGAGGCTCGCGCCGCCCTCTTCGTTCGCGCCGAGCGTCGCCGCATGCGGAAGCCCCGGGCAGGCGCCGGTGACGATGGTGCAACCGCGCTGCGCGATCCGCCTCCCTAATCGCCGCGCGCGATCGAGTTGTTCGGCGGTAAGAATGCCGCCCGCGGAGCCCATAACCCCGATCTGTATCTTCATGCTCCCCCCGGTACTCGGCGGCGCCCGCGCGTACCTATGCGTTCTCAGTCTTCGAGGCAAGAGTAGGGAGAGCACGATGCCGAAGCAACCGCTCATGGCACAAGAACGCGATCGTCTCGATGTCGATGTCCTCTTCGTGGGCGCAGGGCCCGCCTCTCTCGCCGGCGCGATCCGGCTCGGCCAGCTCGCCGCCGAAAAGAAGCAAGCACTCGAAATCCTCGTGATCGAAAAGGGCGGCGATATCGGGAGCCACGGGCTCTCCGGCGCCGTTATGGATCCCAAGGGGATCTCCGAGTTGCTCCCGGATTGGCTGCAGCGCGGCGCGCCGGTGGAGTCGCCGGTCACCAGCGACGAACTCTGGTTTCTCACCGCGAGCGGGAAGATCAAAGCGCCGTTTACGCCGCCGCCGCTCAACAACCACGGCAAATACGTCGCGAGCTTGCAGAAGATGGCGAAGTGGCTCGGCGAGCAGGCCGAAGCCGCCGGGGCGCAGGTCTTCGCCGAGTTCCCCGGGCAGGAGCTGCTCTGGGACGGCGACCGCGTCGTCGGCGTGCGCACCGGGGATAAGGGCGTCGCGCACGACGGGACGCACAAAGCCAACTACGAGCCCGGTGCCGATATCTATGCGAAGGTCGTCGTGCTCGGCGAGGGGGTGCGGGGAACGCTTGCCAAGCAGGCGATCGCGAAGTTGCAGCTCGACGCGGGCAAAGAGCCGCAAGTCTATGCCGCGGGCGTCAAAGAGCTCTGGAAGCTTCCGGCGGGGCGCTTCGCCGCGGGCGCGGTGATTCACACGCTGGGCTATCCCCTCGCCCCCGATACGTTCGGCGGCGGCTTTATCTACGGCATGGCCGACGACGTGCTCGATATCGGCCACGTGACCGGGCTCGATGCGAAGAACCCGACGAGCGACCCGCACAACCAGTTGCAGCGCATGAAGCAGCATCCCGCCGTTGCCGCGTTGCTTGCGGAGGGTAAACTCATTCGCTACGGCGCGAAGGCGATTCCCGAAGGCGGTTTCTTTGCGATGCCGCGCCCGTATGCCGACGGCCTCTTGCTCACCGGCGATTCCGCCGGCTTCCTCAACGGCATGCGCCTCAAGGGCATCCATCTCGCGATCAAATCGGGAATGCTCGCGGCCGAAACCATCTTTGCCGCCGTGCAAGCCGATCGTTACGACGCGCAACAACTCAGCGGCTTCGTCGATCGCTTCCAATCATCGTGGGCGTACGAAGAGATGCGTTCCGCGCGCAACTTCCACCAAGGCTTCGAGCACGGAATGTGGGCGGGCATGTTCAACGCCGGGCTCTCGACGGTCACCGGTGGGCGCGCGTTCGGGTTTATCGATAAACTCGGCGCGGTCGCCGGGCACGAACGCATGGAGAAGCGCGGCTACAAGCCCGACCCAGCGCCGCGCGCGACGACCGACAACGTTCTCACGTTCGACAAACTGACCGACGTCTTCAATTCGGGCACGATGCACGACGAAGACCAACCCTGCCACCTGCACGTCGCCGATACGAATATCTGTCGCGATCGCTGCACGGTGGAGTATGGAAACCCGTGCGGATATTTCTGCCCCGCAGCGGTCTACGAACCGCTCTTCGAAAAGAAGGATGGAAAAGTCGAAGGGCGGCTGCAGATTAATTTCACCAACTGCGTGCATTGCAAGACCTGCGATATCGCCGATCCCTACCAGATCATCACCTGGGTCCCGCCGCAGGGCGGCGAGGGCCCCGTCTACACGGGGATGTAGGGAATGAATGCGATGGAAGAACGCGGAGAGATCGTCATAATCGGCGCGGGGCTCATCGGCTTGAGCCTCGCCTTCGAACTTCGCCGTCGCGGGGCGCGCGTCGCGGTCTTCGACCGCTTCGAGCCCGCGAAGGCGGCGTCGTGGGCCGCTGCGGGCATGCTCGCAGCGCGCACCGAGGAGATCGCCGACGAGCCGATGCACGCGCTCTGCAACGACGCGCTCGCGGGCTTTCCCGCGTTCGTCGAACGGGTGCGCGAGGCGAGTGCGATCGATCCGCAACTCCGCCGCGACGGCATCGTGCAAGCGGCGTTCGACGAAGCGAGCCTCGCTCGTCTGCAGGCACGCGCGCGCGCACTCGCCGCTGCGGGGATCGCGCACACGTTGTTCGACGCACGCGGTGCGCTCGCGTTGGAGCCCGCGCTTGCGAGCAACGTACTTGGGGCATTGCTCACGCATGACGAAGGGAGCGTCGACAATCGGTTGCTCGGACGTGCGCTCCTTGCGGCGCTCGCGCGCATGCACGTTCAAGTGGCGACGAGTGAAGAGATCGAGGTTGAGTTCGATGCCCGGCGCGTTTGCGGCGTACGTACGCGTTGGGGATTCCGCCCCGCCGAGATCGTCGTCAATGCCGCCGGTGCCTGGGCGCCGCACGTCGCCGGGATTCCCGAAGCCTGTCGTCCGCCGGTCGAACCGGTGAAGGGTGAGATGCTCGCACTCGCGATGCCGCACGATTTCATCCGTCACACCATGTGGCTGGGCGGCTGTTACGTCGTTCCGCGGACCGATGGGCGCTTGCTCGTCGGAGCGACCGGCGAGCGCGTCGGCTTCGACCACCGCGTGACCGCGGGCGGACAGCGCCAACTGCTCGACCGCGTTCTGCAGGGCGCGCCGAGCCTCGCAGGTTTTGCGCTCGTCGAACAATGGTCGGGGTTGCGTCCGGGCACCCCCGACGAACGCCCGATTCTCGGGCGGACGCCGCGCGAGGGCTATCTCCTGGCGACCGGTCATTACCGCAACGGCGTGCTGCTCTGCGCGCAGACCGCGAGCTTGCTCGCCGACGAGATCGAACGCGGCACGCCGATCGATCCCGCGTTCGCGCTCGCGCGATTCGCCGAGAACGGAGCCGCGGTCGGCGCGTGAAGGTCGAGATCAACGGCGAGAAGCGCGAACTGCCCGCCGCGGAGGCGACGCTCGCCGAAGTGCTGGCGGCGCTTGAGATCGAGGCACGCGGCGTGGCAATCGCGTGCAACGACCGCGTGGTGCGACGCAGCGAGTACGCCCGCCACCGCATCGCCGAAGGAGATCGCATCGAGATCGTTCGAGCGGTCGCCGGTGGGTAAACCGCGCAGGAACGACCTTAGCGGGATGCGCGCTCCACGCGACGATGGAAGATAGAGGGGTCATGCAGAACTTCGAGGATAGCCCGCTCCGCATCGGAGCCTACGAGTTCCATTCGCGCTTGATCGTCGGGACCGGAAAGTATCCGTCGATGGAGGCGATGCAGGCCGCTCACGCCGCGAGCGGAGCGGAGATGGTGACCGTCGCGATACGGCGCGTCAATCTCGGTGAGAAGGGTGGTTCGCTGCTCGATTACATCGATCGATCGAAGATGACGATTCTGCCGAACACCGCAGGGTGCTTCAATGCCCGGGAAGCGGTCGCGACCGCGCAGCTCGCGCGCGAATTGCTCGAAACCGATCTCATCAAACTCGAAGTTATCGGCGATACGCAGACGTTGCACCCCGATACGCGCGAAACGTTGCTTGCGGCCGAACAACTCGTTTCCGATGGATTTACGGTTTTGCCGTATATCGGTGACGATCCGGTAGCCTGCGCGCAACTCGAAGCGCTCGGATGCGCCGCGGTAATGCCGCTCGCCGCGCCGATCGGCAGCGGATTGGGAATCTGCAACCCGTACACGATCCGCATCATCAAAGAACGCGCGGGCGTTCCGGTGATCGTCGATGCAGGCGTCGGCACGGCCTCCGATGCTGCGGTGGCGATGGAGTTGGGTGTCGACGCTTTACTGATGAATACCGGTATTGCTGCCGCGCAAAATCCCGTTGCGATGGCCGAAGCGATGGCGCTCGCAACGCGTGCCGGACGGCTCGCATTTCTCTCCGGGCGGATGGAGAAGCGCCTCTACGCAAATGCATCGAGCCCGATGCAAGGACTCATCGGCGCGCCGTCCGCGTAACGCCGCGCTGGCCCGGGTAGGCGCAGAACTTTGTCATCCCGAGTAAACGCAGATCGTTGTCATCCCAAGTAGCCCTCGAAGAGGGCGTATCGAGGGAAACGAACGCGCCTCGATACGGGCGCTGAAGCGCCCTACTCGGCGTGACAAAAGCAGCGCCTACTCGGCGTGACAACGTTGCGCTGCGCGGATGGACGAAAGGGCGCTACTCGCACACAACCGATAAGCGATCGTGCGATGTCGGCGCACCCGACGAGCGCTTAAGCGAGCGGCGAGGACCCTGACATTGCTTGTCCGAGCCGCGAGCGTCTAGCGAGAAGCGGTGCGCCGCAGTCGCACGGTCGCGTACGCGCGCGATCGCGCGTCGATCGGCGCCTCGATACGGGCGCCGAAGCGCCCTACTCGGCGTGACAAGAGCAGCGCCCTACTCGGCGTGACAAAAGCAGCGCCCTACTCGGCGTGACAAAAGCAGCGCCTACTCGGCGTGACAAAAGCAGTGCCCTACTCGGCGTGACAAAAGCAGCGCCGACGCAGCGTGTCAGAAGCGGCGATGCGCGAGGACGAACCAATGCACGGCGCCGCGTAACGGCGCGCGCTCGTGCGCCCAGCCCCCGGCGATATCATCCACCTCGACCTCGCGCAGATCGGCGATCCTGAAGCGCTCGTCGAGCGCCCTCCGGAGTCCCGCCTCGTCGTAGTAGCTGTGCGCGACACCGCGCTCGTCCCCTTCGCTCGGCGCGAAGGTGATCGGACCGAGCCGAGTGCCCGTGCCGAAGCGGGCATCTAACATCGAGCCGAAGGTCGCTGCGAGCGGCGCGCCGGGGCTCAGGGCCCGTGCGATATCGCCCATCAGCTCCGAGATCGCTTCGGGGCTGCCGTGAAGGAGCGCGTGGGTTGAGATCGCCGCCATAGCGGGGGGCATATCGGCAGCCTCGGGATCGAAGTGGACAACCTCAAATCCGGCGGCCTCGAGCGCGCGGTGGTTGCGCCCGCTGCCATGCCCGATCTCGAGTACGCGGGCGCCGCGAGGGAGCCGCGCGACGAGCTCGCGCGCGAGCGGGTGGGCGGCGCGCAAGATGTCGGCGAGATTTAGGGAAGAGTCGCTCATGCTTTCCGAAGCGCTCATTATCGTTGTAGGCGGTGATGACCTCGCATATGAAGTCTGTGCGGAGATTTTGAAAACGCGCGGACATCAGGTTGCGCTCGTCTGGAAGCACGATGACGATCGCGCCGATCGGCGGTTCACTCAGTTGGCCGAACGTTTAGCCGAGCAGTACGGCGAGAGCTTCCGGTTCGTTCGCGCCGATGCCACCGACGGCGATGCTTTGCGTCAGGCCGGGCTCAAAGAGAAAGACGATCCGAATCTCGAGCATCGATTTTTTGCGCTCGTAGCGGTTTCGCCGAGCGATCGTCTCAATCTTCGCATCGCGCTCGCGGCGCGCGATATCAACGATACGGTGCGCGTAACGATCCGGCAGTTCAATCCGCTGCTCGGGCAAAAGATCCAAGAGGGCTTGCGGCAGAACTGTACCGCAATCTCGCCTGCGGCCCACGCGGCCGCTACTTACGCCGCAGCCGCCATCGACCCGGCCTGCCGCTATGCGATGCCGTTCCCGACGCTCGAGACGCTCGCCGAGCGGCGTTCGCGCCCGCGTAGCAACGCGGACGAAGGCGACGAAGTCGGCGAAATGCGCACCTCGGGGCTCTTCGGATTCTCCGAGCGAACCGGCGCGGAGTTCGGCGTCGTCGGGCTCAACGTCGATCAGGCAGAACGCCGCATCAACGCGCGCATCGTTTCCGTGAACGGCGAATATCCCTATCTCTGCACGGGCGATGCGTCGGCCGCCGATCCCGACCTGATCGCGCGAAAAATTCAAGCCGAGGATCGACTCGTCGTATTCGGCGCTATGCGCGCGCTCAAGCGCAGCACCGCCGAATTTCGCGAACGTCGCCCCTGGCGCCTGAGCGAGCGATTGCAGGCGGCCCTCGGCGATATTGCGACTGGAATTCGACGTACCGAGCCGATATTGCGTACCGTTACGATCGTAAGCTTCGGATTGTTCGTGTGCTTTTCGATTTTTTTTAGCGTGGTTCTCAAACTCAATCCGCTCGTCGCGGTCTATTACGTCGTCACGACGATGACGACCGTCGGATACGGCGATATCACGCCGTGTGCGAATTGCGCCTCGGGCCCGTTGGCCGCGCCGGCGGTCGCTGCCCTCTTCGTTGCAATGTTCGCCATGCTGACCGGGATCTTCGTGTTCGCGGTCTTCACCGCAACGATTACCTCGACGCTCAATGCAGCGCAGATACGGAGGTTGCGCGGATTGCGGCAGATCCATCGCTCGGGGCACGTTATCGTCTGCGGCTCGGGCAACGTCGGATCGTTGGTGATCGACTACCTGCGCGAACTCGGCGAAGAGGTGGTGGTGATCGAGAAGAACCCCGACACGATGCTCGTCGAGTTGGCGCGCGATCACAAAGTCGATTTGTTGACCGGCGACGTGACCAACGACGAAACCATCGCCTTCAGCTCTCCCGAACGCGCGAAGGCGCTCGTCGGCGTTACCAACAGCGATACCGGAAATCTCGAAGCAGCGTTGGGCGCGCGTTCGCGCGCGCCCGCCGAGTCGCCGCTTCATGTGGTGCTGCGCGTCGACGACCGGGCATTCGGAGAATCGATCCAACGCCACTTCGGCATTACGTCCTTTTCGACGAGCGAATTAACCGCCGCGACGATCGCCGGGCTCGCCCGGTTCGAATCGACACGCGGGCGATTTCAGGTGCCGCGCTCGAACGGCGATGGCGTGGCGACCTATCAACTCGCCGAACGGCTCCAGGGCGAAGAGAACCTCCCGCCGCCCTCTCCGCCCGACCTCACCGCTCGGGGCGAATCGGTTCGCTGGATCCCGCTTTTTGTCTGGAGAGAGTCCGCCCGGGGCAAGGGAATGGCGCTCTCCATCCACAACTTTCGCGGAGAGGTCGAACCGGGGGACCGGCTCCTCTTCATGGTACCCCTCGATCAGTTTGTCGTAGGGGCAGGAAAGGACAGTGCATGATCGGAGTCGGCGACACCTTACCGAAAGTGACGCTCCTCGACGATGAAGGCCGGATGGTTGATACCTCCAGCTTCCTTGGCGCACCCCTCGTTCTCTATTTTTATCCGAAGGACGATACGCCCGGCTGCACGAGCGAGGCTTCGCAGTTCCGCGATATCTATCGTTCCTTCGAACGCAAGGGCGCCAAAATCGTCGGCGTCTCGCGTGACCCCGTGCTCTCGCATCAGAAATTTAAGGCGAAGTATAAAATTCCATTCGCGCTGCTTTCGGACACGGAGTCAGAGCTCTGCAATGCGTGCGGCGTACTCGTCGAAAAAAATATGTATGGGAAAAAACGCATCGGCGTCGCGCGTGCGACGTTTCTTTTCGATGCGGCCGGGAAGGTCGTCGCGCTTTGGCCGAAGGTCACGGTGGACGGACACGCTGAAGAGGTGCTTGCGGCAATACCATGAGCGACGACCGTTTGCGTTTGCGCATCCTCGGGTCGAGCGACTCGGTTCCCCGGGCGTGGCGCGCGTGTAGCTGCTATTTGCTGCAGAGCCGCGAAACCTCGATTATCATGGATTTCGGGACTGGCGCGCTGCCGCGTCTGCGCGGCGCCATCTCGTATCCGAAGCTCGACGCGATGCTGATCTCGCACATGCACGCAGATCACTTCGTCGATCTCATTCCCTTGCGTTACGGCCTGAAATACGGCCCGGAGTTTCGCGAAGAACGCCTCCCGCTCTGGCTGCCGCCCAACGGCACCGAGATGCTTCGCGCGCTCTGCGGGGCGTTCGCCTCGGAGGGGCCGGGCGATTTTCTCGACGATGTATTCGACGTACAAGAATACGATCCGGAGAAGCCGCTGCACATTAACGACATGTGCGTCACCTTCACCAAGACCATCCATTACATCGATTGCTATGCCATGCGGATCGAATACGACGATCGGGTGCTGACGTACTCGGCCGACACCGCGCCCTGCGATCGGGTGATCAAACACGCCGAAGACTGCGATCTCTTTATCTGCGAGGCAACTCTCGGGCTGACGCCGGAGAAGGGTATGCGCGGGCACGCGACGGCGCCCGAGGCAGCCGAGATGGCCGAACGCGCCGGCGCGCGGCACCTCTTGCTCACGCATTACGGAAGCAAGGTCAACCCCGACGATATGCACGATGCCGCGGCTCGCGTCTTTGGCGGCCGCGTGACGATCGCCGACGACGGTAACGAATTTCAGATTTGAGGGCGCGTCCCCGGGCGGAGCGCTAGTTTTCGGTCTTCGCGTCTCCGCGCGGAAGCGAGAAAGAAATGAGCGCGTTGATCGGCGCGAGCCCTCGGCTGACCACGGCGTACGGCGTCACTTGCAGCCCGAGCGCCTCCAGGCGCGCCTTTGCGGTGATCAACTCGCTCGCATTGGTGATGACATCCTCCAGTAACAACACGTGCTGCCCGGGCGCGTACGCACCTTCGACGTACTCGTCGGGGAAAGCGCCGTAACCCTTGGGCTGTTTGCGAACCGCGAGCATCGGGAGACCGGTGAGCTGCGAGACCGCCGTCGCGATAATGACGCCGCCGAGCTCGGTTCCGCCGATGACGTCGGGGCGTAGGTGTGCGATCACCGGAGTGAAGAAGCGCGCGATCCGGCGCAACACCACGGGATCGCTGAAAAGACGAAACTTATCGATGTAATAGTCGCTGCGCACGCCGCCCGAGAGTTGGTAATCCCCTCGGGTCAGCGCGCGCTCGACGATGGTTTTGCGAAGCCAAGCGATATCGCCCGGAGGCACGATCGATTCGCCCGGGTGACCTAAATGCTCCATTGCCATGCGTTCCAACTCTCGACGACGTGATTGGGAGCGAAGCCCTTGAACGAGGTGCTGATCGGTTCCATTTGGCGTTCGTAGTAGAGATAGATGATCGGAACGTCGGTTGCTAGGAGCTGTTGGATCTTCGCATACGCTTTTTTGCGCGTCGCACGGGCGTAGGAGGTAAGGGCGATCTTTTGCAGCGATTCCATCTGCGGATTGCAGTATCGTGAATAGTTGTATCCGCCCGGCGCGACGTTGGCGCAGGTGGTCTGCGTCGAATCGTCGGGGTCGATACCGGCGAACCATCCGGCTAAAGCGAGGTCGAATTTTCCGCCTTGGAGGATACCGCCGACGCTCGCCGGTGCGAAGAGAACGTCGCCGGCAAAATATTTCACCTGAACCTTAATGCCGACTTTGCGTAACATCGCCTGGATGATGACGCTCTTTTTCACGCGCGTGGCGTTCGAGTTATCGGTAACTAAGACCAATTCGAGCTGTCGGCCGTTCTTGACGCGAATTCCCCCGGGGCCGACTTTCCAACCCGCCGCATCGAGCAGCGCGCGCGCCTTCGCCGGGTCGTACCCGATCGCTTTCACGTTGGGATCGTAGGACCACATAAAGGGCGGCGTGTCGGCGAGCGCCTTTTTCTCTTGGCCGAAGGTCAAGGTATCGATGATTCGCTGCTTGTCGATCGCGGCGGCGACGGCTTGGCGGACGCGAAGGCTTTTTAAGAAGGGGCGCTGCGTGTTCACATAGATACCGGAGAAGCCGTTTGCGCTCATCCAACGGATATCGATCCCGGGAATATTCTTGATAACCGGATAGTTGCTGATCGACGCTTGGAACATCCAATCGATATCGTGCGTGCGGAGTAAGTTGATCGTCGTGTTTTCATCGGGAATGATGCGAATGGTGATCGTTTTTAATTTTGGCTTTCCAAGGAAAAAATTGTCGTTGCGCAAGAGCGTAATGTGATCGCCGTGCACCCAGTCGCCAAAGCGGAAGGGGCCGTCGCTGACGAGCGGCTCGCTGTTAAACGGAACCGTATTGATGTTTGGATACTTCGCGAGGACGTGCGCCGGTGCGATGAAATACGGTTGATCGCTATTGGTAAAGAAGGTGTCGACGAAGGGCGCGAACGGCTTTTTCAGATGGACGACGACGGTATAGGGGTTCGGGGCCTCGATCGATGCGATATCGGTATATCCGTGGCGCGAGATCACGTCGTTGTTCGGATTCATGATCGCCTTCCACGAGAAAATAACGTCGGCGGCGGTCACGGGCTTTCCGTCGGTCCATTTGGCGTCGGTCCGAAGGTGATAGGTAATCGTTAAGCCGTGGTCGGTGATGCCGCCGTTATGCAGTGTCGGCACCGCCGTGGCGAGCATCGGCTGCATTTTCCCCTGGGAATCGGGAACGATAAGCGGCTCGAACATCAGCGCGTCGACCAACACGTCGGTAGTATTGGAATTGAGCAGCGGATTGAGATTCTTCACGTCGCTTTGGACGGCGATGCGGAGATGTCCGGGCTCGACTCCGGCACCCGGGGTACCCTGGTTTCCCGCTTTCGAGCAGGCGACGACGAGCGTAAGGAGCAGCGCTCCCGAGAGCAGGCGTTTCAACAACGACGGATCCTCCGAGTATAGGGCAACATAGTTCTAGGTGCGATGGTCTATGACGCGGCGGCTGCGGGAACGCGGCCGGGCGGTGCCGGGTCGTAACGTTCGTGGCTCCACCGATAGGTTCCCAATCCTTGGGTTGCGGTGCGGAGTTCGGTGATATACCGCGCGAGTTCGACCTGCGGCACGTCGGCTTCGACGATCTCTCGCGCTTCTCGGTCGCTTGGTTTCATGCCGAGAATCTGCCCGCGCTTCGCTGTGAGCTGCCCGATCACCGTCGCGGTAAAGTTCGCGGGAATCATCACTTCAACCCGTGCGATCGGCTCCAGAATAACCGGCTTGCATTTCGGAAGCGCGTCGCGTACCGCCATGCTCGCGGCGGTGCGGAAGGATTGTTCGCTGGAATCGACGTCGTGGTATTGCCCGTCGAAGAGCGTGACGTGGAGATCGGTAACCGGGTAGCCGCTCGTTCCGCGCGCGAGCGCCTCGCGGACGCCTTTTTCGACGGCGGGAATAAATTGCTTCGGTACGACGCCGCCGACGATCTCGTCGTCGAAGAGTAGCCCGCTCCCGCGAGGGCGGGGGCGAAAGCGAATGTGGACGTCGGCAAACTGCCCGTGTCCGCCGGTCTGATGTTTATAGCGCGAATGCACCTCGGTGCCCGCCGAGATCGTTTCGAGGTAAGGAATGGCGGGCGCCGCCACTTCGATCTCCACGCGATGTTTGCGCGCGAGGCGTTCGATCGCGATGCCGACGTGTTGTTCGCCGCAGCCTAAGAGCAGCTGCTCGGAGGTGAATTGTGCTCGCGCGAGTTGCAGCGAGGGGTCTTCCTCGATAATGCGGGCGAGCATCTGCGAGATTTTCGCCTCGTCGATCCGCTCTTTGGGCTTGATCGCGACGGCAAAGACCGGGGCGGAGAAATCGATCGCCGGAAGCGGCTTCACCGAGGGCGCTCCGGCGAGCGTCGATCCCGTGAGCACGCCTTCGAGGCGGGCGATCGCGACGATGCTGCCCGGGCCGGCACTCGCAATCGCTTCGCTCTTTTTCCCGAAGAGCCGATAGAGCCCGCCGACGCGCAGCCGCTCGCCGGTGCGGAGATCGATGACCGTCGCATCGCCGGTCAGCGTACCGTCGTGTATGCGCGCGACCGAGAGCTTTCCGGACTGGGGGTGCACGATCGTTTTAATCACCTGCGCGCGAAGGGGCGCGCGTTCGTCGCCGACCGGTGCGGGGAACCAGCGCTCGATCGCGCGTAGCAGCGCGGGGATGCCGAAACCGTGCAGACCGGCGGCAACGAGGACTGGAACGATTTGGTCGTGCGAGCACTCTTCGCAGAGATCGCGGTCGATTTCGTCGCTCGGCGGCTCGACGTCGTCGAGTAACTCTTGCATCATCGCGTCGTCGAAATCGGCCATCGCTTCGAGCAGCGCTCGGTGCCCCTGCTGCGCCGGAAGTTCGAACGCCGGCTCGATCGCTTCGAGGCGATCGCCGTCGGCGCCGTACCGCGCGCCCTGCTTCGTCGCGAGGTCGATGTAGCCGACGAGTGCGTCGTCGCGGCGTATCGGAAGCTGTTCGGCGACGACGTGGCGCCCGTAGAGGCGTTGCAGCTCGGCGAGGGTCGCGTCAAACTCCGCGCCGGGGCGATCGAGCTTGTTGACGACGACGATGTGGGGCAATCGAAGCCGCTCGATCTCCTCCATCAGCGCGTGCGTCAGGGCGATGCGAGACGGGTCGGCCTCGACGACGACGACGGCTGCATCGACGCCGCGTAGCGCCGCGCGAGTCTCTTCGAAGAAGTCGATGAAGCCCGGCGTATCGATGATATTGATCTCGATAGCATCGTGCGTCGCGCGAGCGAAGCCGACGCAGGTGGATTGAGCGTGGGCGATATCTTCGGGCTCGCAATCGGTGGTGGTGGAGCCATCGGTTACCGAGCCCCGGCGAGCGATCGCGCCCGATGAAAACAGCAACGCTTCGAGCAAGGTCGTCTTGCCCGAGTGGTGAGGGCCGACGAATGCGACGTTCCGAATACGGAGATCTTCGGACATAGGAGCCCTCCTAGCGCCGCTTCTATCGGCGTTTTGACTTTTTCGCCGAGGCGGTTTTCTTTCCAACGGTTTTCTTTGGGGTTGCTTTTACTGCTGGGCGCGCGGCGGTTTTTTTATTTACCGGAGCAGCTTTCTTCGCGGCGGTCTTTTTTACCGGAGCGGCTTTCTTTGCGGGGGGCTTTGCCGGAGCCGCCGCTTTCTTCGCAGCGGGTTTTTTCGCCGCCGGTTTCGCGACCGCGCTCTTTTTGGGCGCGGGCGCCGATTTCTTCGCGCTCGACTTCGCGGCCGGTTTTGCCGCCGATTTTGCGGCAGGTTTCACCGCCGCTTTCGCGGTGGGCTTCGTCGCCGCTTTCGCGGCGGGCTTCGTCGCCGCTTTCGCGGTGGGCTTCGTCGCCGATTTTGCAGCGGGTTTCGCCGCCGCTTTCGCAGCGGGTTTCGCAGCCGATTTTGCCGCGGGTTTCGCAGCCGATTTTGCCGCGGGTTTCGCCGCCGGCTTCGGGGGCGCGGCGAGCTTCTTGACCACCGGCTTTGCCGACGGAGTTTTCGGCTCCGGGGTGGCGACCGCTGCGGGCTTTTCTTTCGGTGATTCCTTCGCGGGCTTCGCAGGGGCGGTGCGCTTCGGCGAACTCCGCGCCCCACGCGCGGTCTCGGGCGAGCCCGCACTCGGCGACTTCGTCGCACGCTCCGGCGAGCCGGCGCGTCGTTTCGAACCAACATCGCGAACGGTGCGCGCCCGCAGCTCGGCGAGCCTCCGTTCCTCCTCCTCGTCGATCTCGGGGAGGCCGAGCTCGGCCCGGCTGAATCCGGCGATGCTGGTGCCCGGCTGCGGCAGATCGACGCGTTTCGCGCGCTCGATGTGCTCGCGGCTCGCACGCAGCGCGACCTTCGCTAAACGTCCGCCGATTGGGAAGACGACCTCGTTGATCTCGAGTTCGCGTAAGATCTCGATGATACGGTCGAATCCGTTTCCTTGATCCTTCGGGCTGTGGGCGTCGGAGCCGATGGCGAGGGCGACCCCTGCGGCCGAGGCCTTTCGCATGAGACGGGTATATGCCGCAAGCATCGCCTCGCGTTGTTCGGGTGCGACGCCTTCGCGGTAAAGAAAACGAACGTTGATCTCGACGGCGATGCCGCGCTCTTTGCAGATCTCGAGGAGGCGGTCTTCGTAGCCCTCGAGTTTCTGCGGATCGGGCCACGCGCCGAAGGTTGCGGCGACGTAGAAGTGTCCGACAATGTGCGTCGGCAAGGTCGAGATATCTTCGAAGAGCCGGTGGGTGTAGAGCTCCCAGAGTCGCTCCGCGCCGACGCCGTCGAGCAGATGGGCGAATTCCGGATTATCGAACGGCCAGAGCCAGTCGGCACCCTTTTCTGGATGCTCGATCGGCACGAAGTGCACGGAACGGATGATCCCGTCGGGGCGCATCGCATCGATAATATTGGCGACGTCGGGGCGCGAGCGCGGATCGTTATCGACCTCCGCGCCGATGGAGAAGCGCATGCCGCGCCGCAATGCATCCGAGACGATCGTCGCGTGCGCGACGTCGACGACGGCGGTCTCAGCGGCGCCGTATACGTCGCCGGCGAGCGCGAGTTTCAGCGCGCGGCGAACGGTGTTGATCGCACCGGGGTCTTCGAACGTCAAGAAATTGACGTGGTCGCTCACCATAAGGAAGCGTGGGGATCCGCGCCGACACGCGTGATAGAACCAAAGGAAAAGCATGCGCGCGCTATACGGCAACGGACGCTCTTCGGAAAACGCTCGATGTTCGCCCTTCGCGTGCCCGTGTACGTCGGGAATGGCAGCGATGGCAAGCTGCGTCTCTGTGTCTTTCAGCGTTCTGCTTCCTTCACTCCGCGAGGGATCCACATGCGCGACGTGCGCTCGCGTGGCTGCGCGGCGCTCTCCGCGCCGCGGTTTTCGACCCACGGCACGATGGTTTCAATGATCTGTTCGACGCCCTTTTTCATGAGTTCGAAGGACATCGAGGGGTGCGTCTCCGGCCCCGCCGTAATCGCTTGCGCCGGCAGGTAGGGAAGGTGAACGAGCCCCACGAGAACCGGGGGCGTCGCCGTTTCGGTGAGCGAGAGTAACTCGTAGAGCGCCTGATTGCAGATATACGTGCCCGCCGAATTCGAGACGTACCCGGGAACGCCGATCTCCGTCCAGGCAGCAACGATCTTCTCGAATGGAAGATTGGAGAGCCGGGCATCGGGGCCGCCGCGTGCGATCGGTTCGTTCTTGCGAAGGACGCCGACGTTATCGGGAAGCTCGAAGTCGAGCACGTTGACCGCGACGCGTTCGAGCGCCAAGGCACTACGACCGCCGGCCTGACCTAACACGATGATGATCTCGGGCTCTTCTTCGAGGCGAAGAAGTTCGAGACGATCGCGCAGCGACCGGGTCTCGACGGGAAGAATCGCGATGGAGAGCGGACGCCCCGCGATGAGGCGGCCGTCGAGGCTGCGGGCGACCAACTCGCTCGGATTGACTTTTTCACCGCCAAAGGGCTCGAAGCCCGTGACGAGCACGCGATTGCTCACGGCATTGTAGGTTAGCGCCGGGCGCGCCGTTCCCTGGTTTTTACGCGTGCGGCGCTCTCAGTGCGCCGGGTGGTAGCCTTCCATCGCGAGCAGACGGGCTTTGAATTCCACGCCGTACCCATAGCGATGCAACGCGCCGGTCGCATCGACCACGCGATGGCACGGAACCAGGATGGGGATGGGGTTGCGCGCCATGACGCGCCCCACGGCTCGCGCCGCGCTCGGGCGGCCGATCTGTTTGGCGAGCCATCCGTAGGAGCGGACCTCCCCCGGTGGGATCTCGACGGTCGCACGCAGGGTCGCTTGTTCGAAGGGCGTCAGGTCGCTGACATCGACCTGCGACGTATCGACCTGCCAGGTGACGAAGAACTTTTCGATCGTCGCGCGCAGGCTCGGTGGGAGTTCGGCGCGGTCGGTGGGGCGACGGAGCCGCCTCTCGACGCGAGCGACGACATCCTCGAATGCCTCCCCGAGATCGATGCCGATATAGGCGATCCGCGAATCGCGATGACCGACGTAGAGGCGGCCGATCGGCGAATCCACGAGCGCGAGGTGCACTGGGTCGAGCCGTTCGCGGCGCTGGAGCTGCGCGATATGCTCGACGACTTTTCGAGCGAGGTCGCAGGTCGGTTCGGGATCGGGGAGCGATTGGAGCGTGTGCGCGAGCGCCTCGTACTGGCGATACGCCTCGTTGCAGGTCGGGCAGGCGTCCACATGCGTGTGGACCGCCTCGTTCAGCGTCGCCGTCCCCTCGCCGCGGACTTCGTCCCACATCGCGTCGACATCACGACAACGCATCGCTCAACTCCTCATCGGTATCTTTAACGAAACGGCCCAACTGCGGGCCGAGAATCCGGCGGAGAATGCGCACCGCGCGGTGGACGTGCGATTTCACCGTTCCGATCGGTTGGTCGAGAATCTCGGCGATCTCGGGGTGGCTGCGCCCGTCGATAAAGCGCAGCGTTGCCGCCGCACGTAAATGGGTCGGAAGCGAGAGTAGCGCCCGTTCGACCATCGCGACCTCATCGTTCCGTTCGACGACGGTCTCGGGCTGCACCGGCTTATCGCCGGCATCGCGGAGGAGCGCGTCGGGATCGGCGAGTGCGTCGATCGCAACGCTCGGGGGTTTCTTACTCCGGAGACGATTGCGCGTGACGTTGAGGGCGATGGTATAGAGCCATGGCTGCAAACGAAGATCGCGTCGCTGCTCCTCGCCCATTTTCCCCAGCGCGCGGAAGGCACGCACGAACGCATCCTGGACGATCTCCTCCGCGTCTTCACGGTTGCCGGTCATACGGAGGGCGAAACCATAGAGACGGCGTTGGTAATCGCCGACGATGCGATCGAAGGTCGTGGTGCTCGGGATAAATGCCGACGCTGCCGCAGGCGAGCCATCGCCCGAAACACGCGCCCTCCCGACCGCAGGTAGCAACGGAATCTCCCTCAGCGGCGGCGCGTAGGCGATCATATGATCTCTCCAACCGCCGCGGCACGAGCGACGGTTTCACGGCGAGCGGGCCGGTTTCCCTCGTTTGCTAATTTCGAGCGCGCGAGCGCTTACGGCGAGGGCGTCGGAACCGGCGATGCGGCGGACGAGCAATCGGGCGCGAAACGTCGCCCCCAAAGCCGGCCTTCATCGCGAGATTTTCGCGACGGCAGCACGCGCACTTCTCGATATGCTCCGATACAAAGCGGCAGAGGCTGGTGTCGCGTACACCGTGACCCGCACCGTCAGGTCGAGCCAAACATGCGGCACCTGCGGGAAGCGGCGCAAGAAGGCACTCCTGCTTGCGGCCTAGTCCTTTTGCGCGACCAAAACGCCGCGCACGGTGAGCAACACGAAACTCTAGCCTGTGTGCGCAGCGTCAGGCGGCGTCCGCGATATCCGCTCGTTTAAGATCGAGCATCGCTCGGGCTTCATGCAGCTCTGTAAACCATAGCGAACCGAACGGATTGTAGCGGCGTGCCCGAATACACCGAACGAATCGTGGGTCGGGTTTTCGCGCGGCGTACGCTGATACGGGCTTTTCTTGCGCTTGGTTGCTTGCGAAATGCCACAAATCGGCGTCAGTGGGCGATCAGCGAACAGGGCTTTGAGAGAAATGTGCTCTTAATGTAAAGGGATACCCCCCCCCGGGGGGGGGGAAAGGGCGTCCGTCGCAGGTTTTTGCGATCTGTAATCCCCACTTTTGCTAAACAAGGAGCAACCACGTGTTGAAGCGCAACGTTCCTTTAGGAACTCGCGGAAATTTTCTCAAAAGCGGTGGACTGGCAGTTGCCGGTCTTGCGTTAATCCCACTCAGCGATTGTAGCAGTAATAGCGTCGGACCCGACTCTCTTAATAACGCCATAACGCCTCCAACATTATTTGCAAAACCGCCGTTTAAATCCGTATGGCAGCCAGACGGCGCGTATTCCTTTGTCGATGCGAATGGTCGGTCTGTGGTCACTTTGAGACGCGTCAGTACTAGCTCTGTACTTGGAACGAGCTCATTTACCAAACCACTTTCGATCGAAGTGCCGCAAGTTATCGCTATTGGCACCAAGGCTGATGTCGGCTCTGGTATTACAGTGTATCGATCTGCAGAGCACGTCTATTCCTGGACTGGTCTCGATGGAAACGAGGGTACGTACACGAGACAAGGCGATCAAGCGCAGGTGTATTTGGCGCGCTTTGCGCAAAGCGCTGGCCATAGAAGCCCTATTGCTATCTCAATCCCGAATTCACCAGGGCGAACTCCAGAAGATGTCGTTGACTGTGCCCTTGCGGTTGCTGGACTTGCTGCGGCATCACTTGCTCTCGGAGCTGCCCTTGGGGCAGCCGGACTACAGCTCGGTCTCGACCCGTTTTCTGATGGGGCCGTTTACTTGGCGTTTGTTGGGTACGGTATTGCGTTTGCATCATACGAGCGTGCTTGCTTATGACGCTGACTGATTTATTATTACTGATCTTGCCCTTATTCTTTGTGCTCGGAGTCGTAATATTTGTCCGCTCAATGGTGGTAGGCGGCCGGATAGGCGACAGTAAGAAAAATGTGCTTCGAATAGCTTCTGTATCGCTTTCACTTATCTCGTTAGCGATTTCGCTCACATTGCTATTAAAAAAGTAAATGCCGGTCATTTTGGTAACGCGCACCCATATGTAGCCATCACGCCGCGAACGGCGCCCGCGTTGCGTTTCGGATATCCTCAAAACCCCGTTTGTGGGCGCAACGGTATGGTGATAATCGCGAGCACGAAATCCGATAGCGCACAGTGCCGCGCCGCGCCGAGCGCGCCGTGCCCGCGGGAAGCGGTGAAAAAAAGGCACTCCCCGAGCTACAGCAGGTCTGTGCTTCCGGCTTGGTTCTCTCGCGACCGCACCGGCCGAGACTCGACCGAGTGCCTCACGATCGATCGGCGCGAACAACGCGGGAATCTCTCCTGTACGCGAAGCGTCAGGCGGAGCCGTTCACGGCGACGGCGTCGGGATCGGCGATGCTGAGGTTGCCGGCATCGGCGAGCAATCGGGTGCGAAACGTCGCACGAAGAGGATCTCGATCGGGCCGCTCTGCCCCGACGCGGCGAGCACGCCGTGAATCCGCAGGCGGCTACGTAGGCGAACGAGCGCACCGGTTGCGTCGTATTCGGCGATGCCGACGAGCGAGATCGCGCCGTCGATGCTCGCCGTCGGCAGCTCCGGCAGCGGTCCACGCATCGGTCCCGATGCGGTAAAGGCAACGCGCACGCCGCCTGCGGGGATTTTATCGAGCATGCCGACAGCGCGCAGGGTGCCGTGAAGCGGCGCTCCACCCAGCGGTGAGGAGGCCGTAAAGGGGATCGACTGCTTGAGCCCGGCGAGTGCGTCGAGCGTTTTGGCGTCGATGCGCGCGGCAAAAGGCTGATCGAGTAAGGAAAGCGAGTCTTCGTCTTGGTTGAGCGAGGTGCGAATTTCGCGAAGATCGGGGGTGAGCAGTCGGACGACGCGGGCGGTTTTATGGCGAACGCGCGAACCGAGCGTTTTCGTATAATCGATGACGTTTTCGAAACGCAAGTTCGGGCCGTCGGGACGCACCCGGAGGCTCTGCGTTCCATCGTAGAGCACCGTCATCACGTTTCGGCCGTCGATCGTGTAGGCGTCCTCTCCGCGAAAACGCGAGAGCGGCGAGGAGCACTGCGTCGCTGCATGTGCGCCGAACAGCAGAAGCGAGAAGAGCGCGGCGACGATAGGTTTCATGGATGCGGGGAAGAGGTTTCGACGAACATACGGGCGGTCACTGCCGCTAGCGCGACCTGCGCGACGATGGCGAGCACTAAGGTTCCATCGGCGCGCGTGCCGTGCGGCAGCAGTAGGGCGACCTCTAAAAGGATTGCTTGGAGACCGAATTGCGCTGCGAGCAACAGACACATCCGCCCGAAGTTTCGCGGCTGCATTGCGAGCGAGAACGTGCGCGCTACGGCATGCGGAAGGAGGGCGAGGGCCGGAATCTCATCGTCGAGCGTTGCGGCTACGTCGGCGTAGATCGTCGCGGCGAGTAGCGGAACGAGGAGAAGGTCCCAGAGGAGCATACTCGGCGCGGTCGTTAACGCCTGAAGAAGTGAGAGGACGAGATCGATCACCAAAACGCCCCACGAGCGATCGAGCAAGCGCTCGAGCGCATCCTTCAAGGGGCGCGGCGATCCGTCGGGGAGATCGGTGACCCAGAGATAGATGAAGCTCGCGACGAGCGGCAGAGCGATGAGTTGCGCCGCGCTCTGGGCGACGAGCGAGCGCATCGGCGCATGCGATATTGCCAGGCCGAGCGCGCAGGCGATCGCGGTCGCGGCGACGGTGCCGCGCCAGCGCTCGCGCAACCGGTCGAAAGCCTCTCGCAGAAGCGCCGAGAGCGCGATGCGTTGTTGATGCACGCGACGTTAACGGAACATCGCAGCGATCGACGAGAGGCGCGCGCGGCTGAGGAAAAATCTGACCGAGGCATTGGTTCCGCAGGCGACGACCTCGTCGAGCCGTCGGCACTCACGGCCGTCGACGGTGACGGTAATCTCCCCCGAGTCGAGTGCGGCAAGCGTGCGCTCGAAATTTCGTTCGAAGAGATCGCGCGGGGCGCGTTCGCCGATGCTCTGTCGCACGGCGAGTGCGAGGATCTGCACGAGCGAGAGCGGCGTCACCAGAGCGAACGCGCTCGCATCGCCGTCGGCAATGGCATGGAGATCGAGCGGAACCCTCACGTGGATCACGCGGGAATACTTCGCCGTCAAATCGAGGATCAGCCTGCCCGTAGCGCGTACTTCCGCAACACAGCGTCATGAACGATCTTTCAAACCGTCGCCGTCGCGAACAGCCTCCCGAGGGAGGCGGTTGGATGCCGGTCCTACTTCTCGGCCTTTTGGTCGTGCTTGCGGGCCTCGCTATTGGTGGGTTCGCCGGGCGGCTCACCGCGATGCACGCACATCTTCCGACGAGCGTTCCGAGTATCTCGCCGATTCCCACGGTAACGCCGTCGCTCGCCCCGCTCGCAACGCCGACGCCGAAAACGACGCCGAGCCCGAAACCGACGCCCTCGCCGAAGGCGAGCCCAACGCCGAAGGCGACGCCGAGTTCCACGCCGAGCCCGATGCCGACGTCGAAACCGAGCGCCTCGCCCTCACCGACCGAGCGCCCATCGCCCTCGCCGACCCCAGCAATCGTTCGGACGCCGAAGCCGGTGCTCCATTCGCCGCGGGCATCGGTCGAGAAGACGGCACGGCCGAGCCCGGTTCCCTCGTCGACGATCGCCGGTTCGGCGGCACGCGCACTGGTTCGCGTCTATCTCGCCGATCTCGCGCGCGGCGATTCAACCTCGGCGAGCGCGTTGCTCGCGTCGGGGAGCCCCGACACGTTTATCGATGGGACGCTCCAGATGGGTACGGTAATGAGCGTGCCGACCGCCGACGGAGCGCAGAGCGTAACCGCGCATATCATCGTCGGCGTGAAACATTACGTGATGTCGTTTCTTGTCGGCGAACGTGCCGGACACGCTCGCATTCTCTCGCACCAGGCGAGTTCGACTATTCCGAGCCCGCCTTAGCGAGCCCGGCGAGCGCCGCGCTTTTTAGGACGCTCAGACCGAGCATCGCGCACTTCATGCGCGTCGGGCTGATATCGATGCCGACGTTCTCCAAGACGCTCGCTTCGCCGAGCGCGATGAGGCTTTCGAGCGATTTCCCTTTCGCGCTCTCGACGAGCATCGAAGCCGATGCTTGTGAGATCGCGCAGCCCTTTCCCGAAAAACGGATGTCGGCGACGTTCCCCGCATCGTCGACCTCGATCTCTACGCGCATCTCGTCGCCGCAGAGCGGATTGCGATCCTCTGCGACCGCATCGGGTGCGGGCAAGTGGCCGAAATTTCGTGGGTTCCGGTAGTGGTCGAGGATGAAATCGCGGTAAAAATCGTCCATCGTTCGTTCCTGAGATTCCTCGGTTATGAAATCCGAAAGATCGTTGCCGCTTTTTCCAAACCGGCGACGAGGGCATCGACATCGCGACGATCGTTGTAGATATAGAACGAGGCGCGAGCGGTGGCGGCGAGGTCGAGGCGTGCCATCAACGGCATCGTACAATGATGCCCGGCTCGTATGCAAACTCCTTCGGTGTCGAGAATCGACGCGAGATCGTGGGCGTGGATGTCGGCGAAATTCATCGATACGACGCCCGAGGAACGCTCGACGTCGTGAGGACCGTAGATCGCGAGGCCGCGCGCTTCGAGCGGCGCGAGCCGTTCGAAGGCGTAGGCGAGCAGGGCGCGTTCGTGCGCCCGAACGTTCTCCATACCGTAGGCCTCGAGATAGTCGATCGCCGTACCGAAAGCGATCGCGTCGGCGATATTCGAGGTGCCGGCCTCGAATTTCCACGGGAGCTCGTTGAAGGTCGAGCGTTCGTACGAGACGCTGCGAATCATATCGCCGCCGGATAAAAACGGAGGCATCGCTTCGAGCAGGCGCCGCTTTCCGTAGAGTACGCCGATACCGGTCGGGCCGAGCATCTTATGTGCCGAGAGTGCGTAGAAATCGGCGTCGAGCGCCCGCACGTCGACCGCAAGGTGCGGCGCGGCCTGCGCTCCGTCGACGAGAACGATCGCTCCCGTGGAATGCGCGCGCGCGACGATCTCGGCGACGGGAAGGATCGTGCCGAGCGTGTTGCTGACGTGGGTGAGGGCGACGAGCGCGCAGCCCTGCAGAAGGGTATCGAGATCGTCGAGGATCGGCTCGCCGCGATCGTCGACCGGAATGTAGCGCAGGTGCGCTCCGGTGCGCTCGGCGAGTAACTGCCAGGGCACGAGATTGGAGTGATGTTCGAGCTGGGTGAGCAGAATGATGTCGCCCGCATGCAAGTTGGCGCCTCCCCAACTCCACGCGACCAAGTTGATCGCTTCGGTCGCATTCCGCGTCCAGACGATCTCGGCGGGCTCGGCGGCGTTGAGAAAGCGAGCGACTTTCGCGCGTGCTTCTTCGAAGGCGTCGGTCGCGCGAGCGGCGATTTCGTAGACGCCGCGATGGATGTTCGCGTTATATTCGCTATAGTAACGAGCGATTGCATCGATGACGGCCTGGGGCTTTTGCGAGGTCGCGGCCGAGTCGAGATAGATCAGCGGCTTTCCGCGCGACGTGCGTTCCTTGAGGATCGGAAAATCCGCTCGCACGTTGAGATCGGGGGTTACGGTCGCGCTCGCTCCGCGGTTCATGAGAGCGTTTCGACGATTCGCTGCGTGAGGGCGTCGCGCAGCGCGGCGGTGGGGAATGCATCGACGGTCGGTTCGAAAAAGCCTAACGCGATCGTTCTGCGCGCTTCGCTTTCGTCGAGCCCGCGCGAACGGAGATAGAAGATCTGTTCGTCGTCGATCGCGCCGACCGTCGCGCCGTGATAGGCCTTCACGTCGTTGCACGCGATCTCGAGTGCGGGGACCGAATCGATATGCGCGCGCGGCGTCAAGATGAGCGCGTCGTCGCGCAACGATGCGTCGCTCCCCGCCGCGTGCGGAAGGATGACGATGTTGCCGAGAAAACGCGCGATCGCGCTATCGCCGGCGGCGGCTTTCACGACGGTTTGCGAGGTCGTGCTGCCGGCAACGTGGCGCACGCTCGCCGTAACGTCGAGATGTCCGGCCCCGGTCGGCAGGAAGAGCGCGCTCTGTTCGAGGCGCGCGCCGGGGGCGTCGAGCGAACTCTCGCGGTCGCGAACGATCAAGCCAGCGCCGAAATCTGCGGTAGCGAGGACCGCCGATCCGTCGCGGCCGACGCGCGCGACGGCGCTCTCCAACGCGACGCTTTTGGCGTCGACGCGCTGGGCCGTTGCGAAGTGCAGGTGGGCGCGCTCTTCGACGATGAGCTCGCTGCTGGCGGCGACGAACGAACCGTCATCGCACTGAAAGTCCACGATCACCGTCGCGCGGGCGCCCGCTTCTAACAGAACGAGGGTACGCGGAAATGCGGAGAACGCACCGATGCGATAGGTGATGAAGATCGGTTCTGCGACGTCGTAATCGGCGGGGACGTGAACGAGCGCGCCAAAGGAGCTCAGGCCCATCGCAAGCGCGCCGAATTTCCAGCGTTCGATATCGACGAGCCGCGTGATGCGAGCGAGCGTTTCGGAATGCTCGCGCGCTGCGGTCGCGAGCGGAAGAGCGATCGCACGACCGAGCGAGCCCGAGAAGCGTACGCCCCGCTCCGCATCGACCTCCGAGATCGGATCGAAGGCGAGAGCGTCGAGGTCGACTTTCCAGCGGCGGTTCGGGCGGGTGCGCCCGGAGCCGCTGGTAAGGTAGAGATCGACCGCGCGCGAGCGCGCGGCGTGCGAAAGAATGCGCGCGTCGGCGAGCGCGGCGGCACTCTGAAGACGGTCGCGGGTCGGCGGGGCGAGAACGCCTTCAGGCACGCGCACCGACCTCATCGCGAATGCCGTCGTATCCTTCGCGTTCGATACGTTCGGCGAGGTCGTGAGCGCCGGTGAGGACGATGCGCCCGTCCATCATAACGTGGACGACATCGGGCGTGACGTGCTTGAGAATGCGGGGATAGTGGGTGATGATCAGCATGCCGGCCTGCCGTCCCTCGTCGCTCGCGCGCAGCGCCGAGATGGAATCGCCGACGGCGCGCAACGCGTCGACATCGAGCCCCGAATCGGTCTCGTCGAGAATCGCGTACTTCGGCGCGAGCATCGCCATTTGGAGCATCTCGAGGCGCTTCTTTTCACCCCCGGAGAAACCGTCGTTGAGGTAGCGGCCCATGAAGGACGGGTCCATCCCCAAGATCTCCATCTTCTCGACGAGCATCGCTCGGAACGCCGCCGGAGCGAGCGAACCCGGGCGAACCGCTTGGCGGGCGGCGTGAAGGAAGTTGGCGACCTTCACTCCGGGGATTGCGGCCGGATATTGGAAGGAGAGGAAGAGCCCCGCGCGAGCCCGCTTCTCCGGGGTGAGATCGAGCAGCGAGGTGCCGTCGAGCGTCGCGCTTCCCGCCGTGACCTGGTAATGCGGGTGCCCGGCCAACGAAAGGGCGAGCGTGGATTTCCCACTGCCGTTCGGGCCCATGAGGGCGTGAATCTTCCCCGGCTCGACGACGAGGTCGATTCCCCGGAGAATCTCGGTGTTTTCAACGGTCGCGCGCAACCCTGCGACGCGTAAACCCATCGTTTCGCTCACTGCCAACCTGCTCCCGATCTTGAAAAATGTGTGCTTGCTCTCGGAATATCGTAGCCGCGCTTTCCTAGAAAGTCAAGGAAAAACTTTACTATCTAGGTCGCACGTGCTAGAATCCGCGGTAGATGCACGCAGATCGTTTCTTCCAGAGTACCCGAGGGCGGATCGTCGAAGAGCTGCGCCGGCGCGGAAGCGCCTCGGCGGCGGATCTTGCGGCCTCGTTCAATCTTTCGCCAAACGCGGTGCGCCAGCAGCTCATCGTCCTCGAACGCGACGGCCTCGTCGTCGAGCGCTCGGTGCGGCGTGGTCCCACCAAGCCGACCCTGGAATTCTCGTTGACCCCGCTCGCCGATCGGTATTTCCCGCAGGCCTACGACCGGATGCTCTCCGCCGTGCTGCGCGAGCTGCGCGAGCAGCATGGTCCCGAGGCGGTCGAGCGCCTATTCGACGGCATCGCGGAGCGGACGCTCGCGAAGGTTCGCGAGCGCATCACCGGCGACGACACGCACGAGCGCGCCGCGCAGCTCGGCGACGTCTTGCGCGAGCAGGGAGTCTCGGCGACCGTCAACCTCATCGATGGAGGGGTCGAACTGCGCGAGCATCATTGCCCGTACTCTGAGGTCGCGAAAGAGAATCCCGAGGTCTGCAGCGTGATCCATCGCGTCATCGACGAAACCATCGGCGAGCACGCTCAGACGGAATCGATCGCAACCGGCGGGCGCGAGTGTCGGTTCGAAGTGCGAACGGCTTCGGCCGTCGCCGCCCCGTAAGAGAAAGCGAATAGATCGATTATGGATTTTCCGAAATTTCAACGACTCGTCGAAGAACGCAGCGGATTCCGCACGATGGACGATGCGACCGCGAGCGGGGAGTATTTCAGCGACTCCTGCGGCGACATGTACAATTTCTTTCTCAAGGTCGCACCGGGTGCGGTGATCGAGGATATTACCTATTTTACGACCGGGTGCGGATTCGGAACCGCGACCTGTAGTTTGGTCGTCGATCTCGTGCGCGGGCTTACGATCGACGAAGCCGCAGCGTTGAGCACCGAGGAGATCGAAGCCGCGCTCGACGGCTATCCGGAGAAGAAGAAAGATTATCCGCAGCGAGCGATCGAAGCGCTACAGGTGGCGATCGCCGATTATCGCGCGAAGGTTGCCGCGGGAACGATCCCCGACTACGCCGCGATGCCCGCGCAGCCGCGCGCCGCTCGCGACCTCGAACCCGTCGCGCCTGTGGCCGTCGCCCCCGCCGATGAAAAAGTTTTGATCCGACTGCATTAGCGCGCGCCGGCACGCCCGATGGGGTGGCTCCGGATCCCCGAAGGATGAGTCGGGGGTGAGGGGGCGTTGTCGGTTGAATCGACGGCAAATGGACCGAAAGCGCGCGCACCCGCTCGTTTTATATGCCGTCGGAATCGTTCTTCTGGTTTCGTGCAATACCACGCATGAAGGCGCGCCATCGATAACGCAGCGTCGGGTCGACGCCGGCACCATTCACGGCCTCGTTATCGGCCCGAAGGGGACGCTTTGGTACACACACGACTGCAATGCCGTTACCCGCCTCGACACCGACGGATCGTCGACGACGTTCTACGTGCCGACGATTCGCAAGTACGACTTCGTGGGGCCGAGTGAGAATCTTTTTTCAACGGGATGCACGTCTTCTTCGTTAGGAGTCGGTTCGATCGCAATCGGTAGGGACGATGCGCTTTGGTTTACCGAAAATACCGAGGCGGTGATCGGCCGAATGACGCGGAGCGGGAGCGTACGGTTTTTCCCGATATCCCATGGTTGGGCCGCTCAACGCATCGTTTCGGGACCAAAGGGAGATCTCTGGTTCACGCAAATGTACGGCAATGCGATTGGCCGCATTTCCATGACGGGAAAAATTACCGAATATCGGTTACAAAATAAAAATAGCCATCCCTACGATATCGTTGAAGGTCCCGATGGTGCATTATGGTTTACCGAGCACGGCGACGGGAAAATTGGAAGGTTGACGACCGCCGGGGCGTTGACGGAATATGCAATCCCGACGGCGGGTAGCACCCCCTTGAGCATTGCCGTCGGTAGCGACGGTGCGTTGTGGTTTACCGAGGTCGGCGCGCAAAAAATCGGTCGGATAACGACCTCCGGCGCCATCACCGAATATTCCCTAACTCGGCTCGGACCGGGGCCTGATTTTATTGCGGCCGACTCCAAGGGCACGCTGTGGTTTACGGAGGAAGTCGCCGGGAAAGTCGGACGCATTTCGACCGACGGATCGGTCGCCGAATACGATGTGCCTACGCATCCGTATTTCATCATAAAAGGGAACGCCGACACGATGTGGTTTACCGAACCCAGAAGTTCTCTCATCGGCAAGCTGAAAATATAAGAGGCCGATACAACGCCTGAGAGCACTACGGCCGCTCGGCGTGCTGCGCAGTTACGATTGCGCGAGATACGGGTTCGAACGGCGCTCGGCCCCGATCGTCGTCGACGGTCCATGCCCGGGAACGACGAGCGTCCCATCGGCGAAGACCAGCAGCTTTCGAGCGATGGAGTCTACGATATCTTCCATCGAGGTTCCGCCGAGATCCCAGCGCCCGATCGAACCCGCGAAGAGCGTGTCGCCGGAGAAGATGGTGGCGTCATTCCCATTCGCGAGAGCGAAGCTCACGCTTCCGGGCGTGTGCCCGGGCGTGTGGAGAACCTCGAGCGCGACCGATCCGACGACGAGACGGTCTCCATCGAGCAGGTCGCCGTCGAGCCTCACCGGCTCGGGCATTGAAAAACCGAAGGCGCGGACCAACGCCGGTTGTGCGTGATAGATCGGCAGATCCGCAGGATGCAAGAGCGCGCTCGCGCCCGTGCGTTCGCGGAGCCCGCCGACGTCGGCGATATGGTCGAAGTGGGCGTGAGTGTGTACGAGGTACCGAGCGCGTAAGCCGTGTGCGGCGAGCCGCTTCAGCACGTCGTCGCGCCCATCGCCGCCGTCGATAACGATCGCCTCGCCGGTTTTTTCATCACCGAGTATCGTCGCGTTGCACGAGAGCGCGCCGACCGGAAAGCTCTCCACGATCACGACGTTCGCTCCAGCGCGAAGCTGCGAAAGGCGCCGTCGAAGTAGCCGAGCGGTTCCCCCGCCCGGTGCGTGGCTCGTTCGACCTCGGCGATGAATATCGAATGCGAGCCGACCGCGTGCTCTTGCGAGACGGCGCATTCGAAGTGCGCGACCGCCCCGGCGAGAAGGGGGATGCCCTCGATACCGCGTTCGACCGAGAGCCCTTCGAATTGCATCTCCCGTCGTTTGCCCGAGAAGCGCTCCGCAATCTCGCGTTGGTCGGCGGCGAGGACGTTGAGCGCGAACCGTCGAGAGTGCGCGATATAGAGATAGCTGCGCGCCTGGCGGTTCACGCAGATCAGCAGCGTCGGCGGCTCGAGCGAGACGCTGGTAAACGCGTTTATAGTGATTCCACGCGCTTCGCCCTCGCGGACGGCGGTGACGACGGCGACGCCGGTCGGGACGCTCCGCAGCGCCGCACGCGTCGCATGCGCGAGCTCGAGCTCGCGGTCGTTCACCGAATGCGAGCTCCGATACCGATACCGTTTCCGAGCGCGAGGATCGTCGCGTCGAGATCGGGGTGATTGAGAAAGCGTTCGTTAAAGGTACGAATCGCCAGTACGTCTTCGCTGTCACCGCTCGTCGGAGCCTCGGCGACGTTATCGAGCAAACAATCGTCGACCACGATCAGTCCCGAGCGCTTGAGCATCGGCACGACGAGGTCGAGATATTCGACATACTCGGATTTACGCGCATCGAGGAAGACGATATCGAGGTTCCGATGGCCGAAATTCGGGAGCAGCTCGAGGGCACTCTGGTTGAAGAGGGTGATGAAATCGCCTTCTCCGGAGCGTTGGAAATAGGAAAGTGCGACCTCGGTCCGTTCGACGTCGGTATCGAGCGTCCAAATTTTTCCCATCGGCGGTTGCGCGAAGGCCATCCAGAGCGTTGCGTATCCGTATCCGGTGCCGATCTCTAAGATGCGATTGGCCTGCATCGCGTGGACGAGCGTGGAGAGCAGCCGCCCGGTGTCGCGGGAGACCAGGGGGACGCCGTCCTTACGCGCGTGCTGCTCGAGTTCGAGCAAAAGCGCGTGGATCGGAGGGTGCACGCTTTCAAGATAGGTTATCGCATCAGCCACCCCGATACGCTTCGCGCCGAATACCGAATCGGCCCGCTTCGCGGCGCAGGCGGGAGGCGGTGCGCCGCGGGGGGCGAACGCCTTCAAGCCCATGATTGCGAGGCTGCGCCTCTTTCCGCTTCATGCGGTGCTCTTTCCGGGGGCAGCGCTCAATCTTCATATTTTCGAGCCGCGCTACCGGCAGATGGTCGCCGAATGTCTGGCAACCGGCGAAGGGTTCGGCGTCGCCGCGATCGCCGACGGAGCCGAGGCTGGCGATCCCGGGGTCACTCCTCACGAGGTCGGCACGATCGCCGAAATCGCGACCGCGCACGAATTGCCGCTCGGCCGTTACTTCATTCAGACGATCGGTACCGAACGCTTCCGCATCCTCGAAGTCCTCGAACGCGAACCCTATCTCGTCGTGCGCGTCGAGATTATCGAAGAAGCGCCGCCGTCGCGCGGGCTCGATGCCCTCGCCGAACGTCTGCACGTTGCGTTCGAAGAGTACCTCGCCCTGATCGTCGAGTACTCCGGTAACGACGTCGCCGACGATCCTCCCGAAGATCCGACCGCGCTATCGTTTTTCGTCGCCGACGCACTGCGCGTCTCCGAGAACATCAAGCAAGGCTTGCTCGAACTCACCGAGACGGAGATCCGTTTGCGTGCCGAGATCGACGTTCTCGAACGCCTGTTGCCGCAGCTCCGGCGCGTCGTAGATCGCCGCCGAGCTGAGATCGAATTGCGGCGATCGCGCGGCGAAGATATCCTTCACCGCACCGCCCCCGACCCGTTGTTGGGCACGTACTTCAGCTTGAATTAGTTTGAATTCGTCGCCGATTCCGCGGCTTCGATGACGTTGTGTAACAACGTCATATTCGTTACCGGGCCGACCCCTCCGGGAACCGGTGTGATCGCGCCGGCGACCTGGAGCGCGCTCTCGTAGTCGACGTCGCCGCGCAGCACGCCGTCGACTACGGTCGTCCCGACATCGATGACCGTCGCGCCCGGTGCGATATCCGCGCCGCCGATGAGTCCCGGCACGCCGGTCGCAACGACGACGATCTCGGCGAGGGAGAGAAAGGGCTGGAGGCTCGCCGATTCTTTATGCAAGACGGTGACCGTCGCATCGGCGGCGAGCAGCAACATCGCGACCGGGAGGCCGACGACGATCGAGCGCCCGATCACGACGGTGCGCCGCCCGAGCGGCGGCCAATGGGGGCTGCGTTCGAGCAGGCGCATCACGGCAGCGGGGGTTGCCGGAACGAATCGCGTGCCGCTTCCGAAGGCGAGATGCCCCTGATTGGTGGGGTGGGCGCCGTCGACGTCCTTCTCGGGGGGAATGGCATCGGCGATCTGCCGGATTGAGAGCGAGGGCGGCAACGGTTGCTGTAACATAACGCCGTGAACGCGCGGGTCGGGGCCGAGGCGCTCGAGGCTCGCGCGGACCTGCGCCGTATCGCTGCTCTCGGGGAGCCGTTCGACGCAGACGTCGATTCCGCAGCGCTCGCCGCTGCGCACGAGATTGCGGACGTAGGCGATGCTCGATTCGTTCTCGCCAACGAAAACGATCGTGAGGCGGGGTTCGGTCCCCTTGGCGCGCAATGCCGATGCGCGTGCCGTTAAGTCGGCGCGCATCTCGGAAGCAAGGGCACGGCCGTCGAGAATGTGAGCGGTCATGGGCGAGCCCACGATTCGTTTTCACGAAGTCTCGCACCTGGAGCGAGTTCCTTGGCACCGGGGGAGAGAAAGACCGATGAACATCGCATGGGTGAGGGGGAAGAAGGTCGTATGCTCGCACCGATGACTTCGCTTTGGCGCTGGCTTCTTGTGGGCGCCGCGATCGCGCTCGCGGCCTTTTTGCTCGTTCCCTACTTCCGCCCGTCGACCGCAGCCGGCCCCGGGACGCTGATCGGTGCGCCGATCCCAGATCTCCCGCTGCTCGACGAACGGGGTGCGAATTATTCGCTCGAAAGCGAACGCGGGCATATTCTGGTCGTCAATCTGTGGGCGTCGTGGTGCCCCCCCTGTCGCGCCGAGATGCCCGATCTCGAACGCGTCGCCCGGCACGAAGCCGTTCGCGGCGTGCGCGTGATCGGGATCGATCAGGGCGAATCCGGGGCGGTTGCAAAGGCCTTCGCCCAATCTCTCGGCATAACGTATCGCGTCGTCGTCGATCCCACGCAACGCTACGGCCGCGCCTTCGGGGCGTTCGGCCTGCCGACGACGGCGATCGTCGACCGCCGCGGCGTCGTGGTGCGCGCCTTCGACGGGCCGCTCACCTATCGACAGATCGTGCACGCCCTCGCACCGTTGTTGGAGTCCAAATGAGAATCGGCGTTCTATTTTGCATCGCGGTCTTCGCTGCGGTGTTCGCCGAGCTGCTCTTTCCCAGGGCGGCTTTCGTTCATTCGACGTGGTGGATTCTGACGATCGCCGCGATCGTATTGCTCGGCAGCATTCGCGTTCTGCGGAGCTTGCGAACGATACCGACGCGTCGGCGTACGACGTCGGCCCTGCTGATGCTCGCCGCGCTGCTCGTCGCCGGCGCGGCGGCGTTCTCGAATGCGCTCTTCGCGCCCGATCCGCGCACCATCGTCGCCGTCCCCGGCGCGCAGGTCGCGCTCCCCGAACTCGGCGCGACGCTCGTCTTTCCGGATCTCGATCGGATCGGCGCGCGCGTCGCGCTCGCGCGCGGTGGCTCGACGACGCCGATTTCCTGCCGCCACGGTCTCTACGTCGGCGCGACGTTGTTGCGTTGTCACGAACGAACGGTCGTCGCGGTCGCGGCGAATACGCTCGCCGGCGCGCACCTCACGATCACGCAGCCGACCGGAAGCACCTTTCTCTCGCCGGTATTGCTCATGCAGCACACGCAAGAGATCGCGGGTTTCGATCTACCCTTCGATTCATTCGCCGTGCCCGCGGTGCATCGCGTGGTGAAAGTGGTGCTCTTTACCGCCGATCAGGCGCGCTTGCTGCGCGGCGGCAGCAACCACCGCACGGTGCTCTTCGCCGTCGACGATTCGCTCGGGCGTTCGCTGAACGATAGCCTGGGGTTGGCCGCAAACGGCGAACGCAAACGCGTCGCCGATCTGCTCTTGCAACCGCGTATCCACCGCTTTCCGGCGATCGTCGTGCTCTCCGTTCCTTCGGTGCCGGCGCTCTGGCTCGCTTCGCTGTTGGCGCTCGCCGCGCTCGCGTTATGGCTCTTCGGCAGCCGATCCGGCGACCTGCGCGCGCAGGTTCGATAATTCGATTTTTCCCGCGGAGCGATTCGTCGCTCCGGGGCCGAGCGCGCGAACGATATAGATCCCCGTCAAACGTAATGGGGGCATCGCGGTCGGCGGAATGGCGACGCGTAGCGATTGCGTTCCGGGGCGATCGAGCCGCTCTGCGGTAAGCAAGACGTCGTCGTTTCGCGCATCGCGCATCGCAACGCGAAGAACGCCGCCGTTCCCCGAGGAGCGCACGTCGAAAGCGAGCGCGGTGCTGTGCGGTGGCAAGGGTTGTTCGAGCAATGCGAATGCCGCGCGCTCCGCGCCGCGGAAATCGTAGTAGAGATCGACCCCGTCTCCTCGCCGCGTCGGCGCAACGCTCCCCACCTCGTCGGCGGGGACGCTGTAAAATCGTGCGATGCTCGCGAGATGTAGCCGAACGCTTCGCGATCCGACGCGCACCGTTCTCGTTGCGGTGATTCCGTCGATATCGAGACGAACGTTCGCGTCGGAGCTTCCGGCGAGCAGGCTCCCCGAGGAATCGATGCTCGCGCCGACCGCGCGCCACGGGAGCTGCCCTGGCAGTGCGATACGCGCGCCGTCGCGATCGCGCGCGACCGCTCGCAGGCGCACGCGCGCGGCGGCGGCGGCGGCCGCGAGCCGCGGATGAATCGTCAACGAGGCGGGCCGCGCCGATACGTCGAGCGCGACGCGCGCGCGAAGCGCTCCGTCGCGAAGGAGCAACTCGCCGCGCCCGGTCGCGCGAGCGAGGAACGCGCCGTCGGTAAAGGTGCCGAGCGCGGCGGGTTCGACGCGCCCCACGAGGTCGCCGCTCGTGCCAAGCGCGTGGAGCGCATCGTCGACGCGAACGCCCCGCACGGCGACTCGCGCTCCGACCAACGCGCGGATGCGCTGCGGGCGTACGGCGAGCGCGCTTGCGGGGCCGAGCGGCGCGGTGTTTTCGATCGCGATTCCCTCGGCGATTCGGCGCTCCACCCCGTCGGAAGGATGCCCGAGAATGCGCGCGCGCGTGCTGCCCAGCGTGCGCGCGAGCATCACCGAGGAGCCACCGCCATCGAGCGCCATTGCGTCGCGCGCGCCGAGCGAGAGCATCAATGCGGCGAGTTCGCGCCGCGTGACGCCGATGCTATAGTGCGGATTCTTGCCGTCGATCTCGACGACGAGTACGCGCCCCGCCGCGGTAATGCCGATCGCCGTCGTCGGAATCGGAACCGAGAAGGAGCGGCCGTTCGGCCCCTGCGGATCTTCGTGGTACGCACCGTCCTGCAGAAAGATCGGGCCGCCGCCGAATGCGGTGCGAATGGGAGCCGTATCGTTGGGTGAAGAAAACGTACCGGAGACCTGCAGCGTTGCGCCCGCCGCAGGTACGCCGATCGTCGCCTCCGCGTCGAGACCGTAGGCGAGATAATAGCCGGGAGGATTTGCGCGTAAATTATCCGCCGTATCGAGAACCCGATAGGTGGTAAACGGCGGCGCTCCCGCGAGCGGTTGGATTGCGAGCAGCGTTGCATCGGGAAGCGCGGGGATCGTTCCGTACGTCGGTTGAAAGAGCGCCGCGCCTGTGCGAACGCGGCGGTCGATTGCCGCGAGCGGTAGCGTCGTCGAACCGATCGAGAGCGTGGCGCTGAGCGCGAGATTGCCGATACGCGCGTCGCCATTGGTATCGATCGAAAACATCGCGCGCGGGTATGGCGAGCGGATGGCGATGGTATTGCGAATGAGCCCGCCGATCGGCGCGCCATCCCCTCCGATCGCAAAATAGTCGCCGTTCACTGCGGCGACGGCTCGCGCATGTTCGGCGAGCATCGAAGAGAGCCGCTCCCTTTTGCCGACGAGCGTGTGGTGAGCGAGCAATGGAACGAGCGCGAGGCGCGTGTCGTGCGGATCGAATTCCAGCACTGCGGCGTGAATCGGGCCGCCCGGCGTGACGAAACGAAAGCGTGCGAGCCGAAGCCCGGGCGCGATGCGCTCGTGCGAAACGGTTTGCGCGAGGATCGGGGGGAAAGGCGGCGCCGGTGCGATTGCCGCGGTGCTGAAGAACAACAGCACCGCAATGACGGTGCGCGGCGATGGGTGCGGCGCGATCATCGCCAAATCGCGACGGCGAGGGGATAGCCGGCGGTACGAATCGGTGCGCCGGCGACGCGCGCGAGCGTGCCGCCGTTAAAAATATCGAGCCGGTCGTCGCGAGCGCATGGGACGTAGAGACGGTCGCTTCGCGCATCGAAGGTGGGATCCCACGGGGTATGACAGGTATGTAACGGCGCGTGGATCGCTCGCAGGCTGGTTGGATCGAGGACGTAGATGACGTCGGCCGCTTCGTCGGTCACGAAGAGACGGTGCGCGCGTCGATCGATCGCGATTCCCAGCGGCAGGTCGAGCAATCCGCTGCGAGCGACGATATGCGGGCGGGGCTGCGTCGCGATTTCGACGACGTCGCCGTCGTCGTTCTTCATGCCGCCATTGCGAACGGCATAGAGATGCGTGCCGTTGGCGTCGAGCGCGAGCGAGAAGACGCGCGAGCCGACCCAGAGCCGATGGATCGGTTTCATCGTTCGTGCATTGAGTTCCAGGACGCTTCCATCGTTCACGTTGGCAACGTAGAGTAGGCCGCGTCTCGCATCGATGGCGATCCCTTCCGCAGTGATGCCCGTCTTGGTAATCTGCGGCGGGGATGTCAGGCGGGCGACGGCGCCGAGACCTCGCCATTCACGTAGCGTCGCGTAGAAGCTCCCGTCGGGGGTCGACGCAACTTCATCGCTCGCTGCGAGCGACTGGTGCTCGATGCGCCATGGTGCGCGCCCGACGATGGTGAAAGCATCGCCGTCGTTATCGGTGACGGCGAGGCGGTCGCCCGCCGTCGCGAGATCGCTCGGCGATCCACCGGTGGCAAGGATGCCCAATGCACTGAGGCTGCGCGCATCGAAAAGCGCGACCCCGTCGTCGAAGCAGGCAACGGCGACGAGCGTCGCGTGCGGTGAGGGTGCGGCAAGAATCCGAACGGTTCGCGCGGCGATAGCGCGGCCGTCGCTCACGATCACCTGCGCTCGCCCCGGACGAATGGCGGTGAGGTAGTGCGCTCCGCCGACGTTCGCGATTCGAGCGGGACCTACGACCGACCAGTGGGCGTTCGGTGCCACGCCGACGGCCCGGAGCGCGATGCGGCTACCGACGAAATACGGCAGCGGTGCGAACGAGATCTTCGCCGCAACGAAACGATCGACGCGCGGCAACCACATCGTGCCGACCAGGGCGATTGCGGCGAAGGGCAGGACGAGTGCACGAATCGTCTTCATGCGTTGCATCCTCGCTGAATCTCTTCGATGCGTGCGAGCGCGGCGAGTGCATCGCTGCTCGGCGCGAGCTCGCCGTTCTCGGTGCGGGAGAGGTCGATGTTGAAGGAAACGATCGGTTGCTCCGAACTGCTCGCGGTAACGATCGTACCCTCGGGATCGACGACGAAGATCTCGTTCGACGGTCGATGGCGGACGATGCCGTAGCAGCGAAGTTCGGCGCAGCGCGCGCGCGCGAACCGCTCGCACCAGTGAGGCTCGATATCGCTCTCGCAGAGATAGAGGCGCATGCCGTGCAGCCGCGCTTCGGCCAGGGCGTGCGGTGAGGAGAGCGCTGCGTCGTCGACCTGCCATGCATCTTCGATCCCGTCGGTCGCGTCGAGAAAGCGGCGCGCGCGTTCGGTGACCGCACGTTGGTCGAAGGCCACTGCGACACGCCGGCGATTCGGCATCTCGGCGCTCGGGATGCGCCCCGGCAGCGCGAGCGCCCGTTCGCGAATGAGCGCGCCCGGCGATGCGATTGGCACCGTCGCGAAGATCGCTTCTTCGCCGTTCTCGGCGGCGCGCGCGAGTATCGTACCGTCGGCGTCGATGATGGTGCTTTTCCCGCAGTAGCGAGCGATGCCGGCCTCGCCACCCGATTTGTTTGCGGCGACGAAGGGTATGTGATTCTCGCGCGCGCGGACGACCGCGAGCAGGTCGGCTTGCAGGTTCTCGAGCGCTAATGGATCGCGCCCGCTCGTCACCCACGCGGTCGGCATGGCGAGGATCTGCGCTCCACGGTCGACGAGCGTCGCGGCGATCGTCGGGATCCGTCCGTCGGCGCACACGAGCGCGCCGATCTTCCCTAGCGACGAGTCGATCGGTTCGATCCGTTCGCCCGCCGCGAACCAACGGCGATCGAAGTGCCAGAGGAAGAGCTTGTCGGCGTGCCCGGCGATGCTTCCATCGCGATCGATCAGGAGCGCCGCGTTGAATTGGCGATCGCCGGCGATCCGTACGGCGCCGGTGAGGATCGCACTCCCGAAGCGTCGAGCGATCGTCGATAACTCGCCGACCGCTTCGTCGACCTGCTTGGCATCGACCGCCGTTTCGCCGATAATATAGGCGGGGATCGTCGCTTCGGGGAGGAGCAGAAGGTCGGGTTTCGCGGCCAGCGAGCGCTCGACCGCACTCCGAATGGCGGGCCAGCGGCTCGCGAAATCCGAGCGGTCGTGCGCTTGCAACTGGAGTGCTCCGATCCGTAATTGGGAACTCATATCGCAAGGGTTCGACGCCCCCTCGGCGCTAACTTCAACGACGCAACTCGTCGCAATCGCTGCGACGCGCTATCTCCCTCGGCTATATGGAGACAAGGAATAACGTGAAGATCACTTCCCTTACCGGCGGCATCGTGCTCGCGGGTGCACTCGCCCTTATCGGGAGCGCTACCGCGCAGGCCGCCGAACATCCCTGCGCGGATAAACCAAGTAAATGGCAACGAACGGAGTGCCGCGAGATGGTTCGGTCGGCGCCCGGCGATCAATACTTCGGGCGGCTCAAGATGAGTTATCTCGGCATCAACAATACGTTTCGCGATGACGCGATTCGCGCGGGAGCGTACACGACGAATTCCGGCCTGATCTCATCGGTGAATTTTGCCGATGAAGCGCTGCGCGATTGGGCGCATCGCTACCCCGGAGATCCACAGCTCGCGCGGAGCTATTTTCTGGCGATTCAGGCCATGAGTAAGCTCTACGTTCAACCGGAACAACAGCGCGCATATCACTACATGCTCGTCTTGGTGAAGAAATTTCCGCACACGTATTTCGGCAAGGTCATGAAGGAGAGCCTAGCGCGCGGCTTTACCGAGCACTGGTACGCTCCCGCTCAGCCCTGCGGTACCGCCGGCGTGCCGAGTCCGGTCGCCACTCCCTCCGACCCACGCTTGCACATCGATCTGCTCGCCTCGCCCTGTAAGCCGGTGGCGACGGCGGCAGCTTCACCGGCTCCGGAGAGTTCGCCGATTCCGTAGCACGATCTCGATACCAAAAAAGAGAACGGCCCCCGTCATCCGACGGGGGCCGTTCTCTTTCGTTCGTCTGCGACGGGTCGCTTAGAACTTGATACCGAGACCGAGATACGGGGCGTTCTCAGAGAAGCCCGTCGGCGCGTTGAGTTTCACCGTGCCGCGGTCGCCCTGGATACCGAGATCGATAAACAGGGGGCTGTTGAGGAACGAGTAGGTCGCACCGAGCTCGTAGCGCAGGATGCTATAGGAAACCGTGCCGCTGAAGGAGGGATTGCTGTAGTTGGTCTTCACGGTCGGGTAATCCCACAGGCTGCCATAGATCGAGAACTGCTTGTTCAGGCTCGGGAGCTTCTCGATGCCGAAACCGACGCCGTTGAAGCGGCCGTAGCCGTAGTTGTTCGTACGAACCATGTAGCCGACGCCGATGTAGATGCGCGGGTTCGCTACGCGGAGGCCCAAACGTGCATCGCCGGTGTAATCACTCGCCGTGAACGCAGGGACGAAGTAGGAACCGGTGCTGCCGATACCGGTGACGCAGCCGAGATCGCCGGCAACGCCGAGGTTACCGCAGCTGTTGTTCGCCGGAGTGTAGCCGGCGGGGGTGGTCACGCCCTGGTTATGCGGGTAGTTGAACTGCCGATAATCGCCTTCAATCATCCAGGGGAGGTTGAAGAGATTGAATTCGGCGGCACCACGCACCGCATACGAGAACGGGCTGGTCGTTCCGGTGTTACCCGGGCTGAACTCGTTGTAGATCTTCGGCGAGATCAGGTAGTCGCCGACGATGAAACGATCCTGGTACGGTGCAACGACCGGAGCCGGGGTCGGGGTCGGCGGAGGCGTTGCCGGAGCGGCCGACGGCGTCGGCGCAGGGGTCGGGGGAGCCGGCGGCGGGGTCGGCGGGATGTACCGCACGACGACGACGCGCTTCTCGGGAACCCACTGAACGTACGCGTTCATCGTCTCCGAGATCACGCGGATCGGCACGAGGACCGAACCCTTGTAAATCATCGGGGGAACGTCGAGCGTGCGCTCTTCACCGTTGATCATCGCCGTCTTCTTACCGACGGTGAGTTTGATCTCGGCGCCGGGCTTGCTGACGGTGACTTGTTTGGTACGGGCGTTGTAGCTTACCGTCGCGCCCATTTGTTCGAACATCGAACGCAGGGGGATGAGGACGGTGCCGCCACGCACGAGTGCCGAAAGAACGCGGCCCTTCTTCAGAAGGTCGGGTTTCGAATACACGTGGTGGTCGTTGTAAAGAATTGGGACCTGCCCCGACGGCGGAGAACCGAAGTTCGCCGGCGGAGCCGCATTGGTCGAGCTCATATCCGCTACGATCGCTTTGTTGCCGATGTTTCCATGCGACGCGCCGGAGGGAGCTGCGACCGCATTGAGCCCACAGAACGCTGCAATCAGCGTTGCTAGGACTCCGGTGCTCAGTCGCTTCAAAGTATCCTCCTCGATAGGTGAGAGAGTCGTAAAGATGCCTCGGTTTCCTCGTTAAACGTCGTCCTTTGAACAACGCCAGGAGCCCGTAGCCGGCCTTCGCCGACGACGGGGCCCCCGAAGAACCGTCTCCCCTCACTTCTGCCTGAGGCGGCACCACCCTCTTACGAGGAGGAATTTAATCGAGCTTTTCGTCGAGTTTCGCTTCAAAACGCTCGCGGTCGATGATAAAGCGCTCGTGGGTGCCCTCGGCGACCGCATCGGACTCATCGAACGCCCGTACGGCGAAGCTCACGCGCGGCCCGTCGACGAGGGCTACCTCCACCTCGGTACGGACCAGGAAGCCGACGGGGACGGGGCGTCGATGCTCGAGTTCGATGTGGGTCCCGACCGAGATCTGCCCCGGAGCGAGGATTCCCTCCAAGCAAGCGAGCGCCGCACGCTCGACCAGGTCGACCAGCATTGCGGTCGAGAGTACCTCGACTCCGGGATTGCCTGCCTTATGCGCGGTCATCCACTCCTCGACGCGGCACTGGAAGCTATGGGATCGACCGAGGAGGATGTTTTTGGACATAGCGCGGGGTTCTCTAGTTTGTGCCCCGAGCAAAATCCCCCGCTTGTCGATAAGCCATGAATCAATTCTCAGGTTTGTGGTGTATATGGAGAACGACGACCTCACGATCTTCAATAGGAGAGCTATGCCCGGTCCAATCCGTATGACGATCACGGCGGCGATGGTCGCCGTCCTCCTCGCAGCCTGCGGGGCCAAGGGCGCGCGCGCGCCGATTCCGCTCGACGTCGAGGCGACTCCCGTCACGGCGGGGCCAATCGCCACGTACCTCTCCCTCGACGGGCAGGTCGCCCCCTACGAAAATTCGACCCTCTCGTTCCAACAGTCGGGGCCGGTCTCGGCGGTCTACGTCAACGTCGGCGATCGCGTCACCAAGGGCGAACTGCTCGCGCGAATCGACCCCTCGACGTTGCAGGCGCAATTGCGCGCCGCCGAAGCGACCGCGATGCAATCGCAGGCGGATGCTCGCGGCCAGCAGATCGACCTCCCCGCTCGCAACCAAGCGAACGATGCGGCACTCTCGAGCGCTAAGGCCGCTCTCGAGAACGCGCAACTCGTTTTCAACCAAGATACGCAGCTCTACAACCAAAAGTATCTTTCGCAACAAGCGCTCGAAGCGGCGCGCTCCGCGCTCGCCGGCGCGCAAGGTAATTACAACACCGCGCTCGCGAATGCACAGGCGAATCCCTCGAATGCCGAATCGGTGAAAGCGGCGCAGGCGGCGGCACAAGCGGCGGCGGCGCAGGCGAATCTCATCCGGACGCAGATCGGACAGACCGCGCTCTACGCGCCCTTCGACGGCGTGGTGACCGCACGTATGATGGACCCCGGCACGATGGCCTCGCCGGCGGCGCCGGCACTCCAGGTCTCGCGCATCGATCTCGTGTGGGTGAACGTGAACGTTCCCGACGGCGACCTCGCGTACGCGCACGTCGGAACGCCGCTGACCTTTACCACGACCTCGTTGCCCGGTCGCGTCTTTCACGCGCGCCTCAGTGCGGTCAATGCGGTGCCGACGAACGGAACGCTTTCCTATCTCGCTCGCGTGAAAATGCACAACCCCGGCGAGCTGCTTCGCGGCGGCATGTTGGTGACGGCGCAACTCGCGAAGCAGAGCGCCACCCACGCGCTGATCGTCCCGCGCTCGGCGATCGCCAGCGTTCAGAACGGTAACGCGGTCTTCGTCGTCGAGGGCACCAAGGCGAAACAGGTCGCCGTCAAAGTCGGCCTCCAGACCGATACCGAGTCGCAGATTCTCTCCGGGCTCTCGGTCGGCCAGCGCGTCATTACCACGCGCCCCGATTCGTTACGAAACGGAAGCCCGGTTCGCGTGGTCTCCGGCGGTGCGCAGTGAGCCACATCGCAACGCGCGTCTCCGTACTCTCGCTCCTCGTCGCGATGGTGGGCCTCGCTTTACCGGCGCCGGCGCATGCGACGACGCAAGATCTCATTGCGCCGCGGGTCGCAAAGGCCGGCGTGCCGACGAAGGTTACGCTGGTACAGGCGGTGGCGATCGCGGTCGCTCAGTCGCCGACGTTGGCGCAGGCCCGCGCGACCTACGCTCAAGCACTCGCAAAATTCGATGTCGCCAAGAGCGCGGTCTTCCCATCGATTTCGGGAAGCGCTGCGGCGACGCGTACGTTTTCGTCGGGAACGATCGGCGGGGTTGGCGGTGGCCTCGGTACGCCGAACGGCATCTATAATAGCGTGAATTATGGGCTCAAACTCAGCGAGCTCATCTACGATGGCGGGCGCGTGATCGCCGGGATCCACGTTGCAAAATCCGGACAAGTTGCGGGGCGCGACACGCTCATTCGCTCGTTGCAACAACTCGGTTACACCGTGGCGCAAGCCTATTACGGCGTATTGCTCGCCGATCGCACGGTCAGCGTCGACGAACAGATCGTCAAGCAATATCTCACCCAAGAGCGGCTCGTTCGGGCGCAGATTCGCGTCGGTGCCGCGGCGCCCTCGGATCTCTACTCGGCGCGGGCGCTCACCGCGCAAGCGCGCTTGCAACTCGTCACCGACCAGGGCTCGCGCATCGCCGCGCAAGCGACCTTTGCGACGACGCTGGGGCTCGATGCGAACGCGCTCATCGAACCGATCGACAACACGGCGAGCTCGCTCACCGCGCCGGCCGCGAAATTCACGGTTCTTCCTTACGACCGCGCGCTCAAACGCGCGCTGCTGATGCGCCCCGACTATCTCGCGGCGCTCAATAACTACGAAGCCGCGAAGGAAAACGTGCGCTTCAATCGGCTGACGAAGTTCCCGTCGGTGAATGCCAATGCGAGCGACGGCTATCAGAGCGGTCTCAACGGCATTCCGGTGCAAACGAAATCGTTGGGAGCGACGCTGACCGTTCCGATCTTCGACCAAGGGCTGACCAATTACAACGTCGCCGTCGCGGCGGCGCAGGCCGATGCGGCGAAGGCCGGCATCACGCTCTCGCGACTTCAAGTGGAGAGCGACGTTCGCAGCGCGATCGCGAAGGTCGCAGCGGCGCAGGCGGCGCTCGACCAGGCGCAGGCGAGCTTGAAGGCCGCACAGGTCGGTTACGACGCCGCGAGCGCGCAGTATAAGGCGGGTGTTGCGAATCTCGTCACGCTCGTGACGGCGGAAGCGACCCTTGCGACCGCGCAGAAGAATGCCGTCTCTGCGGTCTATTCGCTGCAGACGGCACGACAAAACTACGAACTCGCTCTCGGCGAAAGTGAATATACCAAGTGATCGCTATTGCAGACCCGGTCAACGCCGAGATCCTCGCGGTCTCCGAAGATCGCCTCGCCGGCTTTCAACGCGACCCGTTCGGCGAGATCGCTCGCCGGAGCGGGGTGCCGTTACCGGTCGTCCTCGATCGCATCGTGGCGATGTTGCAAGCGGGAACGATTCGACGCGTCCGGCAGACCTTGCTCGCAACCAGCCTTGCGCCCGGCGCGCTCTGCGCGTGGCGCGTGCCCGCCGACAAACTCGACGCCGCTTTCGATTTCATGAGCCGCGAGGATCCGTTCTCGGGGCATATCGTGATTCGCAGCACCGACGGCGACTCGCCGGGAAGCGCCTATCGGCTCTGGACGACGTTGAAGGTGCCGCAGGGGTACTCGTTGCGCAAACATGCGGAGTTCTTAGCGGCGCGCGTCGGTGCCGACGCATTCAAGTTGATGCCGGCGAAGATGCTCTTCGCGCTCGGCGTGGGGCACGTCCGTCGCCGCGGCCTGGAGCCCGGAGCGCGCGCCGATGCGCCGGGCGAAATTCAGAGCACGAACATCGTCCTCCTCAACGAAGAAGAATGGCGCGTGCTCACCGCGCTGAAGCGCGAATTCGCGGTCGAAGAGATCGTCGAGGATTGCTGGAGCGCGCGCGCGGCCGAGGCGAACGTCTCGTTGGAGCGCTTCTTTGAAGTTGCCGAGGGGCTCGAACGCCGCAAGGTGATCGGACGTTTCTCGACCTTCCTCGAACACGTGAAGCCCAATGCCGCGAACGAACGGGTCACGCGCTATAACGCGCTCTTTCATTGGCGCGTCGCGTCGGGGAGCGAGCTTGCGGCCGGCCGAGAGGTCGCTCGCCACTACGTCATCACGCACGGCTACTGGCGCGAGGGTGGGCCGGAGTTTATGAACGTCAACATCATGGCGGTCGCACACGGAACCGAGAAAGCGTTAGTCCTCGAACATAAGGCGGCGATCGATGCCCACCTGCGGGAGGCGGGGATCCCCTTCGACTATACCAACGTTTTCTGGGGCGGGCGAAGCGAGATCAAACCCTCCGAAATCGCTCCGGCGGCGTTCGAGGCATTTCATCGCGCTCTCGGCAACGATCCGGAAGCGATGCGGGCGGAGGATGGCGAAGCACTCTCCTCGGCCTAGTTGCCTTGCTACCCGGGAGGAGATCTCGTTTTGAAACGCTTCGCCGTTCTTGCCCTTGCCCTCGTATTCTCGTTCACCGCATGTAGCCGCGTTCAAAAAAGCGGCGCCGTCGGCCCGAACGGCCAGGTAAACGCCTGGACGATTCCACACGTGCTGCGGTACGCGACCGCAGAGGATATCTCGTCGCTCAACCCGGTGCTGACACAGCAGACGACCCTCGCCCTCATGTCTTCGCTGACGATGGCCTGGTTGACGAAGTGGAACGCGCAGAATAAGCCGGTTCCCGAACTCCTGACGGTAGAGCCGACGAAAGCGAACGGCGGCATCAGCCCCGACGGCAAGACAATTACCTGGCACCTCCGCCATGGCGTACGATGGTCGGACGGCGTTCCGTTTACCGCCGACGACGTCGTGTGGTCGATTCACGCGATCATGAATCCGGCGAACGATATTGTGAGCCGAACCGGCTGGGATCTCATCGATAAGATTCAAGAACCGAATAAATACACGGTGATCCTCCACCTCAAGCACCCCTACTCGCCGTTTATTACGACGTTCTTTTCCAGCGCCGATGCCAACCCGTGCGTGTTGCCGAAACACCTCTTAGCGAAGTATCCGAACATCAATAACGTTCCGTATAACTCGCTCCCGGTCGGCATCGGGCCGTTCAAATACCAGCAGTGGAATCGCGGCCAAGACGTGGTGATGGTGCGAAATCCGCTCTATTTCCGTGGACTCCCGAAGCTCAAGAAGATCATCTTCGAAATCATTCCCAATCGCGACACCGTGCTGACGCAGATGCAGGCGAAGCAGCTCGATCTCTGGATGTACGTCTCGCCCGCCTACGTGAATCGCCTCAAAGAGATGACGCCGTTTAAAGTCTCGGTAAAACCCGACTATTATTACGATCATATCGATTTCAATCTCTCGCATCCGAAGGTCGCGAGCCTCGCCGTTCGCCGCGCGTTGCGCTATGCGACGCCGCTGGCGCGTATCAATCGCAAGATTCGCCATAACATCGGGAACCTGCAGGATCAACCGAATCCGAAGAGCGCCCCCTATTGGGTGCACGGCATCGGGTATACGCATTACGATATTGCGAAAGCGAACGAGATTCTCGATAAAGCGGGCTGGAAGCGCGGCCCGGGCGGAATCCGCGAAAAGAACGGCGTGCGCCTCATGCTCGATCTGGCTACGGTGGTCGGAACCCCCGACACCGATAACATCATCGAGTTGATCCGCGAATCCTGGAAGAAGATCGGCGTCGGGATCAGCGTGCGCCACTATTCTTCGGCGGAGTTCTTCGCGCCCTACCAGAACGGCGGCATCGTCTACGGCAACAGTTGGGATGTCACGATGTTCGCATGGGGGAACGACCCGCTCGGCGATTACTCGTTCATCTACAGATGCAATCAGTTTCCGCCGAACGGCCAGAACGATCTCCGCTGGTGCGACCCGAAAGCCGACGCGGCGATGAAGGCGCTCTTCTCGCACTTCACGCAGAAGGAACGCAACGCGGACGTCGCGATCCTCACCAAGCAGTTCGTCAAAGAGGTGCCCTCGATCGTCGAAGACGGGCGCATGTCGATCTACGCCTACAATCGCGATCTCAAGCACTTCCATCCGGGCGTGCTGGCACCGTTCGACAATATGATGAGGGTGGATATCTAGCGGCGCATGCAGCGCAGCTACGGCAATCGCGACTCGCTAGACGCTCGCGGCTCGGACAAGCAATGTCAGGGTCCTCGCCGCTCGCTTAAGCGCTCGCCGCGATCGCCGCAGCCGCGCTGCATGCACGGTGCGAGCGGCAGAGGCCGTGTTACGCCGAGAAGCGCAGCTCTGTCACGCCGAGTAGCGCAGCTCTGTCACGCCGAGTAGGCGCCTTTAGGCGCCGTATCGAGGCGGAGTGGACTTTACCCGGTTTCGTGGACGCCAAGATAGGTCACTCCCCGAGGAGGGCCAGAAAGGTATCCCATGCCAAAGAAACGCACGCAACACTCGTCGGAATACAAGATCGAAGCCCTTCGTCGAGT
>JAJYRH010000017.1 GCA_021794205.1 bacterium
TACACGCAGCCGTTGCTCTATGAAAAGATCAAGAACCATCCCACCGCGCGCGAACTCTTCGCGAACAAACTCGTCGCGCAGGGTATCGTTACGGCCGAACGTGCGAACGAGATGATCGAGCAAGCGACCGCCGCGCTGCAGAGCGCGAACGCGCGCGTGAAGGCTGACGGCGGCAAGAGCCTCATCGAAAAGATCGCGCAGGCAACGCCGGTAGAGACGGTGGCCTTGCAGCCGATCGACCGCAAACAGCTCCTCGCGTGGAGCGAAGATGTCGTGCGCGTGCCGAGCGATTTCACGGTAAACAAGAAACTCGTCGCGCAATTCCAGCGCCGTCGCGCGCTGATCGCTGAGAAGGGACTCGTCGATTGGGGCATGGCCGAAGCGCTCGCGTTTGCGTCGTTGGTTACCTCCGGCGTTCCGGTACGCATCACGGGGCAAGATACCGGGCGCGGTACCTTTAGCCACCGCCATGCGGTGCTGCACGATGTCGCGACGAACGCATCGTACGCGCCGCTCGCGCATCTCGCCGATGCGAAAGCCTCGTTCGAGATTCACAACAGTCCGCTCTCCGAGTACGCCTGCCTCGGTTTCGAATACGGGTACGCCGTGACGTTGCCGAAAGCGCTGGTACTCTGGGAGGCGCAGTTCGGCGACTTCGTCAACGGCGCCGAGATCATCATCGATCAGTTCATCGCCGCGGGCCAAGCGAAGTGGGGACAGACCTCGCGCTTGACGATGCTGCTACCGCACGGATACGAAGGCATGGGCCCCGAGCATTCCAGCGCGCGACTCGAGCGCTTCCTCCAGCTCGCAGCGGAAGGGAATCTGCGCGTCGCCTATCCATCGACGGCGGGAAATTACTTCCATCTCTTGCGTTTGCAGGCCGGCTCTCCGAATCCGGTGCCGTTGGTGGTGATGACGCCGAAATCGTTACTCCGGCTCGAAAGCGCGTACGGCGAGATCGACCAGATGGCGACGGGTTCGTTCCAGCCGGTCATCGACGATCCCAGCGTCACCGATAAATCGAAGATCGAGCGCATCGTGCTCTGCACCGGCAAGATCTATCACGATCTCGTTGCGGCGCCGCAGTACGCGGATCGCAGCAAGACGGCGATCGTGCGCATCGAGTTACTCTCGCCGATGCCGGGTACGGAGATGAACGCGTTGCTCGCGACCTATCCCAACCTCAAGCGTTTGGTGTGGGTGCAAGAAGAGCCGAAGAACATGGGCGCGCGCGCCTACGTTCGGCGGCGCTTGCTTGAACGGCTCGAGCGTCCGCTGGAAATCGACTACGTCGGGCGCCCGTATCGCGCGAGTCCTTCGGAAGGCTATCCGGGCGCACATGCGGTCGAACAGGAACGCGTGATCGCCGCAGCACTGAAAGGGTAACGGACGGCCCCGATTTCCGAAGCCCGACGCAGAGGAATTTCGGGGGGGGGGGGGGGGAATCTTGCGGATGAAAAATTCAGCTTGCAACCTGCAAGAGGATAAATCTGTGGCGAATACGGTCGGTAGTATTGGGCTTTCTAATCTTGGAAGTGTCTGTCCGGGTTCAGTGCTAGGGCCTCCGTCTAATGCACCGGGCCAATCCAGCTTGCCACCAGGCGCACCGGTTTCATGTGGAAACGGCATTACATTTCCGAACGGTCCGGCGGCCGCATCAGGTGCAGTTGGCTCTTTCCCGGATCCATGGGCTATGGCGGGTTCAGCCTTAGGAGCCGTGTTCGGTGCGCCGGCTGGCTCGCCAGGTGTATATATACAGCCGGTTTACGACAGCAGTGGAAATCAAACTGGTGTCTGGGAGAGCTATGATCCGCCCTCCGGCTGGTCGGGAGGGTTTACATCGCTGACAAAGTTCGGCCCGAACGGGAGCTCGACGACAACGGTCTGGTTCTCCAACGGGAATAAGGCCACTGAGTTCAACCCGGGGCAAGGGCCAGCCGTGGCATTGCCACCGGGCCAAGAAGCCGCCTCAGCGAATGGTGCCGAGCCGTCGTCGCCCGACGGATATACGGCCTCGAGCGTCGTCGTCACGGGTGGAATACCGCCAGCCCGACATGTTTAAGTGTAGCGCGTTCGCCTCGTATCATCGCTTCGCGAACCGAGAACGACTGAATACAGTCGCTGCCCGTGTCTTCAGCATAGCGATGGTTGCGGCGTCTCTAGTTCTCCTTTTTGCCGTCCCCGCCGCAGCCAAGATTACAAGGAAACAGGTAGCGTGTCCCTTCGCCACGCCGGAAGCGGCGCTAGATCGTCTTCGTGCCATTTCATCACGCAGGCAGATCATTAGATTTGCTTCCACCACCGCCGACTGCTCGACAGAAGCACCGGATCCGGTTTCCAATAGATTTCTTTTTGTCTCCGCAGAGGCTTTTCTAAAAGTTGCGAATACGGATAAGAAAGCTGGGAAAAGCACCGCGGTGAAAAATGAGGTTGAAATGGCGCGTGGATTGCTTCGCTTTCTCACCCGTAGTCACGAGACAGATCGCGTTACACGGCAGCGGGCAGTGAAATTATTACAACGAATCGATGCTGGCCATAATGTTTGACGTCTTGTTTCCGGGCCGTTTTGATGGCGCAACTGTAGCCAGGGAAAAAGCAATCGATCGTTACAACACTGTGAATAGATGCGCTACTGGGGCGCCCATCACTTCGTTGCAGCCTTCGCTAACCCGCCCATCTCTCGACCAACTTTCATTAGAGGTCGATCGACAAATCAAATCACGCCCGTCGCGCCAGGGAGCGCAAGCAAGCTTGGACCTTGCGGTAAGGATTGCAGGCTTTGGAATCGGGGCAGAACCGAACGAGTCGACGTGCTTCGATGATTTGGCAGCAATGTGTTTGCATGATGCGGAAAAAAAGATGGTGGCGTTAGGAGAAGCGGCCCCGGGGTTGCGGCAAGCGGTGAAGATTCTATTTGAAAACATCGCGATTCGAAAAACGCGTATCGCGCACTCCAAATAAACAAATCAAAAAGCAAAGGAGCGGCTGAGCTCTCGAAACGCGCCACCGTCACGATCTCGTTGCGGCGCCGCAATACGCGGACCGCAGTAAGACGGCGATCGTGCGCATCGAATTGCTCTCACCGATGCCGGGTACGGAGATGAACGCGTTGCTCGCGACCTATCCGAACCTCAAGCGTTTGGTGTGGGTGCAAGAAGAGCCGAAGAACATGGGCGCGCGCGCCTACGTTCGGCGGCGCTTGCTTGAACGGCTCGAGCGTCCGCTGGAAATCGACTATGTGGGACGCCCGTATCGCGCGAGTCCTTCGGAAGGCTATCCGGGCGCACACGCGGTCGAACAGGAACGCGTGATCGCCGCGGCACTGAAAGGGTAGTTCGCGCCGCTCGCTTAGAGGTTGGCGAGTCGGCCGCCGTCGACCACGAGCGTCGTGCCGTTGACGAACGCGGCATCGCTCGATGCGAGGAAGCAGATCGCGGCGGCGAGATCTTCGGGTTTGCCGATCGCGCCGGTGACCTTTTCCGCGCCGCTCTTGACGTTGGGGTTGTTCCACAACATCGGCGTATCGACCGCGCCCGGAGCGACCGCGTTCACGCGAATCTTTCGTGCGGTGAGTTCGATGCTCAAACCGCGAGTGAACGCCTCGATGGCCCCCTTTGAGGAAGCGTACGGTACGACGTTCGCCGTCGTCGCGTGCGCGTGAACCGAGCTTAAATTCACGATCGCGCCGCCGTCGTTCATCTGCGGAACCCCGTACTTACAAAAATAAAAGACCGAACCGAGATTCGTCGTTATGACGTGAAAGAAATCGGCCTCCGCAATATCGACGATCGGCGTGAACGTCATCATCGCCGCGTCGTTGACGATCGCGTCGATCTTCCCGTACGCCGCCACCGTCTTCGCAATCACCGCCTGCACTTGCGCCGAGTTGCCGACATCGACCGCAACCGCGAGCGCCGTTCCGCCCGCAGATACGATTGCGTCGACGGTTTTTTGCGCGGATTCGACGTGAAGGTCCGCAACGACGACGCGCGCGCCCTCGCGGGCGAATTGCAGGCAGGCGGCCATGCCGATTCCCGATCCGCCGCCGGTTACGATACAGGTCTTGTTCGTAAATCTCATGATGCGCTCTGCCTTCTGCCCGCGTCCTCGCCGCTCCGCCTTGCACGGCGGAGCTCGGCGCGCGGCGGCGAAGCTCGGCGCCATGAGCGAGAGCATGCATTTCGGCGTTGCGACGGCCGACCACCAATGCGAGGCCTACGACGGGAACGACGACATTCGCGATCTCTGGGAGCGCTCGCGCGGGCTCACGGAACGCGGTAAGGCGACCGATTTCTGGAACCGCTATCGCGAAGATGTCGATCTCGCCAAGGGGCTCGGCTGCACCATTTTCCGTCTCTCGCTCTCGTGGGCGCGGCTGGAGCCCGAACCGGGGCGCTGGAGCGACGAAGCGTTCGCCCACTATCGGCAGTTGCTGGAATATCTGCGCGCCGCAGGCATGCAAGCGGTCGTCACCCTCCATCACAATACGTGGCCGTTGCACGTGCAGGCCGCGGGCGATGGAGCGGGGTTGCTCGATAGCGCCTTCCCAGATCGCATGGCCGGGTACGCGCAACAGGTCGCACGGCGCCTCGGCGATCTCATCGATTATTACGTCACGCTCAACGAGCCGAATCAACTCGTGTACGGCTTCATCAAAGGCTTTTGGATGCGCGCGTACCCGATGCCGCCGGGGCAGCCGCCGGACACGTCGCCCGAAGCGCAAATGGATGCGGTGCTGCGTTTGATCCCCAACCTACTGCTCGCGCACGCACGTTCGCGTGCGGCGATTCGTGCCATCGTACCGGCGGCGAAGGTCGGCGCGAACCCATTGGTTCTGGGGCTCCCGCGCTGGTTACAAAACCTCGTCGATCGCGGCGCGACGCATGCAAAATCTCCGGAACAATTACGAAAACACGCATCGCGAATCGTGCAGGCCGGCATCGTTGAAAACGGTCGCGTCGATTGTTCGGTCGCGCAGGTCGCGATCACCCACGAACGCATGGAACAGGTACTGTTCTCCGAACCCTATTTTGCAACGCACGCGGCGGCGCTCCATGCGAAGTCCGCATCGAGCCCCGAATCGCTGACAAACTGGAAAGCGACGATCGGCGTGCTCGAAAGCTCCAAAGCCTCCGAGAGCGTCGGCGCGCGTTTTCCCGATGCGACGGTGCTCTATTTCGCCGATATCGCCGCCGGCCTCGCCGCACTCCGCGCGGAGACGATCGTACTGCTCTATAGCGACGAAGCCTTAGTCGCTCCCTATGCAAACGGCGAGCTGACGATGACGCGGCTCCCCGGGTACGCGCGCCATTACGCCGTCGCGGTGCCGCCCGGACATCACGCCCTGCTCGACGCCATCGACCGGGCGATCGAATCGCTGCGCCCGCAGCACCCCGAGATGCCGCGCGCGCACGGCCGCGCCACCCTCCATCATATCGGCAAGCGATCGGCGCTCGCGCCCCCCGATCCACAACGCGAAATCGGCGCCTCCGTCGCCCAGATTCGCAAGCGCGGCCGGATACGTATCGGCATTCATCCCGGCGTTCCCGGGCTCTGCGAAGCGGACGGCACAGGGGGATATCGCGGCCTCGAAATCGATCTCGCGCACGCGATCGCACGCGAGGTTTTGCTGAGTGACGCGCCACGCATCGAGTTTATCGAGCTCTCACAGAAGAACCGCATTTCGGCGACGCGTTCGTGGCTGCAAATCTTCGATAAGTGGCGTCGGACGCTTGCGATGTTCGGAACGCTCATCGGCACAAACTGGTGGAACCTGGCGATGCTCGGCGCGTTGCCGGAATTTCTCTGTCCGCGCGAATGCGTCGGAGCGCTCGATTTCGTCGGGCTCGATTACTACTGGGGGGTGCCCTCGATTCGTCCGAGCGAGATCCAGCGGCTCGGTGCGGCAGCGGAATGTCGATACGCACAAGCGCCTGTCTGGCCGGGCGAGCTCGAACGCATTTTGCGCCAGGCGCACGAACAGTTTCCCGATAAGCCAATCGTCGTGATCGAGAACGGCTGCGTGACCAGCGCCGACGGGTTCTCTCGCGCGGCCTATCTCGCCGCACACGTCGAAGAAGTGGATCGCGCGGTCGCTGCGGGAGTACCGGTCGAGGCCTACCTCTGCTGGAGCATTACCTCGAATCGCGAATGGGGCTTACCCTTCGACGACAACAGCGATTTCGGGCTCTATCATATCGATCTCGACACCGACCCGGAATTGAAACGCACGCCGACCGAAGCGAGCGCACGTTACACCGAGCTTATCGCACGCCATCGGGCGCCGCAGTAAGCGCGCGTTTCATCGCTGGATCGCCGAGCACGTCGGCGAGCGATCGCGCGAGCCGCACGCGCCCGTAGCTCTCGACCGTCAGGAGATCGTCGTCGAGCATCCGTTGGAGCAAGCCCATCAGCGGTGCGAAAAAATCGCCGTTATCGAGCAGGGCGATCGGCTTTTGGTGATAGCCGAGTTGCTGCCAGGTTAATGCCTCGAAGAGCTCGTCCATCGTTCCGAAACCGCCGGGCAACGCGAGAAATGCGTCGGAGAGGTTTCCCATCATCGCTTTGCGTTCGTGCATCGAGATCACGACGTGCAGCGCCGTTAATCCCTGGTGCGCCACCTCGGATCGTTCGAGTGCGTGCGGAATGATGCCGGTCACTTCGCCGCCCGCCGCAAGCGCCGCGTCGGCGAGCGCTCCCATCATTCCGACGCGCCCGCCGCCGTAGACGATGCCGATGCCGCGCTCGGCGAGCTCGGTGCCGACGCTGCGAGCGAGGGACAGGAAGGTATCGTCGCGCCCCGGGCGCGATCCGCAAAAGACGCAGATTCTCTTCATCGCAGCCTCACGAGTTGTACGTTTGGGAACGTGAGGCCTGGTGCGCGAGATCGGTTAGACGCCGTACACGACTTGGTTCTCGACCGATGCGCCGTTCGGCGAAACGGAGGTCAGGATGACGCGGATCTGGCCGCCTCCAAGCACGTTGAGCGAGATGGGAACGGTAAAGTATCCGTTCGCATCGGCGGTAACGTCGCTTTGAAAGGTTCCCGTACCTATTTGGAAGAGGCCGCCGATCGTGCTGGTGCCGGTTGCGACGATGTGGATCTGCGAGTTCGGAAGCGTGCGGCCGCTCAGCGTGAACGAACTACCGGTACGCGTGTTCGGCGCCGGACTGACGTTCACGATGTAGTTTTGAGCGGCGCCGGATGCCGTATTGGAAGTGTAGAAACTCCAGCCGGTATTGAACGACGAGCCGTTGGATGTCGTGCCGCTGACGTTGACGTTATGGCTACCCGGGTTCAGTGCGAATCCCGGCGTCACGTCGAAACCGCTGGCGTTGGTATAGACGAGCGACGTCACGTCGTTGCCATCGACGCTGACGTGAAGGGAATTGAGATCGACGGGCTGGCCAAACGTCGCGTGAATTTTAGGGTGCGTGGTCTTCACCGTGCCACCGTTCGCCGGGTGTTCGTTATTGAGATAGAACGGCTGGTAGCTCGGCGTCTGCGTCGCATACGGTTGCGGCGTCGAGGTGTTGGTGTTGCCCGACGTGGCGATGTACACCGTCGAGGTGTTGCCATTCCAGTTGACGTTCGCACCGAGGGCCTGGGCGACGAAACGAAGCGGAACTTCCGTCCGTCCGTTCACCAAAAACGGCGCGACGTCCATCGTCAGCGGATTCCCGTTGACCGATGCGTTCAGCGAGCCGATTGCGAGATGCACCGACCTCCCGTTTCCTTGGGCGTTGATGTTCCCATTCGCGTACGAGACGGTCGATCCGAGGCGTTCGAATATCGCGCGCATCGGCACGAAGACGCGGTTGTTCACCACGACCGGGGCCTGGTCGAAGGACATCACCTGGCCATTCACCACCACGGTAACATTTTGGGCGGACGCGGGCACGAGGGCGAGCGATCCGACGAGTAGGGCGCCAACAAAGGCGAAACGAGCGATAAAATTCATAATAGGGAAATCCTCCGAATATCGAGCGTAGCACCGCTGCGGAGAGAAAACTGTCTAAAAGTGACCGCTCGGCCGCTCGGCCTGCCGTTTCGGGGGAGAGCGTCCCCGCATTTTTGAATCTTTCGCTCGGTGAACGAAGAGAACCGCAGGCTCGTCTATTCGAGCGAGGGTGGGGCGATCGAGCCCCAGGCGAAGGCGCGTCCGGGGAGTGCGAAGCATGGCCACCCACTTCCGCCCGACGACGGCGTGGTTCGCATCGCCCGCGAACGGCGCCGCGCGGGTACGGCGAGCATCATCTATGGCGTCCCCGAACGCGAACTCGCCTCCACGGCGAAGGCGCTCAAGCAACACTGTGGCTGCGGCGGCACGGTGAAGAACGGCACGATCGAGATTCAGGGCGATCACCGGGAGCGCATCCTCGCATGGTTCGCCGCGCGCGGGACAAACGCAAAGCTCGCCGGCGGGTAGCCGCGAAGATCGCCGACTGAAACACCACCGACGTGCTCGTCGTATAAGCGGCATGCCATTCTCGAAGTCGGCACGCATTGCCGTCGTTACGACACTCTTAATCGCCCTCGGCTCTGCCGCCGCAGTCGCCGCCGCGCCGCCGGTGCTTCACGTACCGATGCTCGCGCACGAGCCGACGATCGCCGGGCGCCTCGACGCGAGTTGGCACGGAGCGGCGCGAATTCGGCTCCGTTATGATTTCACCAATCGGCGACGAGCCGCGCACCCGCCCGTAGTCTATGTGGCCCAGGATCCTCAGGGTCTCGATGTCGCGTTCGTCGTCATCCAACATTCGCCGGTCATCGCATCGATGCTGAGCGACGGCCCCGGCGTCTTCGGTGACGACAACGTCCAAATCTCGCTCAACCCGCAAGGCGTGCAAGGCTTTTCCTATCAGTTTATCGCCAACGCGCGCGGGGCGCGCTTTCAAACCTCATCGGAGAACAGCGCGTACTCTCCGCACTGGAAGGCGGCGAGCCGTCGAACGAAGACGGGCTACGTCGTCACCATGCACGTTCCGTTTGCGGTCGTGCGTTCGGGAGGATCGCACGTGTGGAGAGTGCAGTTTCAACGCTTCGCGGTACACAGTAACGTCAGCGATATTTGGAGTTACAGTCCGAACGCGACCAATCCGTTCGATACGCTGTACGTAGGGACGCTCGATGGCGTGAACCCGACGGGAACCCACGGAGCCGTTTCGAGCCGGCCGGCCCCGCGCTTTCAACCCTATCTCCTCGGCGTCGCGCGCTCCGGCGCGGCGGGTGGATCGACCTCGCAGATCGGTTTCGATATGGCGGTGCCGATTACGCCGACGGCATCGTTCGTCGGCTCGTTCCACCCCGATTACTCGAACGTCGAGACCGATCAGCAAACGATCTCACCGACGGCGTTCCCCCGGCAATATCAAGAAGTCCGGCCGTTCTTTACTCAGGTGGGAAACGCGTTCAATTACACGCTCGGCTGCCAAAATTGCCCGCAGACGCTCTACACGCCCGCAATTCCGACCTTTCGCCAAGGGTACGGCGTCGAAGGAACGCAGGGCCCGCTCACCTTTGCCGGGTTCGATGCCGTCGGCAATCAACGAACCGATCTCGCCGACGCGCTGGATTTCTCGCACTCATCGAGCGGCGGCACCGAACAGGTCGATCTGCAACGAGTCACCGTAAATACTCCCGCGCTCCTCGATAATTCGAGTTCGCTCAACGGCGGATATTTTAGCACGCGCGGACACTGGTTCGTCTATGGAAACTACGCTCGCGAGGACGGCACGCTCGTCACCGACCCCAGCCAAGCCCATTACGGCGAGGTTGGCGCGGGAGTGAAAACGGCAAACACCGTATTCGTGCTGGCGCACCAATTCGTCGGGTCGCAATTCAATCCGGTCGATGGCTACGAGATGCAAAACGATATCGGTGGATACCTCTCGTTCGCGCAGCAAACGTTCCATTTTTCACCGACATCGAAGCTGCTTGACGTTTCGGTGTCGCTGGACGACGGAAAGTTTTGGAATCACCTCTCGCAGCCCGCGCAGAGCAACGCCGGCGACCAAATCAACGTCGACTTCAAAAATTTATGGTCGGTTCACGTCTTTCAGCAAAGTACGTTCGTATTGGCGTCGGACGGAGAGTATCTCCCGTTTAGCGTCGGAAACGGCGCCTTCGTCGGCTACAATCTCAATTCGAACTACGGCAAGGGGCTGGCGTACGGCGAAGGGCCCTACTATCACGGTCAAGCCGCGAATTGGCAGTTCTTCGATACGATGCCGATCCGGCGTCGCTTGAGCTTCTCGCTGAATTTGAACGAAAATATCTACCACTCGCATCGCGCCGCGGAACCGTCGTTTCAGGAATGGCTGAATTCGGCGAGCTTCAATTGGCAATTTTCGCGCGACGCCTCGCTCTCCGTCGGCGCTCGGCGCATCAACGGGATCGATCTGCCTACTTCGTATTTCGCGCCGACCTTTACGCCGGTCTTTGCCGATAATCTCAGCGCGGCATTCCACTACCTCCACGGCCATAACGAGTTCTATCTCGTCTACGGCGATCCCAACGCGCTCACCACCACGCCGGCGGTGTTTTTCAAGTGGATCTTCTACGCCGGGGCTGAAAAAGGAACCTGAGATTCCGATATGAATATCCCGCGCATGCGACGCTTTACATTGGCCGGCGCGCTTTTCGTTGCCGGCGCCATTTGCTCGCCGCTCATCGTTGCTGCCGCAACGTTACCGCACGTACGGGTCCCGATACTGGCTAAGGAACCGGCGATGCACGGCCGGATCGACGCGAGCTGGGCCGGGGCTGCCCGAATCGTCTTGGGATACGATTTCACCAACCGCCGTCGCGTCTCGCACCCCACCGTCGTGTACGTCGCACAGGATCCGCAAGGACTCGATTTTGCGTTTCGCGTCAGCGAGCACTCCCGCGTCGTAGCTTCGACGGTGAGCAACGGCCCGGCGATCTTCGGCGACGATAGCATCCAGGTCTCACTCGAACCACAGGGGGTGCAGGGATTCGCCTATCAGTTTTCCGCGAACCCGCGTGGAGCGCACTACCAAACTTCCTCCGAAAACAGCTCGTATACGCCGCAATGGCTCTCGCGGGGAAGAATTACCAAAAGCGGCTACACGGTAACGATGCACGTCCCGTTTCATATCATTCGCTCGGGTGGATCGCACGCGTGGAGGGCACAATTCGCACGCTTCGATCTCAAAGCGAACAGCCTTCAAGTCTGGAGCTACGACGCCGAAGCGACATCGCCGACCCTCGCTCTCTATTCGGGCACGCTTACCGGCGTTGCGATCGGGGCCGGGAAAAAAGCCAAGTCCACGCGCCCGAAAGCACGCTTCCAGCCCTATCTTCTGGGTGTCGCGCGCTCCGGCACCGCGGGCGGCTGGACCTCGCAGGTCGGGCTCGATATGGCGGTGCCGATTACGCCGACGGCTTCATTCGTGGGGTCGTTCCATCCGGACTATTCCAATGTCGAGATCGACCAGCAGTCGATCTCGCCGACGGCCTTTCCGCGCATGTATCAAGAGGTTCGTCCCTTTTTTACGCAAGTCGCAAATGCCTTTGGAAACTTTGCATGCAACGTATCGTGTCCGTCGGTACTCTATACGCCCGCAATTCCGACCTTTCGTCAAGGGTACGGAGTAGAGGGAACCCAGGGACCATTTTCGTTCTCCGGGTTCGACGCCGTTGGGGCGAACCGAACCGATCTTGCGGAGGCACTTGACTTTACGGTGCAAAATGCGCGCGAAAGCTACGGAATAAACGCAAATAGCGTAACCGCCGCAACGCCGACGTTCGTCGATTCGACGGCGTTGCTCAGTGGCGGTTTTATCGATAATAAGAACCATGTGGGTGTTTTTGCAAACTATGCGCGCGAGAATGGAACATTTGTTACGAATCCATCTCAAGCGCGCTACGGTGAACTTGGGACGTTTTACCAAACCGCCAATACTTATGCCGGCGTAGCGCGTCAATTCATCGGCTCGCAATTCAGTCCTATCGATGCTTACCTACAACAAAACAATACTGCAGGGTACGATGTGTTTGCGCGCCACGTCTTTCATATGCCGCCGAAATCAAAACTGCTCGATATTCAGGCCTCCGCCGTCGGTACGCGTTTTTGGAATGATGCTTCACAAATCGCGCAAGCGCAAAACGTGGTTCAGGTGAACGTTGATTTTAGAAGCCTGTGGACGATCGACGCCTCCGATGGTTCGATGTTCGTGAGATCGTCGGACGGAGAGTTGTTGCCGTTTAACGTCGGTAACGGTGGGCTGCTCGGATACAAGTTAAATTCAAATTTTCCGTTAGGGATAGCTTTTGGAAATGGTTCTTACTATCATGGGCATGCGTCGAATTGGCAGTTCTTCGATACGCTGCCGATCCGGCGTCGGCTGAGCTTCTCCCTGAATTTGAACGAAAACATCTACGCGTCGCACCTGGCGGCCGAACCATCCTTCCGGCAATGGCTGAATTCGGCGAGCTTCAATTGGCAATTTTCACGCGCGGCTTCGTTTTCACTCGGCGCTCGGCGCATCAACGGAATCGATCTGCCCACATCGTATTTCGCGCCGAGCTTTACCCCGGTCTTCGCCGATAACCTCAGCGCGGCATTCCACTACCTCCACGGCCATAACGAGTTCTATCTCGTCTACGGCGATCCCAACGCGCTCACCACCACGCCGGCGGTGTTTTTCAAGTGGATCTTCTACGCCGGGGCTGAAAAAGGAACGTAGCGCGCGAAAGACCCGAACATGGTTGCGAAGATACCAGGGCCGAGCCGAGGTGAAACGTTCGCCCGGCTCGGCATGCAGCCGTTCCTTCGGTTACCGGCGTTTTTAGCCGAAATTGCCGAACGGTACGGTCCGATCGCGTCGTTTCAAATTCCGTTTCGGCGCTTTCTCTTTCTCAACGATCCAGAGCAGATCAAAGACGTGCTCGTGACGCAGCAGCACGCGTTCGTGAAATCCGAGGGAGGGCGCGCGCTGCGCCGCCTACTCGGAAACGGCCTCCTTACGAGTGAGGAACCGGAACACCGGCAGATGCGCAGGATCGTACAGCCGGCATTCCATCGCGGCCGCATCGCCGCGTACGCTCGGGCAATGCTCGCGCATGCGACCCGCTGGTGCGAGGAACGAAGCGCAGAGGAGCGGGTCGAGATGCACGCGGCAATGAGCGAGTTAACGCTACGCATCGCGAGCGAGACGCTCTTCGGCGTCGATGCGGGCGAGCGCGCGAGTGAGGTGCGCGCCGCACTGCGGGCGACGATGGAGAGCTATCCCTCCGGGATCGGTCCGCTCGGGCAGCTTCGTTCGCGGCTAGGATTTCTGTCCGCAACGCGACGCTTCAATGACGCGCGTTCGCGACTCGATACGATCGTCTATGGGCTCATCGCGCAACGGCGAGCGAACGCCGAACAGGGCGGCGACGCGCTTTCGCTCCTGATCGCTGCCGAGGACGCGGAGGACGGCTATCGTCCAACCGATCGTCAGGTCCGCGACGAAGCGCTCACGCTCTTCCTCGCCGGGCACGAAACCACCGCCAACGCGCTCATCTGGACGTGGTATCTCCTCGCGCGGCACCCCGAGGTGGAGCGGCGCTTGCACGAAGAAGTCGATGCCGCCGATTTTTCGCGCGATCCGATCGAGCTCGCGGCGAGCCTCGAGTTCACGCGGCGCGTCTTTCGCGAATCGATGCGCCTCTATCCGCCGGCGTGGATCTTCGGGCGCGAGGCGCGCGAACGCATAACGCTTGTCGGCGGCTACGATGTGGAGGCCGGGACGACCGTCCTCATATCGCCGCTCGTACTGCATCGTCGCCTCGATCTTTTCCCGCAGCCGGAGCGCTTCGATCCCGACCGATGGGTCCGTACCGAAGTACCGCCGTTTGCCTATGTGCCCTTCGGAGGCGGCGCGCGTCGATGCATCGGCGAGGAATTTGCGTGGACCGAGGGCGTGCTCGTGCTCGCGAGACTCGCGCGCGCATTTCGATTCGCGTTGTGCGAGGAGGGCGTGCTGGAGACGGTACCGCTCGTGACGTTACGTCCGAAAGGCCCCGTCGCCATGTGGGTCAGGAAACGCTAAAGCCAATTGCAAAGGCGACCTGCTCTCGAATACCACGCAATTGTATCTCTTCGATTCGCGATAAAGTAAGCGTCACGCGTTGCTTTGCAACACTGGTGATGTGGTGCGCGAGCGTCCACGATACACGCGACGCGCCATTATCCGGCGTCGGGTCGATGCGCTGAGAGAAGGTGGGGTGAGCGAGATTCTGGTCGGTGGTAAGCGGCACGACCAGCAGATTTGGGTAGCTCTCCGGAAAGAGTTCGGAATGGCCAACGACGACGGCCGGACGAAGTTTATTAGGGTCGCGCGCGAGAGCACCGCTTCGCCAGTCGACCAAGACGATCGAACCGGCAGGGGGGTTCAGCGCGGTTCTCCCGCGGGGATGGCGTAGGATTCAAGTTCCTCACGTGCTTCGGGGTGCTCGGTGACGTATGCGACGATTCGCTCGCCCTCCGCTCGTATTGCCGACCGACGCACGCGGCGTGCCTCGGCCTCTGCAAGATCGCGCACGAGAGCGCTGACACCGAGGCCACGAGCGCGGGCAAGCTCCTGGAGTGTCTCCCGGTCCTTGGGGGCGAGCCTGATAGTTAGGGTATCCGCCATCGTTGTGCGATTGTAACACGGAGGCGTGTCACCGACAAGTGTCGCGCCTCCGTGCGATCGCTTTTATGCAAGGACGAGCTGTTCGCTGGCAGCGCCGGCCTTCCGGAGCGCTTCGGCGATCATCTGCTCCTGGAGCTCCGGTACGATCCATCGTGCTTGTGCGTCGGGCGAGAGTTTGTCGATCGGATCGAAGTAGAGAAACGCCTTGCCCGGCTTGACGCTCGGAGCAGCATAGACGGCGATCCCGTTCTCGCGATCGTAATACTCGTAGGAATGAACGTCGCGTTTACCGCCGCCGCCCGGCGCGTCGCAAACGAAGGTCGGCGTATTGAAGCCGGCGGTGCTTCCGCGTACGAACTTCTCGGTCTCGGTCGCCGTCTGAATGGTCGTGCGAAGCTCTTCGACGCCCTTCACCATATCGTGCATGTAGACGTAATACGGATGCACGTTGACGTGCCCGAGCCGCTTGACGAGCATCGCCATGCGTTCGGGGGTGTCGTTGACGCCGCGGATCAGCACCGACTGGTTCCGGGTAAAGATCCCGCGTTCGAAGAGCATACCCATCGCCTTTTGCGTGATCCACGTGATCTCTTCGGGTGCGTTAAAGTGCGTGTGCAAGACGACGTCTTTGCCGAGCTTGCGGCCGCGTTCGACGATGGCGGCGATCGCATCGAGCCACTCGGTATGCGTGATGATCTTCATCGGCATGATCGCCGGGCCTTTGGTGGCGAAGCGCATGCGGCGCACGTGCGGAATATCGAGCAGTGCGTTGCCGATGAGTTCGATGTTCTTCGGCGGCAATTGATAGGTGTCGCCGCCGGAGATCACGATATCCTCGAGCTCCGGGCGCTCGCTGATATATTGAAACGCTTGCTGCCACTGCGCGGGCGTCTTGGCGAGCGAGACTTTATCCACTTCCTCGGTATCGGGGCCGATCGCGTAGCTGCGCGTGCAGAAGCGGCAATAGACCGGGCAAACGTTGAGCGGCAGGAAGAGCGCCTTATCGGTGTAGCGGTGCACGAGCCCCGGTACCGGAGAATCGTCCTGTTCGTGCAGCGAATCGAGCGTCAGGCGCGGGTGGTCGGGGAGCAACGAGCTCGCCATCGGAATGAATTGCCGACGGATCGGATCGTTGTGCGGGTCGTTCCAATCGATGAGCGAGAGCGCGTAGGGCGAGACGCGCACGGCCATCGGCGCGTGGGCGAAGCCCGCTTCGATATCGGCGACGAACTCCGGCGGCGCCAGGTCGCGAATGGTTCCGACCAACTCTTCGGGCGTCTTGATCGAATGTTTCTGTTGCCAGAGATGGTCGAGGAAGGTCGCTTCGTCGACCTCGCGATACGCGGGCACGTGGCGCCAAAATTCGCCCTGCTTGAGATTCTTATACGCAAATTGCGATTCTGCCGCCGCCGGCTTTTTATGGACGATCTCGCTCATGGTCGCTGCCTCCGATAGATGGGTGGGATTACGAACGCGCGTATTTCGCGTTGAAATAAGAATGGATCGCCGGAAAATCGCGAAGCGTCTGCAACGCGATCTCAGCGTGGTTTCGGGCGTACCCGTTGCCGACGATCATCGTGATATCTTTCGCCGCACCTTCGGCTCCGAGTGCTGCTGCGGTGAACGAGGTCGACATCGAGAAGAAATAGAGCGTCCCGTCGTCCTTCGTCGAGAGGATCGACGCGAGCTCCGTTCCGGGAACGTTCACGCAATTAATCACGACGTCGGCGAGTTCGGGAAGCAGCGCTTCCACCTGTCCGCTCACGCCGAGCGTATCGCGTGCGTCGGCGACGACGAACGCATCGACATATCCCTCGCGCCGAAGGAGTTGCGCCGCTTCGGTCTCCGAACTCGGGGCGATGCCGATCACGCGCCCGCTCGCCCCGACGGCGCGTTTGGCGTGCGCGCACGAAAGCATGCCGCTCTTGCCGTCGGCACCGATGACGACGACGTTTTGCCCCGGTTTGCAGAGCCGGGCGACTTGCGCCGGCGCGCCCGCGACATCGAGCACCGCGAGGGCGACGTTCTCATCGATATCCTCGGGAAGCTTCGACCACAGGCTCCGCTCGAACAGGATAGCGCTGCCTTCAATCCAGATGCGCCCCGTCTTCGTGCAGACGCGCGTGATCCGGCGAACGTGCAGCGGGGTGAGTGTGAGCGAGACGAGCGATGCGATCCGGTCGCCGACCTTCAGTGCGATGCGGTCGCGGAGCCGCTCGCCGACCGCAGCGACGCGCCCGATAAACATGCCGCCGCTCCCGGTGACCGGGTTGTGCTGCTTGCCGCGCGTCGCGACGATATTCGCAACGTGCGCGCCGATACGCGTTTCGTCGCCCTCTTCGGCGTCGGCGATCTGTTTGAACGATGCCGAATCGATATTGAGAACTTCGACGTCGCAGAGAATTTCATTCGCGCGGGCGACCGGCGTATTATCGAGGCGCAGCGCGCTCTGCGGCATAGCGCCGGCGGGTTCGAGCACGCGATGCGTGCCGAGAGGATGGAGCGATGCGTCGACGGTTGTCGTCATGGTAAGAGCGAGATGCCTCCGCGTTCGAATGGAGTTGAGAGCACGATCGTCGTGCGCGTGCGTGCCATGCCGCGCATGGTTTTCAGACGCGTCAGCAGATCGTCGAGATGGTCGGTCGAGCGCGTCATCACTTTGCAGAGAAACGACTCTTCGCCCGCAACGCTATGCACTTCCACGATCTCCGGAATCGCGCCGAGCGCGTCGGTGAACGCCGTGTAATCGCAATCTTGCGTGGTGTAACAGCTGATGAAGGCGATCAGACCGAGCCCGATACGCTTCGCATCGAGCTGCGCGGCGTAGCGGCGCACGAAGCCGCGCGCCTCCAAGCGCTTCACGCGCTCGTGCGCTGCGGGCGCACTCAAACCCACCAGTGCGCCCAGCTCGGCATAGGTCGAGCGGGCGTTGCCCTGGAGGGCGTCGAGGAGACGGGCGTCGGGCTCGTCGAGTTCGCCCTGGGCGATTGAAAGAGATACGGTCATATGCTTGGTGTGCCGAACATTATTCGGCTCAAGCAGTGTAGCACCGTCGATTCATTCAGCGCAAGGGGGCGGCAACGTCCTCCAGAGCGCGCTGGGCGAGGACCCGGAGCATCCGCTTGCGATAGAGGAGGCTCGCGTTGGCGTTCTCGAGCGGCTTTCCGGCCCGGAAGACCTCCTCGGCGGCATCGGCGAGCGTCGCCGCGGCGAAGTGGCTTCCGAGCAGCAGCGCCCCTGCGCCCTCGACCTCGATGGGAGCGGAGCCGACGGCACCGAGCAGGACGCGTGCCTGCGTGCAGGCGCCCGCCTCGTTGGTCGCCACCGCGACCGCGACGCCGAGGAGCGGAAAGTCGAACGCGTTGCGGAGCCGGAGTTTGCGGTAACTGCTGCGCGCGCCGCGCGGCGGGGGAGGAAGGGCGATCTCCGCGAGGATTTCATCGCTTTGGCGAACGGTCGCATGCGCGCCGTCGTTGCTGAAGAAATCGCGCGCGGCGACAACGCGGGCGCCGTGCGGACCGACGAGCGAAATGCGCGCATCGTACGCCTGCATGACCGGAGCGGTATCCGATGCGTTGATCGCTTTACAGGTAGGGCTATGCAGGGCGACGCGGCAGAGATCTCCGTCGCGTTTCAAACAATATCCGAGTGCCTTGCGCCAGTCGGCGCTCTGGTTGTAGTAGGTGCAACGCGTCTCGAGGCAGAGGTTGCCACCGATGGTGCCCATGCTGCGAATCTCCGGCGTTCCGACCATCGCCGCGGCGGTTGCGAGGGCAGGGTAATGCAGCAAGACTGCGGGATCGCGCGCGATGCTATCGAGCGAGCAGAGCGCGCCGAGGCGCAGGCCATGCGCGGGATCGAAATGCATGCGGCGTAACTCGGCGATGGAACGCAGCCCGACCACGACGCGCGGCGTGAAGAGGCCGAGTTTCATATTGGCGTAGAGATCGGTTCCGCCGGCGACGGGGAGCGCGTCGCTCCCATACTCCGAGAGCAGCGCGGCGGCATCTTCCACCGAACGCACGGGCCGGAATTCAAAGGCGGGTAAGCGCAGCATAACGAGCTCTCCTTACGCCGTTCTCGCCGCGACGGGAGCGCGGAGACGGAGCGGCCCGGTCGTGCCGTCGAGTGCCTGCAGCACGCGCTCGGGTACGATCGGCGTTGCGAAAATGCGCGCGCCGATCGCATCGGCGACGGCGTTGGCGATCGCCGGAATAACCGGATTGAGCGGGCCTTCGCCGGCCTCTTTCGCACCGTACGGGCCTTCGAGTTCTTCGGTCTCGATGACGATCGCTTCGATGCTTGGCGTATCGAGCATTGTCGGCGTCTTGTAATCGAGAAGATTGGGAATGCGGTGGAGATCGTCGCGGAACGCCGATTCTTCCATGAGCGCTTCGCCCATCCCCATATAGGCGCTCCCTTCGATCTGCCCTTCGACGATCGAAGGATTGAGCGCGCGCCCGCAGTCGTGCGCTAAGACGATGCGGTCGACGCGAACTTCACCGGTCTCGAAATCGACCTCCACTTCGGCGACGCACGCGCTATACGAATACGCCGGCGACGGGCCGACCCCCGAGCCTTTGAAATCGCCATGAAGATCGGCGGGGGGCGTGTACGACCCGACGCCGACGAGCGTTCCACAACGCGCCTCGGCGGCGCGCGCGGCGTCGACGAATGCGAGCGCGCGATCGGGTTCGTCGCGGTCGAAGATACGACCGCTCGCAAAGGCGCAGCGCTCGGGCGCGATCCCCAACTCCGCCGCTGCCGCTGCGGCGATGCGCTCGCGAACCTCGAGTGCGGCGCTGCGCGCCGCATTTCCGGCCATAAAGGTGACGCGGCTGGAATAGGAGCCGAGATCGACCGGCGTGAGATCGGTATCGCCGGCGCAAACGCTCACGTCGAGAATATCAACGCCGAGCGTTTCGGCAACGATCGCCGCGAGCATATTTTGCGAACCTTGCCCGCAGTCGCTCGTTCCGCAGAAGACCGTAACGCCGCCGCCGCGATCGACCTTCACCACCGCACCGGAATGCGGCATCGGGTTCCAATAGATCGGGAGCCCCGCGCCGCAGAGATAGGCGCTTGCGGCGAGGCCGATCCCGCGCCCCGGCGCGAGTTTTCCGTGTTTCGCACCGTAATCGGTCCGTTCGGCGACGGCGCTTAAAGCCTCGCGAATGCCGCAACTCGTTACGCGCAAATGATTGATCGTGCGCGAATAGGGGACGACCGCAATCGCTGCGCGATAGGCGCCCGCATCGAGACCGAGCGCGTTGGCGATATCGTCGAGTTGCGATTCGAAGGCGTATCGGGGCTGCGTCGTTCCGTGCCCGCGTTTCGGCCCGCAGGGCGGCTTATTGGTGTACACCCGACAGCCATCGAATGCGTACGCTCCCATTTTGTACGTCACCGGGAGGAGCGCGCCGGTGTAGTAGGTGGTCGCCACGCCGTAGGAGCCGAAGGCTCCGCCGTCGAGCCAGGTCTGCAAGCGGCAGGCGGTAATCGTGCCGTCGTTCTTTACCCCGGTTTGAAGATGAATGCGGACCGGATGGCGCCCGCGATGGGTGTAGAAGATCTCCTCGCGCGTGAGCGTAAACTTCACCGGCCGCCCGGTCGCACGTGCAAAGTAGGCGGCGGCGAGTTCGTGGGCGACCGGCTCGGTCTTCCCACCGAAACCGCCGCCGATCGGCGGCGCGATAATGCGAATGCGGCTCGCCGGCATCTCGAGCACTGCAGCGGCGACGCGGTGCAAATAATGTGGGGTCTGCGTCGAGGACCAGAGCGTCAATTTTCCATCCGCGCCGCAGATCGCGACCGCCGAGTGCTCCTCGAGTGCCGCGTGCGTGTTCCCTTCGAAGAAATACTCATCGTCGAACACGCGATCGGCATCGGCGAACCCCGCTTCAATATCGCCGAAGGTGAGGTGGACGTCTTTGTGAACGTTATTGCTCTTGCGCGACTCGGGATGAATTTTTTCCCCGTTCTCGGTGAGATCGCGAAGTGCATCGTCGATCGACATTACCGAAGGAAGTGCTTCGTACCGAACCTCGATCAGCGCGGCGGCCCGTTGTGCGGTGCGTTCGTCTTCGGCGACGATTCCGGCGACCGGTTCGCCGACGTAGCGAACCTTCTCGATGGCAAAGACCGTTTCGTCCTGCGTCGATGGCAGAATGCCGTAGCGCACGGGGAGATCGCGCCCGGTCGCGATCGCCACGACGCCGGGAAGGCGGAGCGCTTTTTCGTAGTCGATGGAGAGAATGCGCGCGTGCGCGTGCGGGCTGCGAAGCAGCCGTCCAAAGAGCATGCGCGGAAACGCCATATCGTCGGCGAAGAGCGCGGCTCCGGTTACTTTTGCATATCCGTCGATGCGGGGCAGCGCCGCGCCAACGACGCGCCCTTCGGTGGAACGCGCGCCGTTGTTACCCATGTGTCGTCGCGCGCATGCGTTGCCCGGCGAGCGCGACCGCTTCGACGATCTTCGTGTACCCGGTGCATCGACAGAGATGCCCGGCGAGGGCTTCGCGGATCTCTGTCTCGCTCGGCGACGTCGTGCGTTCCAATAAATGAACCGCCGCAACAATGAACCCGGGAGTGCAATACCCACATTGCGCCGCTCCGAGATCGAGAAACGCGCGCTGCACGGGGTGCAACGCGTCGGCGACGGCGATGCCTTCGACGCTCGTGATGGGGCGGTCGATCGTGTCGGCGGCGAGCGTCAAACACGAGAGCACCGGGGCTCCGTCGACGAGCACGGTACAGGCGCCGCACTGGCCGAGTTCGCAGCCGTGCTTGGTTCCCGTCAGCCGCAATTCTTCGCGAAGAACTTCTAAGAGCGTCGCGTGCGGAAGGAATGCCAAGGTAACGTCGCGCCCGTTGACGTTAAGGGTCGCTAGCATTTTCGACGGAGCGGCCGACACGGTCGTTACTCACCTCTTGCGAAGAAGGGTTGCTATCGATACCGGGCAACTCCTTTCATGAAGTAATCGAAATTATGTTAGCAGCGCCTCACAATAAACTGTTGAAAAGCGTAAACCAAAAATATGCTTGATATTCTTTCGCGCATCGTCAGCTTGCAGAACGAACGCCGCGAGATCGTGCTCGCTACGCTCGTCGAGGTGCGGGGCTCGTCGGCGCGCGATCCCGGTGCGGCGTTCGCCGTCAGCGATCGAAGCGAACTCGTCGGTTCGATCGGTGGCGGATGCGTGGAGGCGGCGCTCGTCGATGAGGCGCGCGAGCTCTTCGGCCACGGAAAAGCGCGCGTGCGGTCCTATGGCGTGTCGGATCGCGAAGGCGCGGAGCTCGGGCTTCGCTGCGGCGGCGAACTTACGATCGCTCTCGATGCACTCGACCCGTGCTACTGTGCGGAGCTCGAGCGCAGTCGCGACGAGATCCTCGCCCACGCTCTGCGGCTCGACGGTGACGCCATCGGTGCGCGCGCGGCGTTCTCGGCGGAGCGCGTTCTGGGAACGCTCGGGGATCCGGCGCTCGACCGCGCGGTTGCAACGCTCGCGCGCGAAGAAAACGGCGGCGAAGCGCGCTGCCTCGCATTCGAAGGAGCGAAAATATTTCTCGCTCCCAAGCGCGTCGCTCCCCACCTGTATCTGTTCGGCGCGCTCGATTTCGCCGCCGCGACGATCGACGTGGCGCACCTACTCGGCTACGTGGTGACGCTCTGCGACGCGCGCGCAGCCTTCGTGACGAAAGATCGCTTTCCGAATGCCGACCGAATCGTCGTAGGGTGGCCGCATGAATTTCTCGCATCGGCGCCGATCGACGAACGGACGGCGATCGTGTCGTTCGCGCACGACGAAAAATTCGACGTACCCTTACTGCTGGCAGCGGTTCGTTCGCGCGCGGGATTTGTCGGGGCGGTCGGCAGCCGCACGACACACGCGCATCGCAGCATCGCGCTGCGCGAGGCCGGCATGACCGAAGAGGAACTCGCACGCGTGCACGCGCCGGTGGGGCTCGATATCGGCGCGCGCACGCCCGAAGAGACGGCGCTCGCGGTGCTCGCGGAGATCGTCGCCGTCGAACGGGGGCGTTCGGGCGGTATGCTCTCGCGCGGGATCGGTCCGATTCGCGGGCGCGGAGCGACGTGAACGTTACCGCAGTGGTGCTCGCCGCCGGCGAAGCGAACCGTATGGGCGAACCGAAATTGTTGCTCGAGATCGGTGGGACGCCGATGTTGGCGCGCGTGCTCGACGCGTGCGCGCACCTTCCGCGGCTCGTCGTCGCTTCGCCGAGCTTGCGTCGGTTCGTCGATGCGAGTGGTGTTCGCTGTATCGTGAACGATCGACCGGAGGCAGGAATGGCGCATTCGATCGTGCTCGCCGATGCGCTGACGGAGCCCGAGCGCGCGATCCTGGTGCTTCTCGGTGATAAACCGCTCGTCTCGCGCGCGCTCGTCGACGCGGTGCTCGAGGGAGCGCGGGGCGTGGATATCTGTTTTCCGGAGCGCGACGGCGTCGGCGGGCACCCCGTCTTTTTCTCGGCGCGGGCGCGCGAGCGGTTCGCGGAGTTACCGATGGGCGATTCGCTGCGTGCTCTGCGCGATCACCCCGCGTTGCGGCGCCGCACGCTGCCGATCGACGATAACGGAGCGTACGCCGACGTTGACGATCCCGAGGCGCTCGAACGCGTGCGGCTTCAGGCCGAGCGGGCGAATCCGTAGCGGCGATCGCGCTGAAGGGAGCGATGCCCTCGCAGCTAAAGGCGCCGAGAACGACGGAGCCGCGAGGATTGGTATGGCCGACACGAAGCATCACTACCACGTACGAATGATTTGGACGGGAAGCAGGGGCGTTGGAACCACGTCCTATCGCAGCTACGGACGCGATTACGACGTGATGGCCGACGGCAAGGCGACGATGAAGGGATCGGCCGACCCGCAGTACCGCGGCGATGCGGCCCTGTGGAATCCCGAAGAACTCTTGCTCGCTTCGCTGAGTGCCTGCCATCAACTCTGGTATCTCCATCTCTGCGCGAGCGCCGGTGTCGTCGTTCGCGCCTACGAAGATCGAGCCGAAGGCACCATGCTCGTTCATTCCGATGGAAGCGGAGAGTTCATCTCGGTACTGCTCCGGCCATCCGTCACGATCGCCGTCGGCGCCGATCGCGAGCGCGCACTCGGACTTCACGCTGACGCGGCGAACATGTGCTTCATCGCGCGCTCGGTAAAGTTTCCCGTCACGCACGAGCCGACGATCGAAGTCGAGCGCGCGGCATCGTGATGCGTCGCACCGCCGCAGCCGCGCTGCTCCTGCTCGTTGCAGCCTGCTCGCGCGGGGCGCGTACGAACGCCCCGGCGCAGACGGTGCGTTTTGCTATCGCCGCCGACCCGACGACGCTGAACCCGCTCTTCCTTACTCCCGACGCTGCGTCGGTCGATCAGCAGGTCGCGCGGTTGCTCTTCGAACCGTTCGTCGATCTCGACGCGCGCGGGCGATTGGTGCCGGTCTTGCTGCGTGAAATTCCGACGCGCAAAAACGGTGGAATCTCGGCGGACGGCCGCACCATCACCTACCATCTTCGCCCCGGCGTGCGCTGGAGCGACGGCGTTCCGGTGACGAGCGCCGACGTGCTCTTCACGTTGCACGCCATTCTCGATCCGCGCAATCCGGTGCGGACGCGCGAAGGCTACGATACGATCGATCGTGCCGTCGCTCCGAATGCAAGCACCGTCATCCTGCATCTCCGCAAACCGTGGGCTCCTGCGGTCGCGACGTTTTTCTCCTACGGGATCGAGCCCTACGCGGTGGTGCCGGCACACGTGCTCGCGAACGTACGCTCGCTGCGCACCGCGAGCTTCAACGGCGATCCGCAGGTGAGCGACGGCCCCTATCGTTTCGTCTCGTGGCGGCGCGGCGACCGACTTACGTTTGCAGCGAACCCGCGCTATTGGCGCGGATCTCCGCGGATACGGCGCATCGTCGCGCGAATCGTCGCCGATCCCGGGACGAACCTGACGTTATTGCGCACCGGCGAACTCGATTGGAACCTCATCGCCCCCGCGCAACAGGCCGCCCTTCGCGGCGCTCGCGATATTCGCATAGAACGCGTGCCGACGAGCGTCGTTGCGGGACTCGCACTCAACGTCGAGCGCGGGGCATTGCGCGACGTGCGCGTGCGGCGCGCGATCGCCGAGAGCATCGACCGCGAAGCGATATCGCGCAAGATCACCCGCGGCGTCTACCCCGTCGCCGACACGCTCCAGCCGAGCTATTCGTGGGCGCTCGATCCGCGCGTGCGCGCGCCGGGATACCATCCCCGGCGCGCCGATGCGTTGCTCCGAGCGGCGGGCTGGCGGCGCGGTGCGGGCGGGATGCGCTATAAGAATGGCAAGAAGCTTCACCTGCTCTACGTGCAATTTCCCGAATCGACGACCGGCGTTCTCGTCGCGACCTTCATCCAGCAGGCGTTGCGGGCGCGCGGCATCGCCGTCACCTTGAAGAGCGTCGGCAACGCGCAGCTCTTTTTGCCGAAAGATGGAACCCTGGCGCGCGGGCAATTCGACCTCGCCTACATTCCCTGGACGATGGGCATCGATCCCGACGACTCGTCGATTTTGCGCTGCGGCGCTCCGGAAAATTATATGCGCTGGTGCGATCCGCTCGTCGATCGCCTCGAGGCCCGGGCGCTCGACGCGAGCTCGCAGCGGCTCCGAAAACGCCTCTACGCGCGCATCGAAGCGCGCGTCGCCTCGCGGGTGCCGCTGCTCGTTCTCTTCGATGCTTCGTATCTCTACGCGTACGATGCAAGGCTTGAAGGCTTCGCGCCGAATCCGGTGCTTCCAACCGCCACTGCTTGGGCCTGGCGCGTGCGCCCGGCCGTATCTCGGAGGTAACGCGTGAACGCTGCTGCTGTTATCGGAAACGTCCTCTCGCACGTCTATCTGCTCTTTTATGCGCTCGCCGTTATTTTTTGGTGGCGAACGATGCGCCGCGCGCGCCTCGAACACCGCGCGCTCGACAGTGCGTTCGTGTTTTGGGGCGAGTTGCTCTTCTGGTACGGTGGCCTCACGCTGATTTGGGCCGGATTCTTTCACGGATACGAACAACACATCACCGCCGCGAGCATCGGCTGGCAGCCGAGCCCATTCGAATACGAACTCGGATGGTTCGAAATCGGCATCGGCATTGCGGCGCTCTTCGCCCGCCGGCAAAATTATGGATATCGCTTGGCGTTGACGATTCCCATCGTGATATTCTCGTTCGCCGCAGCGGCCCAACATATCGCGATGATGGTGACGAAGCACAATTTCGCGCCGAACAACGCGGGCATGATGCTCTGGCTCAACGACATCATCATGCCGCTGCTCTTAGCCTGGCTCGCCTTCGCGTCGCGAGAGGAGAGCCGCTAGCCGGCCCGTAGCGCGGGCTGACGATCGTCGTTCAGGCGATGCTTGAGGACGCTCGCCTCATGACGCTCGATACGGCGTTGGAGGCATACCGAGGGCGGGCTCCCTCAGGGCAACGGAAGCAGCGCCGACGATCCGTGCGGCATCGCCATGGTGATGATTCCCGGGGCGTAGAGCAGCGGGAAACCGGCGCGGCCGCGCGCGACGTCGATGCGTACCAACGCGTTATCGCGCATATCGATGACGTAGGCATTCGCACCGCCGGGGGTAAACGCGGCCTCGAATGGTGCGCCGCCGACGACGATGTCGGGCGAGAGCGTGCGCGCCGTGAGATCGATCGGCGTTACGGAGATGCCGTCGAGATTTGGAACGTAGGCGAGCCGTCCGTTCGGCGAAATCGCGACCATCTGCGCTTGCGCGCCTGCGGGAAGTGCGGCGAGCACTTGGAGCGTCGTGGTGTCGATAACGCTGACGTCGTCGCTACGATTGTTGGCGACGTAGAGCGTGCGCCCGTCGGGCGAGATCGCGATGCCGGTCGGTTCGCGGCCGACCGCGATGGCGGGAAGCGCGCTTTGCGTGTGCAGATCGATCGGCGTCACGGTATCGGCGCCCTGGTCGGTCACGTAGATGCGCGAACCGTCGGGAGCGACGGCGATCCAACGAGGATCTCTGCCGACCGCGATCGGCGCTCCGACTCGGAGCGTCGCAACGTCGATTCGTTCGACCGTATCCGCGCGATAGTTTGCAACCCAGATGCCATTGCCGCGCGCCGAGAGCGCGAGCCCGTCGGGGCTCTTCACGGGAATCGTCGCGATCGCGCGACGCGTCATCGTGTCGATCGCGGTAACGCTGTCGCCGCCGCGATTTCCGACGAAGAGCGTTCGGTTATCGCGGGAGAGCACCGCGTCGAGCGGGTTTTTCCCGACCGCGACCGCCGGGCCGCGCGCGAGCGTCCGGAGATCGAAGGGGATGACGCGGTCGTGCGAACGATCGACCAACCAGAGGAGCGCATCGGGATCGACACCGCGCGCGCCGGTGCGATAGAGCGGCAACGACGGGAAGCGCGCTCCGTTTCCGGCGCGCGCGATGACGTGAATATCGTAGAGCCCCGCGGGCGCGTCGGCGCTCGAAACGGCGAGCGCCACGCGCGTGCGTCCGCCCGCCGGAACGAGGAGCGAGCCGCTGCTCGGCGAGACGCTCGCGGGAGCGGCGATCGCGGTGCTCCAGGTAACGTGGTGCGCGTGCGCTCCGGGATTGAGAACGGTAAATCCGCCCGCGCTCCGTTCGAGCGTCATCGCCGTCGATGCGGGAAAATGCAGGTGCGCGGGTGCGAAGGAGGGCGGTGCGTCGGCGCTCGCGCTTCCCCACGAAGGGTTCGGCTGCGTGCCGAGCGTGAACGAGAGATGCAGCGTTCCGCTCTGCGGCAGTGCGATCCAGGGACGATTCCATGGGTGCCCGTCGACCGAGAGCGCGCGAACGTAGGGCGCATCGGCGGCGGCCTGCGGCGCATCGATGGTGATGACCGGCCCGCGCGGAGGGGCGATCGTCGCATGCGTGAAGAGCGGCGCGCCGATATCGAGATAGCGTTCGGCGGGATTCTGCGGATAGAGCCCGAGCGCGCTCCAGACGTACCACGCACTCATCGTGCCGAGATCGTCGTTGCCGGGAAGGCCGTCGGGACGATCGCCCCAGAGCCGCGTCATCGCGGCGCGGACGACGCGTTCTTCGCGCCACGGAGCGCCGGCGGAGAGATAGGCCCAGGGGCTGCCGATGCTCGGTTCGTTTCCTAGCCACGCATAGGGAGCGCTCTCTCCCGCATTGAGGTGCGTGAAGAACCTATCGAGTCGCTTGCGTGCTGCAGCGCGTCCACCCATCCCGCGGAAAAGATCGGGGAGATCCTGCGGCACCATCCAGGTGTACTGCGCGGCGTTGCCTTCTTGGAAGCCGCTCTGCCCGTTCTCACCGATACGCGTGCGCTCGAACGCGCCGCCGGGTCCGCGGGGTGCGATCTCACCGAGCGAACGATCGAAGATATGCGACCAATTTCCGCTGCGGTCGAGAAACGCGCGCGCGAGCTTGCGTTCGTGTAACGCGCGCGCGAGCGCGGAGATGGAAAAATCATCGAGGCTATATTCCAGCGTCTCCGAGGCGCCATTCGGAACCGGCGAGACCGAGGTGGTGTAGACGTTGGGAATATATCCGAGTTCGTTAAAATCGCCGCCTGCGGGACGCTCTTGGTACCATCCAAACGCGGGCGGCGCGGAGGTATCGTCGGCGCCTTTCACCATCGCCGCCAACGCGCGGCGAACGGAGAAATCGCGCGCGCCGAACGCGTAGGCACCGGCGATCACCGGATCGACCGAATCGCCGCCCATCACGCCGGTCGGAGCATTCGCGAGCGCCCAGCGCGGAAGCCAGCCCTCTTGCGTCGCCGCGTCGACGAGCGATTGCATCATATCGCTCGTGCGATGGGGAAAGAGCAGTGCGAGCAGCGGAATCTCGGTGCGGTAGATATCCCAATCCGAAAAATTCGCGTAAAATGCGTGCCCCGGTGCGACGCGGTGGATTTTTCCGTCGAAGCCGCGATAGCGCCCGTCGACGTCGCTAAAGAGATTCGGATGGAGCATCGTGTGGTAGAGCGCGCTGTAAAACGTCCGGAGGTTCTCGTCGCTGCCGCCGGAGACGCGCACGCGCCCGAGGAGGCGATTCCATCGCTCCAGCGCGCGATCGCGGACGCCGACGATACTCCAGGAGCGCGCCGATGCGCGTAGGTTGCGTAACGCGCCGCGTTCGCTGACGAACGAGATCGCCACTTGCATGCGTACGTCGCGCCGTTTGGTGGCGTCGAAGCGGAACCATGCCCCCGCGTTCCGGCCGCGACCGTTTTCGTAGAGCCCCGAGGCCGCGAAGGGACGGTTGAATCGTGCCGCCATGTAGATGGTGAAGCGGTCGGGCATGCCGCAGAAATGCCCGCTCCGAGCACTCGCGACGAGTGCGTCCGTTCCGACGATGCGAACGCTCGCGTTGCCGACGCCGGCCTGATCGGAGGCGGGATTGACGGTGAGTAGTGCGTCGTGCGTTTGCGGATAGGTGAAGCGTGCGAGGCCGCTGCGCGAGGTCACGGTGAGTTCGGCGCGGATGCCGGGCTTGCCGAGCGTGACCGCATAATAACCCGGCACCGCGATTTCACCTTCGTGCGAGAAGGGCTGCGATGCGCCGTGCAACGTCGCGGGCGGCGCGCCGAGGAACGGCAACACCGCGAAATCGCCGAACACATTGCAGCCCGGCCCGCTGAGGTGCGTGAGGCTCAACCCGTCGATCGTCGTATCCTTGAATTCGTAGCCGCCGCCTGCGTTCTGCGAGGGAGTGTCGGGGCTCCATTGCAGCATGCCGAACGGGACGTCGGCACCGGGGAAATCGTCGATCGGGCCGCCGACCGGCGTTCCCGATGTGCCGACGAACGGATCGACGTAGGTGACCGGCGTCGTCGTGCGCGCGGCGGCGAGCGTACTGCCGAGAATTGCGAGCGCCACGAAGAACGGAAGTGCTCTTCGTGACGCTCGCAACATCGGCTAGAGCGCCTTGACCGCTGCGGTGAGTGCGTCGACGCTTGCCTTCGCGTCGCCGAAGAGCATCGAGGTGTTCGGCATCTCGTAGAGCGGGTTGTCGATGCCGGCGAATCCCGAACGCATCGAACGTTTGAGCACGATGACGTTCGTCGCCTTGTCGACGTCGAGAATCGGCATTCCGTAGATCGGCGAACTCTTCACGTTTCGCGCCGCCGGGTTGGTGACGTCGTTCGCACCGATCACCAATGCGACGTCGGTGGTCGGGAACTCGGGGTTGGCGTCGTCCATATCGAGGAGTTGTTCGTAGGGAACGTTCGATTCCGCGAGCAGGACGTTCATGTGCCCCGGCATGCGGCCGGCGACGGGATGGATGGCGTAGAGTACTTTCACTCCGCGCTTTTCCAATTGATCGCCGAGCGCCTTCACCGAATGCTGCGCCTGCGCGACCGCCATGCCATAACCGGGAACGAAGATGACCTTCGAGGCGTAGGCCAACATAATCGCAACGTCGTCGGCGCTCGCACTGCGGATCTGCTGCGGGCCGCCGCTTCCCGCCGCGGGTTCGCTGCCGCCGCCGGAACCGAAGGCACCGAAGAGCACGTTGGTGAGCGGGCGATTCATCGCCTTGCCCATCATGACGGTGAGCAGCGTACCGCTCGCACCGACGAGCGCACCGCAGATGATCAGTAAGGGTGAGTTAATCTCAAAACCGGTGACGGCGACGGCGAGGCCGGTGAACGAGTTGAGCAACGAGATGACGACGGGCATATCCGCGCCGCCGATCGGCAGCACGAAGAGGATGCCGAGCAGCAACGAGCAGAGTAACAATCCGAGGAAGGCGAGCACCGGCATCGTTCCCAGCGTCGCGATAAACCAACCCGCGAGCCCGAGAATCGCCAGCAAAATTACGGCGTTCACCACCTGCTGGCCCGGATAGGTAATCGGCCGCCCCGTCATCAGTTCTTGAAGTTTGAGGAACGCGATGATCGAGCCCGCGAAGCTCAGGCACCCGATGATCGCCGAGAGCACCAGCGAGACCGAGACGACGGCGTTCTCGCCGTTACCGCTCGCCAGGACGAAGAACTCGAGGGTGGAGATCAGTGCGGCCGCGCCGCCGCCGGCGCCATTATAGAGCGCGACCATCTGCGGCATTGCGGTCATCTTCACGCGAAGCGCTGCGACGATGCCGATGGTGCCGCCGAGAATCACGCCGACGAGAATCGCCCACCATCCGATCCCTTGAGTCTGTAGGAGCGTGGAGACTAACGCGATCGCCATGCCGACCATCGCGAGGCGGTTTCCCGCCCGCGCCGTCGGCGGAGAATTCAGCTGATGGAGCCCGTAGATAAAGAGTGCGACCGCAACCAAATTTACAAGACTTAGCGCAACGCTCATAAACGCGGGCCCTCTTTCTTTTTGAACATCTGCAGCATACGTTCGGTCACCGCAAAGCCGCCGAACACGTTAATCGCGCCGAGCGTGAGAGCGGCGACGCTAATGATGGCCAAGAGCGGTGAGGTGGGCCCGACGAAGAGCGTGCCGACGACGAGAATCGCCCCGATAAAGACGATGCCGTGAATGGCGTTGGTCGCGGACATCAAGGGCGTGTGCAGCGTCGTCGGAACCTTCGAGATCACCTCGAAACCGACGAAGACCGCCAACAATAGGACGGTCAATAGTTGAATGAGGTGTGTGATATCGTTCACGGCGTCGCTCCAATCAGTGAAGTGCCGTCGTGGACGATACAGGCGCCTACGATGACATCGTCTTTGTAATCGAGAGCGAGCGTACCGTCCTTCGCAAACGGCGAAAGCAGGGCGAACAAATTACGCGAGTAGAGTTGGCTCGCGTTATAGGGCATCGTGGCGGGCAGGTTCGTGGTGCCGATAATCTGCACGCCGTTCTCGGTGATTACGATTTCGTCAGTCTTGGTCAGCGCGCAATTCCCACCCGCTTCGGCGGCGAGATCGACGATGACGCTTCCCGGAGACATCGCGGCGACCGCCGCTTCGGTAATGAGGATCGGCGCCCGGCGCCCGGGGACGAGGGCGGTCGTGATCACGACGTCGTTGTTGCCGATCTGTTCGACCATCCAATCGCGCTGCCGTTGCTGCTGTTCGGCGCTAAGCTCCTTGGCGTAGCCGCCGGAGCCCTCGGCGCTCTCGCCGAGATCGAATTCGAGAAACTTCGCGCCGAGCGATTGCACTTGTTCGCGCACCACCGCGCGAACGTCGTAGCCGCTAACGACCGCTCCGAGGCGGCGCGCGGTGGCGATCGCCTGGAGCCCAGCGACGCCGGCTCCGAGAACGAGCGCCTTCGCCGGCGGAATCGTCCCCGCCGCGGTGGTGAGCATGGGGAAGAATTTCGGCAGCGCGCTCGCCGCGAGCAAGACCGCTTTATATCCGGCGATATTGCTTTGCGAGGAGAGAGCGTCCATACTCTGCGCGCGCGTGATGCGCGGTATTTTTTCAACCGCGAGCGCTTCGATGCCGGCGGTGGCCAAGCGTTCGGCGTACGCCGGGTCGCCGAGCGGATCGAGGAAACCTACGAGAAGCGCGCCCTTTTTCAGGCGCGCGATTTGAGCTTCGGTCGGCCGAGCGACGCAGAGGAGCGCGTCGGCCGAGGAAAGGAGTTCGTTTTCGTCGGCGACGATTCGAGCGCCGACGGATTCGTAAGCGGAGTCCGGAAAAGAAGCGGCGCGACCGGCATCGCGCTGTACGTGGATTTCCAGTCCGAGTTTCTTAAATTTGGAGACGCTTTCGGGAACGAGCGCGACACGGCGTTCGCGCTCGGCGCTCTCACGCGGTACGGCAAGTATCATCTGCGGGGCATACGGCTCCCGCGTAGCGACTCCTATCGCAATGCTGCGATTAAAATTATGAGGAGCGCCGAAAACCCGATGACGCCTCCAAGGTGGGCGAGCAGTTCGGGGCGGATTCGGCGCAGGTGCGTGTAGGCGATCGCGAGATCGAACGCCGAGAGCAGGATGCCGAGCGCCGCGAAGATTGCGAGTTCGAACGGGTGGTTCCGTACTGCGACGGCGAGGATCGCGGCACCGAGCACCGCATCTCGCGCTCCGGTCGCCCGAACGAAACCGAGCGCGTTTCTCTCGCGTACCGGGAGCCCGTACGCCTCGGCGAGCCGCTCCGGCGCGAGCAGTGCGAGCGCGCCGATCCCCAGCAGCGCGCACGCCGCCAGGAGCGAGAGCGAGATGCCGAGCGTCGGCAGCATTACGAGAGCGCGATGCGCGTGCGCAGCGAGCCGATCCGTTCGATCCGTACTTCGAGCAGGTCGCCGTCGCGTAAGAACTCGGGAGGCGTCCGAGCGAAGCCGACCCCCTCGGGGGTTCCGGTCGCGATCACGTCGCCGGGCAACAACGTCATGCCTCGCGAGAGCTCGGCGATGATGCGCGGGATCGAGAAAATCATCTTTGCGGTCGTGCTGCGTTGCTTTTCGATATCGTTGACGTACATCGCGATCTCGAGCGCCTGCGGATCGCCGATTTCGTCGGGGGTGAGAATCGCCGGGCCGAGCGGGCAGCTTTCGTCGAGGCTCTTGCCTTTCATCCATTGCACGTGCGCGCGTTGGAGATCGCGCGCGGTGAGATCGTTACAGCAGGTATATCCGAAGATCGCCTCGCCGGCGCGTCGTTCGTCGACGTCGCGGCAGCGTTCGCCGATGACGACGGCGAGTTCGGCTTCGTAATCGTACTCGTGCGAGATCGATGCATCGAAGTGCGCGACCGCATCGGGACCGATCACCGCTGTCGTCGCCTTGGTAAAGAACGTCGGCACGTCGGGCAATTTCAGGTCGCGCCCGGCCGCGCGCGCCCCTTCGAGTGCGTGTTCGAGATAATTGCGCCCGACGCAGAATACGTTGCGTGGTGGAAGGATCGGCGGCCCGTAAACGAGCGCGGCCGCATCGAGATTCGGCGCGCCGATGCGCTCCGCGCGCCGCTCCAGAGGGAGTTCGACGAACGCGCGCATGTCGGGCGCGTCGATACGCGCGACGAATGCGTCGCGCAGGAGGCCCGGGCGGAGCGAGCCGTCGTCGTCGTAAAACGAAATCAGCCGCACGGATTACTCCTTGCGGCTGGTGAGGTGGAGAAAACCGCAATAGCGGCATTCGTAGGTCCGTAACATCGCAGCGGTACCGTTCATCAGCATGTGGGCGCGTGCCTCCGCTTCGGTGCGGAAAGTATCCTTCGTTCCGCAACTACGGTCGCGATCGATCTCGCTGCGCGGTCGCTCCATTCGGCGCTACCGCGAGGGACGGTGCGTCGGCTTCGGCGTCGGCTTGAGCAGTTTCTTCAGGCTGGGAAGATGGGGATGCTCGTGCTCTTGCTGCATGCGCTTTGCATCGTCGATCATTTGGTTTGCGGCACCCGGGTCGTTACCCCAATTCCCGCCCGCGCGAACGAGCGCGACGTGGCGAACGATCGTGCGCGTAAACGGGCTGTAATCGAAGGTAACGCGGTAGAGCCCCACCTCGGCGGTGCCGTCGGGGTGGCGAATCCACATCTGCAGCACGTTGCCTAAGGTGTGCGCGTTGAAATTGAGATCTTTACAGCCGTGCTTTTGCGTGACGCGAACCACCTGGCCGAGCCGGTTTACCTCGACGACGAACTCGGTATGCAAAGGAACCGAGGGCGGGCGGGGCGTCACCAGCGGGTGCGCGGCGGCGGCACGAGCGACCGGCGCGAGCGCGGGCAGGGCAAGGACGGCGGTCGCCAGCAGGGCGGCGAGCAGATTGCGAAGTTTTCTCATGAGTGTGCGGTAAACGATTCGTAGGGGCCGGGGGTTCCGCCTCCGAAGCGCGCTCTGCTCATGGTACGTCGTTTTCGCGCGCTCGGGCTCGCCTGCGCTCTCCTCGCCCTTTCGCTCGCCCCCGTCGGGGCGGCTCGCCCTATCGTCGATCTCCATCGGCTCGACGGGTATTTCGCGCTCTTCGCTCACGATAGCGACGTGCCGTGGCAGCCGACCGTGGTGCGCCTCGATACCTATTCGAGCGCACCGGTGAGCTTTGCAGCCTACCCGGTCGATCCGGGCGACGTGCTCACCGCTGGAAGTAACGCGCGTCCGCGCGCGATCGACGTGAGCCACCGGCGAGCGGTCGTGCGCTGGAACTTCACGCCTCCCGGCGGCTATCGCTTTCAGGCGAACGTCGTGCAGGTGCCCCTGGGATCTCGGGCGGGTTTTTTCGTCGTCGAAGCGCGGCGTGGTGGCGTTGGCGAGCAAGTCTGGATCAACCGTACCGACGTCGGCATGATCGCCAAACAGACACCGGGCGGCCTAATGATTTACGCGACCGATTTGCGAACGGGGAAGCCGCGGCCCCATATGCGCGTGATGTTCGTCGTCAACAGCCGCTTCGTCGTGCGCTACACCGACGCGCACGGCATCGTACGTTGGGATCGCGCGCCGTGGCCGGTCTTCGCGCTCGGCCAGTGGGGCAGTAGTTACGCGTTCGTTTCGTTATTACCGCAGGCGCCGTTGCCGGCGGAGGTGCTCGGCGTGCGCCTGGAGAGCGCGGTCGTGCACGCCGGCGAGAGCGTGCGCATCGTCGGTTTCGCGCGGACGAGAGACGGCGAACTCTTGCGCCCGGCGCGCGGCGACGTAACCGTGAGCGTTCGCAACGGCCCGCTCTCCGTCGCCGACGTGCGCGTACCGCTCGATCGTGCCGGCGCATTTTCGACCACCGTCGCGATTCCCGCCGACGCGCGCAGCGGCGATTACGCGGTGCTCGCTCAGGGGGCCTCGGGGATCGCGGGTGCGACGCTGCACGTCGACGCCGATGCGAACGGTATTGCGTTGAGCGTGCGCTCGGCATGCAACGGGCGTTGCCCGGCGAACGCCGATATCCCGCTGCACATCGAAGCGCGTCGCGGAGGGCGCCCGGTCGGCGATCTTCCGGTGACGGTCGATATCGTTCGCTCCCCGCACGTCGTCGTCGGATTCGAAGAAAAGCGTCGTCCGTGGGCGATCTCCAAATGGCTCCAAACGACCGTGCGCACCAATGCCGACGGGGCGGCGGAGGTCGAAATCCCCATGCCGACCGACGGGCTCGCATCGACCTACGGTGTGACGATCTCCTCCGGTGGAGCGAGCGCCGAAACGCGCGTCACCGTCCCGACCGCTCCATTTACGATTCGCGTGCGGCCGTTTCATCGGCGTCAATCGCTGGGAACGCCGCTCGGCTTCGATATCTACGCCAATAACGTCGATACGCTTGCCCCGCTCGGCGGCGCGAAAGTCGTCGTCACGCTCTCGCACGGCGCCTCGGTGCAGCGCCAGGTACTGACGCTCGGCGGGAACGGCTTCGTGCGCGGCGCGTTCAGCACGCCCGATCTCGGAACGAATCTCATCGTCGCCGAGATCGACCGGAACGGAGAGAAAGCGAAGGACGCCGACCAAGTCAACGTCGTGCCGCAGGCGCAAGATACCGGCGCGATCGGCAGCGCGGCGCTCGCGCTCTCGCTCTCCGGTTCGCGCTTCACGCAAGGAGAAAAAATCGGCGTCACGGCGCGCTCGCCGGGCGCGCGCGGAGATACGCTCTTCACCTTGGAGAGCGCGCTCGGCGTCGAATCCGACGTCGCGGGAGATGGGAACGGTATCTCGCGCGGTGCGTTTGTCGCGCGCACCGCGTTGGGCACGGTCTCGATCGGCGCGGCGATGGTACGCGCCGGCGCAATCGAATGGAACACGATCGCGCTGCCGCTCGATACGCCCGGGCGCCCCGCGCAGGCGCGTTTGCAACTCCTCGGCGGCGACGCGCGCCCCGGAGCGCTCGCGAAACTGGCGATGGGTCCCTTCGCCGACGGCGCCGGAACGGTGGTGCTGCGCATCAGCCGCGGCGTTCCCTCGGGGAGCGCGCTCTTCGACGACGCGCCGGGACTGCTCGCGGTCGGCGCGACGCTGACGCAGAATAGCGCGCCGCCGGAAACCACCTGGCATCCGTGGGTCGATTCGACCGGCAAACACCCCGAAGTGCTCGGCTTCGAACGCGTCGCGTTGCCGCCGAGTAACCTGACGATCGCGGAATCCGATACCTCGACGGTCTCCTGGAGCGTCGAGCCATCGCTCGGCGATATTCTCCCGTTCCATCTACCCGGAGATGCCGGGCGCTACACGCTCTCGATCCTCAAAATCTGCGACGACGGCCGCGTCGTCGCCGGTTCGATGCGTCTCGAGGTTCGTTGATGGCCGACGAACGTCGCCTCCTCTTGCTCGATACCTACGGGCTCGTCTATCGCGCTTTCTTCGCGCTACCGCCGTTGACGACTGCGGGCGGCGTGCCGATTAACGCCGCCTACGGTTTTACGACAACGCTGGTGAAGATTCTCGAGAACGAAAAGCCGACGCACGCGATCGCCGCATTCGACCGCGGGCTCCCCGCGCATCGTATGGAGATGATGCCGCAGTACAAGGCCCAACGCGAAGCGATGCCCGACGAACTGCGCTCGCAGTTCGCATTGGTGCGACGGGTGCTCGAGGTCTTCGGCATTCCCATCGCCGAGCTCGACGGAAACGAGGCCGACGATATTATCGCGACGCTCGCCGCGCAGGCGGAGCGCGCCGGCGCGCAGACGTTGGTAGTGACGGGCGATAACGATTTGTTGCAGATCGTCGACGACGCGACGATGGTGCTCGCCACGCGGCGCAGCGTGACCGACCTGGTGCGGTACGACCGCGCCGCGGTGCGCGAACGCTACGGGCTCACCCCCGAACAACTCGCGGATTATCGTGGACTCAAAGGCGACCCATCCGATAACCTTCCCGGCATTCCGGGCATCGGTGAAAAGACGGCGATCGCGCTCATGCAATCGGCGGGGACGCTCGATGCGTTGCTCGCCGATCCCTCGCTCGCGGGAAAACCGCGTTGGGAGGCGCTGGTGCGCGAATATGGCGAGCAGGCGCGCCTCTGCCGCGACGTCTCGCGCGTCGATCGCAACTTGCCGGTGACGCTCGATTGGGATGCGGCGCGTCTGCGCCCGCCCGACGCGGCGCGCCAGTACGCGCTCTATCGCGAACTCGAATTTCGCACGTTGCTCCGAAAGCTCGAACCGCCGCCGGCGAACGGCGACCTGCCGTTGATGGCATCGTTGCGCGCTCCCGACGGCGCGTTTCGTTCCTACGTCGCCGCCGTCGATCCGCCCGACTTCGTGCAGCTCTGCGGCGAATTGCAAGCGATGGCCGATGCGCCGCGCGTCTCGCTGGCGATCGAAGGCGACGCGCTCGGCGCGAGCGCGGCGCCGCACGCGGGGCTCTCGTTCCACCTCGATGCGCTGCGCGGCGAGCCGGTGCGCAGCGCGCTGGAAGCGGCGCTGCACGGAACCGGGCGCGTCGTCGGATACGATACGAAGCGGATCGTTCGCGCGTTCGACGCCTACGGCGTGCGGGTGCCGGAGTTTGCCGACGATGCGATGCTCGGCGCGCACTTGCTCGATCCGTCGCGGAGCTGCACCGACCCCGCGGAGGCGGCGTTGATCGTGCTCGCCGAAGAGCCGGTGCGCGATGCGGCGGTCTTCGCCGATATTGCCGCGCGCGTCGCGCTGCGTGCGACCGAATTGCTCGGCGAGCGCGAGCAGCTCGCCCTCTATCGCGAGGTCGAACTCCCGTTGCCGCCGATTCTCGCGCGCATGGAAGAGGCGGGGATCGCGATCGACGCCGAGGCGCTGCAAGCGTTCTCGCTGGAATTAACCGCGAATATCGCGACGTTGGCGGAGCGCGTCGTCGAGGCGGCGGGAGAGCCGGTCAATATCGGTTCGCCGCAGCAACTCGGGCGCGTGCTCTTCGAAAAACTCGGCATTCCCGGCGGCAAAAAAAATAAGACCGGCTGGGCGACCGGCGCCGAAGTGCTGCAACCGCTCGCCCGCGATTACCCGATCTGCGCCGATATTTTGGAGTGGCGTGAACTGACGAAGCTCAAGAACACCTACGTCGACGTCTTGCCCGCGCTCCGCGATCCCAAGGACGGGCGCGTCCACACGGTCTTCAACCAAACCGTCACCGCGACCGGGCGGCTTTCGTCGACCAATCCCAATTTGCAGAACATTCCGGTTCGCGCGGGCATCGGGCGGCGCATTCGGCGCGCCTTCGTCGCCCGCGCGCCGGGGCGGTTGCTGTTGAGCGCCGATTACAGCCAGATCGAGCTGCGCTTGATGGCGCATCTCTCCGGCGACGAAGCGATGCGTCGGGCGTTTCGCGAAGGCATCGATATCCACGACTTCACCGCGCGCGAAATATTCGGTCTCGCCCCGGGGGCGCCGATCGAGAGCGAACAGCGGCGCATGGCGAAGGTGGTCAACTTCGGGTTGCTCTACGGCATGTCCGATTTCGGGCTCGCCGCACGGCTGGAGATCGATCGCACGCTCGCGCGCGGCATCACCGAGCGCTACTTCGCCCGTTTCCCCAGCGTGCGCGCCTATATCGCCAAGACGTTGGAGCGCGGGCGCGAGGACGGCTACGTCAGCACGATTCTCGGACGCCGCCGGTATATGCCGGCGCTGAAATCGAGCAACGCGATGCTGCGCAACGCCGCCGAACGCGAGGCGACGAACGCGCCGCTGCAAGGCAGCGCCGCGGATTTAATGAAGCTGGCAATGATTCGCGTCGATCGTGCGTTACGCGAGAGCGGGGAGGATGCGGTATTGTTGTTGCAGATTCACGACGAGCTCTTAATCGACGTCGCCGCCGGAGCGCGCGACCGCGTCGCGGCGATCGCACGCGAGGCGATGGAGCACGCGATGGCGCTCTCGGTTCCGCTCGACGTGAGCGTGAAGGCGGGGGCGAATTGGGCCGAGACGGAGAGCTTCGATGCTTAGCGCGCTCTACGCCGCACTGGTGATCGCACGGCAATCGGCGTTGCCGGTCGTTACGGTGCCAGCACCGCGACAAGCGATGCATCTCTGGGTAGCGCGCGGCGAGCGCTCCCACGAACTCGGCCTGATGGAGCGCACCCATCTCGATCCGGCGCAGGGGATGCTCTTCGTTTTCAGGCGCGAAAGCGAGCGCTATTTTTGGATGAAAGATACGCTGATGCCGCTCGACATGATCTTCGTCGAACGCAACGGCTTGGTGCGCGCCGTCATATCGCGCGTGCCGGTGCTCGCACCGGGAACTCCCGATAGCGCGATTCCGCTGGAGCACGCGCGCGCGCAATACGTTATCGAACTCGCGGGCGGCGAAGCGTTGCGGCTCGGCATCGTCGCGGGCGAAACGCTGAAAATTCCGCCGCTGCCGAAGTAAGGCGGTCCGCCGCGCGATGCCCGAGCTTCCCGAAGTAGAGACGATCGCCCGCGGCCTCCGCCGCGCGCTCGTCGGCGCGGAGATCGTCGCGGTCGAGGTGCGAAAGGCGAAGATGGCGCAGGCGCCGAGCGGCCTCGATTTCGTCCGGGAGCTGCGCGGCGAGCGGATCCTCGGGGTCGATCGGCGCGCGAAATACGTCACGATCGCCCTAGCCTCGGGTCGCAGCCTGGTCACCTCGCTCCGCATGACGGGGCGCCTGGTGGTGCAGCGCCCCGAGCAGCCCGATTTCCCTGCGACCTATGTCGTGCTCGCTCTCGCCGACGGGCGCCGGCTCGCCTTCGCCGACGTTCGAACCTTCGGGCGCATGCGTTTGATCGAGCCGAACGAGCCGTGGGATGCCGATCTGGGCCCCGAACCGCTCGGGCGCGCCTTTACAGGTGAGCGCTTTGGCGCTATCCTTGCGAAGCGAAGAACGCCGATCAAGGCTTTGCTTCTCGATCAGCGGCGAGTCGCAGGCATAGGGAACATCTATGCATGCGAGTCGCTTTGGCTCGCCGGAATTCGGCCGAGTCGCCCCGCGGGGTCGCTGCGGGGGCCGGCGCGCGAGCGCCTGCGCCGCTCCATCATCGACGTGCTCGAACGAGCGATCGAGATGCGCGGCACGACCGTCGACGATTACGTCGACGCCGAGGGTCTCAAAGGCGCCTTTCAAAACGCCCTTGCGGTCTACGGACGACTCGGGGAAGGTTGCCCGCGCTGCGGGTCGCCGATCCGGAGAACGGTTATCGCGGGTCGAGGCACCTGGTGGTGCGGGCAATGTCAACGGTAGGCTTCGCAAAATAAAAAATTAAAGGCAGGACAACAATCATCTCTACCACCGAACTCGCCCATCCGCAGGGCGAAGAAGAAGATCAGCTCGCGCTCGAGCAGCGTCTTTACGAAGAATCGCTGCGCGTTCTCGACGAAGGCCAAGTTCTCAACGGCATGATCGTGCAGAAAGACAAAGACGAGTTCCTCGTCGATGTCGGCGGCAAATCGGAGGGCGTACTGCCCTTCCGCGAGTTGTCGCTCGCGATCGATCCCAAGAGCCTCAAGGTTGGGGACTCGCTCGAAGTGATGATCCATCGCATCGACGAGCTCGACGGAACCCTCTTCCTCTCCGAACGTCGCGCACGCGCGCTCAAGACGTGGGAGAAAGTCATCGAATCGCACGAACGCGATGAAGTGATCGAAGCGACGGTCACGCAAGTGGTGAAGGGCGGCGTTCTCGTCGACCTCGGCATGCGCGGCTTCGTTCCCGCTTCGCAGATTCGCCGCCAACCCGTCGGCAATCTCGAAGAGACGATCGGCCAGCAGCTTCGGCTCAAGGTGATCGATCTCGACCACAAGCGCCACCGTGTCGTTCTTTCGCAGCGTCTCGTCCTCGAAGAAGAGATGCAGGCGAAGAAGCAAGAGCTGCTCGGCATGCTCGAAGTCGGACAGATTCGCGAAGGTGTCGTCGTTCGGCTCGCCGATTTCGGTGCGTTCGTCGATCTCGGCGGCATCGACGGGCTGATCCACAACAGCGAGCTCTCGTACGCTCGCATCAAGCATCCTTCGGAAGTTGTGAAGATCGGCGATGTCGTCAACGTCGAGATCATGAAGTTCGATCAAGATGCGAAGAAAGTCAGCCTCTCGCTCAAACACGCGTTGCCCGATCCTTGGGATCAGCACGCCGACAAGATCTACGAAACCAACCAACTCACCGCACAGATCGTCAAAGTGACGCCGAATTATCTCCTGGTGGAGATCGTTCCCGGCATTTTAGCGATGGTGCCCAAAGGCGAGTTCGACGGTGCTGCAAATTACGCGCAGGGACAGGACGTCAGCGTCACGCTGCTCACCGTCAACCACGCGACGCGCCGCATCACGGCCTCGATCCAGCACGTTGCGGATATTCCGTTGGAAGAGATCGAAGCGATCGCAATCGACGAGGAAGCCGAGATCGGCCTTCCCGCAGTCGAAGCGGCGATTCCGGAGGCCGCCGCCTCCGAAAGCGAACCCACCGCGTAAGCGGCTTTCGCGAAATCGGCAAAACGAGAGGGGAACGCGGGAACGCGTTCCCCTCTCTGCGTATGAAACGGCCATGCGAATTGGATTGACCGGCGGTATCGGGAGCGGAAAGAGCGAGGTTGCTGCGGAGTTCGAGCGGTGCGGCGCATTCGTGATCGATACCGACGAGGTGGCGCGCGAAGCGGTCGCGCCGGGAAGCCCGGCGCTCGCGGAGATCGCGCGCCACTGGCCCGCCGCCGTCGTCGGCGGTTCGCTCGACCGCGCCGCACTCGCAGAGGCGGTCTTCGAGAATGATGCCGAACGGCTCCGCCTCAACGGCATCCTCCACCCCGAGATTCGACGGATCGCGTTCGCCCGCGAGCGCGATGCCGCGCCGGGGCAACTCGTGGTGCACGTCGTGCCGTTGCTCTTCGAAAGCAACTACGCTCGCCTCGTCGATCGCACCGTGCTGGTGATCGCTCCGCCGGAGCGGCGCGTCGAGCGCGTGATGGCGCGCGATCGCGCGCAACGCGACGCGGTGCTCGCACGCATGCGCGCGCAGATCGATCCGGAGGAAGCGCGCGCGCTCGCCGACGAGGTTATCGAGAACGACGGGGATGTGGAGCGATTGCGGGAGCGCAGTCGCGCGCTGTACCATCGTTTCGTAGCGGCGCGGAGCGGCTAACGGCGAATCCGCGTACGCCGCGCAACGAGGTGACTTGTCCGCGCACGACGATGCAACGCCCCACGGCGATGCCGCGCACGATCCGCGAGAGCTGGAGCGAATGCCCCGCAGCGCCGAGCGAATCGCGGTCGGCATCGAGCGTTCCCGCGATCGTGGCGACGCTTCCGACGGGCAGGGCCGCGACCGCACTCGGTGCGAGCGGAGCGATAAAGCGCAGCGTTCGCGCGGCGCGCAAGCGAACGCCGACGCCTTCGATCTCCGCCACGACGCGGTAACGCCCCTGCGCCGGGCTCGTTCCGTCCGCCGCGAGCGCGTTCCACACGTAGGTGACGAAGACCGACGCGCCGGGCGCGATGTTGCGCGCGTGCGTTCCGCGCGACGACGCCGCGCGCGACGTCGAGACGCGCGCCGAATGCCAGATCTCTTTTTTGCCGCGATAGATTGCGATGAAGTATTCGTTCGGAGATGCGAATGCGACGTCGCGCCGACGCTCGCTCGGATTATCGACGATGAGTTGGATGCCGACGGGATCGAGCAGATCGAAGCTCGTGCGCGCGAAGCGCAGCGAGAGCGCGAGCGGGGGCTGCGGCGCGACGGCGAGGAGGGCGAGAGCGGCGACGAGCGCTGGAAGGCGGCGGTTCACGATCGTTCCAGAATGCGCCCCGGATAGGCGATCTCCCCCGTCGCCTCGCCGTAGACCGCGCTGCCGTTTACGAAAACGCTACGAATGCCGACGGGCGCCTGGGCGGGGCGTTCGTAGGTGCCGGTATCGGCGAGCGCCCGTTCGTCGAGCAACACCAGATCGGCGAATGCGCCCTCGCGAATCTCGCCGCGATCGCGAAGGCCGAAGATGCGCGCGGGGAGTGCGCTGCAGCGGCGGATCGCTTCCTCGAACGAGAGCGTTCGGCGCATGCGAACGAAGCGCGCGAAGAGGCGCGGGAAACTGCCGAACGCGCGCGGATGCGCGAGACGGAATGGATCTTCGGCAAACGAACGGCTCGCGTCGGCGCTGCCGATGCAGGCAAACTCCGCCGAAAGGATCGCGGCGACGTCATCTTCGTTCAGCGAACGGTGCAACAACGGCGTATCGGCGCCGAGTTCGTCGAGCAGGGCGATCGCCGCGCGCTCTGGAGAGAGCCGTCGGCGCGCCGCGATCGCTTCGATGCTGGCGCCGAGTTCGGAGAGAGCGCGCTCGTCGCGGACGGCGCGTACCGAGATCTCGCCCCAGCGATCGCCGTAGCGCAGGCGCGCGTGGAACATCGCCGCAATGGTTTCCTCGTCGCGGCGCGCCCCGGCGTTCGTTGCGGGCGGAAAGAGGGCGCCGAGCGGCTCTTCGTCGGCGATATAGGGAAAGAGATCGCAACTAACCGGCATGCCGCGCGTTCGTTCCGCATCGATGCGCTCGAGGGCGACGTGGACGAGCGCGCGATCCTCGCCGTACGCGTACGAAAAATGCGAGAGGTGGAGCGGCATCTCGGTACGCCGCGCGAGGGCGAGTGCCTCGTCGAGTGCCGAGAGTAGCGCACGCTCGCGATCGCGCAGGTGCACGACGAGCGGGATTCCCGCATCCTTGGCGACGCGCAGCGCTTCTTCGGAGGGCGGCGGCTCGCCGAATCGCACGCTGAGGCCGCAGGCGCCTCGCTCGATCTCCTCGCGCAGCGCCGGGGCGACGAGCGCGAGATTGAGCCGGAGCGAGCCGCGGAGATCGGCTGCTTGCTCGGCGAGAATGCTGCGATTGCAGGCGCCTTCGACGACGGTAGTGATCCCTTGAGCGAGTGCGCCGGCGGAACTTCGAGGCTCGAACCATCGTTGCTCTGAGTGTGCGTGCACGTCGATGAAACCCGGCGCGAGGACCAGCGCCCGTGCGTCGATTCGTTGCCGCGCTTCGAGACCCGAGCAGTCGCCGACCCTCGCGATCCGCTCTCCGATGAGGGCGATATCGGTGGAAAAGCGCTTTCCCCCACCTCCATCCACAATGCTCGCCTTCTCGAAAATCACTTTGAGCAATTTTGAGGGCTTTCTGAATGACGAAAGAGGCGACATGGGACTAGCATCGACAGAGACCTACATTCGAGTAAAGGAGACCAGCATCATGGCTGAGTCGGATAGGCCGCGCGAGGATTCCGGCGGTATGAGCGTTCGCGAAGCGGGTCGCCGTGGCGGCGAGCGCGTGAAAGCGAAGTACGGCCCCGAGTTCTACGAGGCAATCGGCCGCAAGGGCGGCCAATCAACGAAGAAAAAGTACGGCGCTGCTTTCTACGAAAGCATCGGTCAGAAAGGCGGCCAGACGCCAAAAGCGCGCCGCGAAGCGAGTGAACCCGCACCCGTAGGGCGCGAAACGAAGCCCGAGTGAGGCTTCCGGGCTAGTGAGTGCAGGCGCCGCGCGCTAAAAGCCGCCGCGCCTCCCGCTCCAACTCCCGTCGCGAGCCGCCACCATCGGCGATCAACGTCATTACCGCGCCGCGCTTGCTCGTCCAGGCGATATTTTCGTGCATGAATATCACCGGGACGCATGGCGTTGCGGTGATGTCTTTCGTGATGAAATTGAGTTGATATCCTTGCTTCGGCCACTGCGAGAGAATCATGCGCGTGCCCGATGGTGCGACGTATTCGATGCCGACGCCGCGATTTGCCGGCGTATCGGGGCCGCCGAGTCCCGGTAACGCCGCGTAGGCGAGCGGATCGGGCACCGGCATGAAGGGACGGAGATCGACGTTCCGGCGCAATTTCGCGAGCGACATGATCGTACCGCGTTCGTCGAGCAGCAGCGGCGGGCCGCTCGGCGTCGCCGCCGGCGAGGGTGCGCGGCGCCCGGAGCAGGCCGCAACGACGAGTGCGAGCGCGATTCCGAACGCGACGGAGCGAGCGTTACGAAGCGAGACGTTCACGCGCGCGCCTTCAATGGGCGACGACGATGTTCCCGCTGACGCCGGAGAGCTCGACCGCTCCGGTTTTAAAGTTCATCGTAATTTTCGCGACTTTCAGGGTCGCTTTGCCGGTGTGGAAGTAGCTCGGGTGCGGCATCGTGAGCGTCTGCATCGAGTTAATCCAATTCGCAAAATCGGTGTCGAACGATCGCTTCTGTGGATCGTGCAGGCGAACGATGTGCACCTTCCCGATCGCGGTGAAATCCAAAGTCTGCGTGTTGACTTCGATATCTTCGGCGGAGAGCTCGGCGTAGGGCTTGCCTTTGCGCAGAATGATTCCATGGCTCACGCCTTGGATGTTTCCGTTCGTTCCGTCCGGCGAAAGCCGCGCACGTTGGTAATCGAAGCTCCACGATTTTGTGGCGATGCGATTGCCGCGCACTTTGCCGTTCTTGAGAATGATGGGCTGGAGCCCCGGCGGCTCGGGCACCGGGCCGAGCCCGGCGATGATAAAGCCCGCTACGAGCCAGATTCCCAACGCGACGCCGATGGCGATCGCAATTTCGCGCCTACCGATGCGCTTACCGCGAATCTTCATCGCACTCTTTCACCCCGAGTAGCCGCCGCAGGCGGCGTATCGAGGGGCGCTTTGCTGTCACCCCGAGTAGCCGCCGAAGGCGGCGTATCGAGGGGCGCCTTGGTGTCACCCCGAGTAGCCGCCGCAGGCGGCGTATCGAGGGGCGCCTTGGTGTCACCCCGAGTAGCCGCCGCAGGCGGCGTATCGAGGGGCGCTTTGGTGTCACCCCGAGTAGCCGCCGAAGGCGGCGTATCGAGGGGGGAGAACGCACGCGCCTCGATACGGCTGCTGCGCAGCCTACTCGGCGTGACAAAACTCTGCGGCGTATCGAGGGGCGAGATCGCACGCGCCTCGATACGGCTGCTGCGCAGCCTACTCGGCGTGACAGCGACGCTACTCGGCGTGACAGCGACGCTATTCGGCGTGACAGCGACGCTACTCGGCGTGACACCGCCGCTTCTCGGCGTGACAAAGCTCTGCGGAGTATCGAGGGGCGTTGCGCTCATGCAGAACCGCCGAGCGCGCGCGTGCGCCGCCGGAAACCGAGTGCGAGCACCGCGACGTAGAGCGCGGCGAGCAGCATCGCGATGCGCGTCGGGCCGATGCGCGAGAATACCGAGCCGACCGGTGCGCCGACGCGGCCGACGACGATCGCCTGCTGGTCGAGATCCGTGCTATGCGTGTAATGCCCGTCGGGCGCGATGATGCCGCTCACACCGGTCGATGCGGCGCGCAGGACCCAGCTTCCCTCTTCGATCGCGCGCATTTGCGCGATCTGCGCGTGCTGGTAAGGGCCGGCGCTCGTTCCGAACCAGGCATCGTCGGTGCTGACGATCAGCAATTGCGCTCCGCGGCGAACCTGCGCGTGAACGAGATCGGCGAACGCCGATTCCCAACAGATGATCGGCGCGAACGAGAGCGCGGGGGTCGGAATGACGGCGTCGTCGTGCCCGTGCCCGAAGTGGCTCGCCAACTCGTCGAGTTTGGGAACCCAGTGTAGGAACCTGTCGCCGGGAACGGACTCGGCGAATGGGACGAGTTGACGCTTCTGATAGACGGCCTGCAAGCCGCCCTCGGGAGAGAAAACGTAGAGTGCGTTATAGGCGCGCGTCCCGAGCGCTTCGAGACTTCCGACGACGATCGTGGCGCGTGCGGTTCTGGCGATGCGCGCGAAGGACGAGACGATATCCGGCGATTCGTTGAGTGCCGTCGCGATTGCGGTCTCCGGCAACGCGATAATCGCGGGATGCTCCTCGGTCGCTTCGCGCGTCATTTTCAGGTAGCGATCGAGCGAGAACGAAAACGCTTGCGGCGTCCACTTCAGCGATTGCGCGATGTTTCCCTGAATCGCCGCAACGCGAATGCGCGGCGCCGGATAGTTGCGTGCCGGCCAATACCACCACGCCGCCGCGAGAACCACGACGAGAACGGCGAGAAAAAGCAGCAAGCGCTTTGCCGTACGCGCGATAAATGCATCGGCGAGATAGGCCCCGAGCGTGCAGAGTACCCAGGTGAGGCCGTAACTGCCGATATAGGCGCCGAGCGATCGCAACGGCGTATCGACCTGCGTGTAGCCGAGCTGCCCGAAGGGCGCCCCCAAGACGCCGACGCTACGCCCCCACTCTGCGAGCGCGAAGCCCGCGGCCGCAGCGACCGGCGCGAGTGCGGGAGGCGCGAAGCGATAAGCGGCAACCGCAAGGATGGCTGCAGCGACGAATGCCAGCGCCTCGAGCGCGGCGGGCCCCACGACTACCGCCGAGGCGAAGTTACCGAGATAGGCGCCGACCGTCGTCCCGAACCACGAGAATGAAATCGCGAAAAAAACGAATCCGGCGAGAAAGCCGAGCGCCGCGGCGGCGCGGTAGGAGGCGCGGCTCTGCCAAATCCAGAAAAGCGCTGCCGCACCAAACGGCGCGAGCCAGGTTGCGCCGACCTTGGGGAAGGCGAAGGCGAGCGCCGCCCCTGCAATCACTGCGACGCATACGTCGCGCCACCGCTCCGCTGAGAGAAGTATGATCCGTCGTTCGAGTTTTTTGCTGGCAGGAACAGCGTTCATGGTCTCATCATGTGGGCGGCAAGTAACGCCGAACCGCAGTTCGGGTGGGGGTTCGGGCATTCCCGCAGGCTACTTGCAGGTGAAATTTCGCGTAACGACAGGTTTCGACTTCGTAAACTATCGCTACGTGATGATTTTTAATACGTCCGGGGACGGGAAAACCCCGTATCCCAACGGCACCACGACGAATTTTCAGGGATACTCCTTCGCCATTATCGTCGGCGGCGGCTCTGGAACCGGCGGGCTGATGCCGCAGCCGCAGTTCGTTCAGTACTTTCGTCAGCCCGGGACGACGCTGCCGCCCGAGCCGGAAACCATCAATTACACGCCGCAACAGTTGCTCTACATCCCCGACAGTAACGGCCTCAACACCGAGTTCACCATACAGTTCCAGCGCTTGCTTGCCAGTGGATACTCCTCCGTTGCAACACCTGCCCCCTCAACCTCGCCGAGTGCGAGCCCGAGTGCGTCACCGAGTGCGTCACCGAGTGCGTCACCGAGTGCGTCACCGAGTGCGTCACCGAGTGCGTCACCGGGCGCGAGCCCGAGCCCGGGAATCGTGAGCTCGACCTGGCTCTTCAATTTCTTTACCACCGATCCGTCGCTCAATCCGCTCGATTCGTTGGGTTTGGGCGGCGCGCAAGACATTTCGTTCTCGTCACCAGTGCTCGACACCACGACGCCGTTCGATATTACGGTCACCGTCCCGGCGGGGGCGACGCAGGCGAGCAATCCGCTCGCGCAGATCTATGGCGGAGAACTCACGAATTCGCCGTAGCGGCGAAAGAATCGGCGATAGGCGGGCCTAGAGTGATGAGATCGCGTTGAAACTGGCCGGGAGGATCGGCCCGTTCTGCCCGATACCGAACGTCGCCGCTTGGCTTGGGAATGCGAGCAGATCGATCGAAACGTTTACCGAACGCGACGGCTCCAAATACTGGACGCGCAATTCGTAGCAGTTGCCGATGATGTGACTGTAATAGATGCTTTTATCTTCGATTCGAGCGTGATTTTTCCAATCGAATAGACCGCTAAATTGAAGGCTCGATCCGCGGCCGAACGGCGTCGAGAATTGCACCTGCGTCGGAGTGAATCCCTGGCCGATTCCCGGGACGAACGATCCGCCGAGTTGGACGTACGAGCGCGGCGAGGGCTGCGAGGTGAATTGGTAGCTGACCGGCTGCGCCAATGCGTTGAAATTCGTCGAAAACCCGAGCTGCAGCGTGTAGACGTTCGCGTTGAAGAAACGCAACACATCTTGTGCGCCTTTGTTATTGATCGGCGAAAACTGGTCGAGAAACTGGAACGGTACGCTGCCGGGGCCGTTAAAGTTCGATTCGTTGTAGGTGATGGCGTTCACGATGTGTTTGCCGATCGGCGAGGTGAGACTCAGGTTTTGTTGGATCTGCGCTTTGAGATCGCCGGTACCGTATGCGTATTGCTGCACGTTCACCGTCGCCGAAAAGGTGCTACCGTAGATATTGTAAAGCGCCGGGCCGGCGACGAACGACATGTCGGCCCGCTGGGTGGCGAAGTGATTCGTCGGTTCGGAGTATTCACCGATATAAAATTGCGCTGAGAGCGGAACCAGGAAGTGGGGGAAAAAACGGTTCGGCCGGATTTGAATTTCCGGTAGTTTATAATCACCGAACGGTTGTTGCGTATAGGAACGGTCGAAGGTGATCGTAGAGTTATACGCGGGCTCGTTGATGGTGGTGGTGTTGGTGACGTGTCCGATCACGTTCGAGGAACTCGAGCCGGAAAACGACGATTGCGTGGCAGCCTGCGTGTAATTGAAGCTATTGCTAACCCGGCTATTTATTTGCCGTGAGTCGTTGAACGTGATGCTGTCGCTCGAGGATTGCGAGCCGACCGCCGACCGCGAAAACGAATAATTCTGCTGGGCGTGAATGCCTTGGTGAGCGAATGCGACTTGCATCGAGGTACTCGGCGGTGCGTTGTAGAGCGGGCCGAAAGCGCTTTGGTAGTTATAGCCGAAGTTTGCGTGCAAGGTGGGAGAGAAATTTTCCGTCTCCTGGGCTTGGAGATTATAGGTCGAGGTTTGCGAGCGGCGGTCGCGGATTTCGTAGAACGCCAGCGTGCCGCTTCGGCGCCCGTTCTTCTTCGCAAACGTGCCGTTATATCCGAGCCCGAGGCCGACCTTCGTGTAGTAGTTGAGCGTGTAGTAGCCGTAATAATAACGGTCCTTTCCGAATCCGAGCTGCGTCTTCACCCACGCGCCTTCGTACTGGTCGTAGCCGACTTGCGGAAAGTAGCTCGGGCGCTGCGTCTGGTTCACCACCTGCCGTAACGGGATGACGATGCGCGGGAGAAAGAAGACCGCCGCCGCGCCGAGCCAGAGAATCGCATCGGCGATGACGATCTTGTTCCCGGGGTAATAGGTGATCGTCTTGCCGGTGATGTGATAGCCGGCGCGCGGGTTATCGCAAGTGGTAACGAAGGCTTTCGTGCCGTGGCCGACGCCTTTCGTATCGGTATGGAGATCGGGCGATCGGAAATAAATCAGCCCGTGCTGGACGCCTTCGGAACTCTCGCCGCTGCCACCGATGAGTTTCGCCGTTTGGTCGATGGTATCGAAAACGATCTTTTTGGCGTTGAGAATCGAATCGTGCGCGTGATTGATGATGTAGGGTTTTCCGGTAACGGTAATCGTGCGGATGCCGTCGTAATGCGCGTGCTCGCCGATCAGTTCGTCTTCGCCGAAGAAAATGTGGACGTTGCCGGTCGCGTCGCCGGGGTTGCCGAGATTGGTGTTACCCGTGACTTTGTCGGCGAGGACCGCAATTTGATTCGGTGCGAGCGTCGGAGCGCCGGTTGGAATCGGTTGCGGCGTGGGTGGGCCGTGCCCGGCGCGGGGAATCGGCGGCGGCGTTTCGCCGCCGCGCACCAAATAGACCGGCGCGGCGAGATTCGATGGATTCGGCGTTGGGGTGGGCAGCGCCGGAGGCGTAGGGATGTTCGTAGGAAGCTGAAAGGAGATTGGTGTCGGGCGCGCGGCGGGCGTGTTGCTCGGAGCGGGTGAGGGCGCGGCCTGCGCGAGCAGGTTCTTTGGCGGAGCGTAATGCTCGGCGACGAGTTTCGAGCAACTCTGCGCGTTGAGCAATCGCAGAGCCCGCGATTCGTCGATGCGGCCGATATCGGCGGCGCGCGCCGGAACGAGGCTCGCGACGTACGCGAGAATCCAGGCGACCGTGGTGGCGGTGCGAAGCGAACGATTCCGCACGGCCGCTACCGCTCTTCCAAGATGAAGAGGACGAGGCCGACGCCGCCCATGATGATATTCGGGATCCAGGCGGCGAAGGTGGGGTTCATGGCGCCGTTGCGCCCGAATGCCGCCGCCGCCGACATCAGTAAGAAGTAAATGAAGAACGAGAAGATCGCCATCGCGATACCGAGCGTGCGCCCGCGCTTCCCGTAACGAATCGCCAATGGGACCGCGAGCACCATTCCGATCACGCAGGCGAACGGCCAGGCGAGTTTGTTCGCTAGGCTGATTTCGAGCGATCCGAGCGTGCTGCCGCCGATCCCCTGCGATTTCAACGCATTAATTTGCGTGCTCAACGCCTTGCTGTTCATCGTCCAAGAATCGCTGTTGATGTTGGAAAGAAATTGCGCCGCGGTCTCGCCCAGGGGCAAGCCGATCTCGATGCTCTTGACGTGCTGCTGGCTCGTCACGTCGCCTTTGAGATTGTAGCGGGTGTCGATCACGTCGTGCAGGATCAGGACCGATCCGTCGACCGTCGCCGTTTTCGCCTGCAAGGTTTCGTTCCACGGCCCGAAATGCGCCGGTTTGAAAATCTGCACGTCGAGCATCGTCTTGTTATCGGGCTCCACTTGCGTGACGTAAAAAACGTTCCCGGTATCGGGATCCTTGCGGAAGAATTGCGGCTCGACGGGCAGTGAATTGGTGTGATAGATGATTTGGTAGAAAGTACGGGTGGAGAGATCGACCGCTTTCGGCGAAACGTATTCGTTGGTGGCGTAGGCGATGGCGAACATCGCGATGCCGAAGAGCATCGGCGTCACGGCGATGCGCGCGAGCGAGATGCCCGAGGTGCGCATCGCGACGATTTCGTTGTCGCCCATCAAGCGGCCCATCGCCAAGAGCCCGGCAAAGAGCGTTGCGAACGGAAACGCCATCGGTACCGCTTGCGGAATGCGAAAGACGACGAAACGAAGCACGAGGAAAAACGGCGCGTGTTCGTTGATGATGTAATCCGCAGCGAGAAAGAAGATATTGAGCGCCCAAAAGATGAGGTAGGCCGAGAGCGCGAACGCAAACGGGCCTAAGATTTCGCGCAGCACGTAGCCGTCGAGAATCGGGAGCGCGGGGAGCGCCAATCGTCGGGGCAGCGGGCGTTGTGCGGTTAGCGTAGCCATCGCGCGCCCAGTCGGACCGGGGAGCTAATTGTTGCGATACGCGGCGAGAACGCGCGCGACGTACTCTTGCGTTTCGGCGTAGGGCGGAATGCCGTGGTAGCGGTCGACCGCGCCCGGGCCGGCGTTATACGCCGCGAGCGCTAATTCGGTGTCGCCGCCGTAGCGCGTCAGCATGGCATGTAGATAATGCGCGCCGCACGCCACGTTTTGCTGTGGGTCGAACGCATCGGTAACGCCGCAATCTTCGGCGGTGCCGGGCATGAGTTGCATCAGGCCTTCGGCGCCGACGCGGCTCATCGCGCCGGGGTCGCCGGCGGATTCGGTGAGGATGACCGCGCGAATCAGGCGCGCCGAGATGCCTTCACGCGACGCTGCGGCGACGGCGAGCTGATCGATCCGCGCCGGAGGCAACGATTGCGGCGCATACGGCAAGTAGCCTCCCCCGCCGCAGCCGGCGAGGAAGACGACCGCGAGCGTCGCCCGGAGCCAAAATCGCATCGTAAGTGGGTTCGCCGGGCCCCTGCCCCGGCCTTCCGTCCCCCCCTGTCACCCCGAGTAGATGGGATGAGAAGGCCGGTCACCGAAGCGGTTTTCGAAAGAACACCCGCGTAGCGCACTCAGAGGTGCAAGGGAGACCGACCTTCATGGGCAAGCATATCAAGAACGCAGCCAAACGC
>JAJYRH010000034.1 GCA_021794205.1 bacterium
CGATGGCGCGCGATCCGTTCGCCCCACTCCGCATCATCGGGATAGCGCGCCGCCGTCGCAACGAACGTCACCTCTTTCCCCGATCCCCGCGCGAGTTGCAACGCAAAGCGCGATTTCCCCGATCGTACCGGGCCGGTAATAAACGTTAGCGCCACGGCAGCAACGCGATCGCGACGAGCAGCGCCACCTCCACGATCACGATCGTCGCGCCGTAGACGTCGCCGGTGACGCTTCCGTCGAGCCGCCGCGCGCAGCCCCATGCAATTCCCACCGCCAACGCGCCCGCCGCGGGCAGCAAGAGTAGCGCCCACGGCGAGAGCATCGCCGCGAGCAGTGCGGTGCCGATCGTCAGCAGCACGAACGCGGCGATCTCCGCCGGCGATTCGATGTTGCGCGACGCCGTCTCGGCATATGCGTAGCGAAAGAGCCGCAGCAACGGAACCGCCGATAGGCGCGCGAGAGCGCCGCTCAACGCAAGCGCGAGCAGCAATTTCGCGGGGGGAATGCTCTGCAGCGCCGCAACCCACAACAGGGCGATCGCCACCATGCCGACGACGGCGTAGGTACCGTGCCGCGGGTCTTTGAGAATCTCTAAACGCCGCCTCGCCGGCACGCTCGCCAGCACGCCGTCGCAGCAATCCAAAAAACCATCGATGTGAATCGCGCCCGTCAGCAGCACGCTCGCAACGAAGGCGACGAGTGCGGGCCACGGCTCGATAGCCCACCGCGCGACGAGCGCCCCCGCCGCACCGCTCGCCGCGCCGATCGTCGCGCCGACGATCGGCAGGAGCACGATCGCGTAGCTATCGGGCGGCGAGCTCTCGGTCGCGCGGCCGAACGGGAGAACGCTAAAGTAGTGAAACGCACTCGCCACGGCGTTCGCGCTGCGTTTTAAGATAGCGCCGGCTCCTCGTGCGCCGTCGCAACCCCCGCCTCGGCGAACGTCTTCATCTCGCGCACCATGCGCGCCGCCGCTTCGAGCAGCGGCAATGCGAGCGCCGCACCGCTGCCCTCGCCGAGCCGCAATTCTAAATCGAGGAGCGGCTTTAACCCCAACAGCTCCAACACGACGGCATGGCCGCGCTCCTGCGAACGATGCGCCGCGATAAAATAGCCGGTTGCGTTCGGTTCGATACGCGATGCGAGCAACGCAGCCGCGGCAACGATAAACCCATCGAGTACCACCGGCACGCGCGCCGATGCCGCCGCCAGCATCGCGCCCGCCAAACCGATAATTTCGAATCCGCCGACTTCGCGCGCGCACGCCCGCCAGTCGTTGCGATCGCAACGCGCCGCACCCGCGCGCACGACGGCGAGCTTTCTCCGGTAGCCCGCATCGTCGACACCGGTGCCGCGCCCGACGATTTCTTCTGCATCCGCACCGCTCAGCGCGCAGATCAGCGCCGCTGCGCTCGTCGTATTGCCGATGCCCATCTCGCCGAGCGCGAGCACGTCCACCGGGGTACGTTCGCGCAAACGTTCGAACGCCGTTGCACCGGCCCCCAACGCCTCCCGCACGCTTGCATCGCTCATCGCAGGCTCGCGAAAGAAATTTTTCGTGCCCTTTCCAACGCTGAGATCGAAGAGCCGTTCGTGTTCGGGCAGCGCCGCGGCGACGCCGAAGTTCGCCACGTACACCTGCGCATCGACGGCGCGCGCGAATGCATTGATCGCCGCCATCTCGGCAAGAAATGCGCCGACCATCTGCGGAGTTACCTCGCTGGGGTACGCGCTGACGCCTTCCTCGGTGACGCCGTGGTCGCCCGCGCCGACGAGCACGACGCGGCGTTCGTAGGTTCCCGCAAGCATGGGGTTCCCGGCGATGCCGGCGAGTTGCACGGCAAGTTCTTCGATGCGCCCTAAGCTGCGCACGGGTTTGGTGAGTTGATCGATTCGCTCGCGCGCGAGTTGGGCGGCACGTGCATCGATGGGATCGATTCTCGTAGCGATGGGCATAGTCGGCCTTTCCTATCGAATGGTGAGTTGTGTGGAGCGGGAATCGAAACGTTCCCAGCCTACGCGCAGTAATTCCGGCGTTTTTTCGTAGCTCGCCGGATAGCCCAGGCAGAGATAGGCGATAAAGCGCCATCCCTCGGGAACCTCGAGCGTGCGTTCGACGACATCGGGCTCGAGGATCGAGATCCATCCCAAGCCGATGCCGCGCGCGCGCGCCGCAAGCCAAAGCGTGTAGATCGCCATCGTCGTGGAATAGGCGCGCGTTTCGGGCATGCTCTTCGCGCCCAATCCTTTTCCGGTATCGGTCGATTCGTCGCAAAATACGGCAAGGTGTACGGGGGCTTCGCGAAACCCCGCGAGTTTCAAGCGCGCGTACAAAGCCGCATCCTCTCCGGAGTACGTCGCCTGCGCCGCCGCGCTCGCTCGTTGAAACGACGCCGTAACGGCTTCGCGCCGCGCCTGGGCGTCGACCCGCACGAAGCGCCAAGGCTGCGAATAACCGACCGATGGGCTAAAACGCGTCAGATCGACGAGCTCGGCGACGAGGTCGTCGGGAACCGGGTCGCTGCGAAAGCTCCGCACGTCGCGGCGCGATTCGAATAACTCGGTCAGTTGCTCTTGGAACGATGCGTCGAAACGATCGCGGGCCTTCATCGTTTTTCCTCTCTTGGTGATAGTGGTGATAGCGAACGAAATGCCCGAACGAGCCGTTCGTTGCTGGTAACATCTTTTACGCCGACGCGCACGAACGACCGGTCCGCGCACCCTTCGTAGTCGCCGCAATCGCGCGCGACGATTCCCCACGAACGCACGAGCCGCTCGCAGATCGCGCCGCGCGCTCCCCACGAAGCGGGGATCTCGCACAACAAGAAATTCGCCGCTGAAGGGAGCACGCGCAGCCCGAGCTCGCGGAGTCGGCAGGCGAGTGCGTCGCGCGAAGCTGCATTCTGCGCGATGCTGCGCTCCTCGAACTGTCGGTCGCGCAGCGCGCGCGCACCCGCTTCGATGGCGAAGGTGCCAACCGGCCAGGAAGGCAGCCGCGCTTCGATGCGGCGCGCGACCGTCGGCACCGCGACGGCGTAGCCGACGCGCATCGCCGGCATCGCGAAAAATTTCGTTAGCGACCGAAGCACGACCAAATGTTCGCTCTCCGCCGCCTCCGCCGTCAGCGATTCCGCGGGCGCGTAATCGATAAAGGCCTCGTCGAGCAGCACCGTGCATCGCATTGCCGAGGCGGCCCGAACGATCGTGCGAAGTGCATCGCGCCCGCAGAGCGCTCCCGATGGGTTGTGTGGATTGGTAAGAATCAGCACGGCGGGACGCTCGCGCTGCAACGCCTCGATCGTTTCGGCAACGTCGAGGCGAAAATCATTTGCGCTATCGAGCGGGAACGTGCGCCGGCTATATCCGCACGCGGCGATCGCGCGCGCGTATTCGCTAAATGCCGGCACCGGAACGAGGCACGGCCCCGGCGGCAGCGCGCGCAACACCGCATCGAGCAACGCCGCGCTGCCGTTTCCGACGACGATTGCGTCGGCCGGTATCTCGTAACGCTCGGTGAGCGCTTCTTTCAGCGCTCTCGCATCACGGTCGGGGTATGCGGCGAGCGCGCGCCGCAGCGACGCGCCGTCTTCGAGATAATCGAGCACCGCTCTCGGCGCGCCGAGCGGATTCACGTTCACGCTGAAATCGAGCAACGCCGCCCCGTCCACGCCGTACCGCGCCGCGATGCCGGCGATATCTCCGCCGTGCGCCGGACGGGGCGCCTCAGCGACGTACATCGCGCACTCCCAACACGACGAGTGCAAAGAGGGCGATCGATGCGGCGGCGATCGTTACCACCGTTCGCGCACGTTGCAGATCGCGCAGCTCGGGAACGCGGCCTTCCGCAGCGAGCACGGCGCCCCATACTTCGACACCACCATAGGTATTGCGCCCGCCGAGCCGCACGCCTAACGCACCCGCCATCGCGGCCTCGGGCCAGCCTGCGTTCGGGCTGCGATGCAAGCGCGCATCGCGCACGCAGGTGCGCAGACTCCGCGACGAATCGGCTCCCGCGATTCGCGCCGCTGCAGCAATGGCGAGCGCGCTCAATCGTGCCGGAACGAAGTTCGCGACATCGTCCAAACGTGCCGCAAACCAACCGAAATCGCGATAGGGGGCTTCGATATGTCCGATCGCAGAATCGAGCGTATTCGTCGCTTTATATGCCAGCGCCAGCGGAACGCCCCCGAGCGCGAGATAACAGAGCGGTGCGACGATACCGTCGCAGAGGCTCTCGGCGAGCGTTTCGATCGCCGCGCGCACGATCTCCGCCTCGGACAATTCCTGCGTGTCGCGTCCCACGACGCGCGCGAGCCGTCGGCGCGCGCGTTCGAGGTCGCCCGCCGCCAACGCCGATTCAACGGAGCTCGCTTCGGCGATCAAGCTTCTCCACGCCAGCGTGCTCGCCGCGAGGAGGATCTCGATTGCCGTGTGCGCTCTCCCCGAGCGCCGCAGCAACGTCGCCGCGGTGCCGTAACTCGCACCGACGATCGCGAGCGTCGTCAGAACGCCCGCGATGCGGCCGAAACGCGGGTGCTCGCGTATCGAACGCTCGCGCGCAAAACGATCGCAGCAGTCGATCGCTGCGCCGATCGCTTCGACGGGATGCGGGAATTCGGGGGGATCGCCGAGCGCGATATCGAGCGCGAGCGCGGCGGCGAAGACCTTCGTGCGAATCACCACGCGCGCGACCACGGCGGCCCCGGGTGCTCCTCATCGCGCAAGCGCGCGTCGATGCCGTTGCGCGCTTCAACGACGCGCGCGCAGAGCCAGAGAACGTCGCTGAGGCGGTTCAGATACTCGAGCACGGTCGGCTGAACGACGCCGCCGCTCGAAACGTAACGCACCGCCGCGCGCTCCGCGCGCCGACAGATCGCTCGCGCGGCGTCAAATGCAGCAGATTCTCGAAACTCTCCCGGCAGCGACCAGTCGCGCAGAATATTCGGTTCGGCTTCGAATCGCTCCACCAGCGCGTCGAGCCGATGAACCATCTCCTTGCCGATCGTCGGGACGTGTTTTTTCGATGTCGGCTTGGTCGAAATTGCCGAGCCGATCGGAAAAAGCTCGCGCTGAATCGCACGAACGATGCCACGCAGCTCTTCGTCGGTACAGAAAGCTCGCGCGAGACCGATGATGGTATTGAGTTCGTCGATCGCCCCGTAGGCTTCGACGCGCGCGTCGGCTTTCGATATTTGTTCGCCGCCGCCCAAGCGCGTGACGCCGGCGTCGCCCTTTCGGGTCGAGATCGAGCACGGGGGAACCATTCGCACCACCTTTACGCGAGGCGTACACAAGCAAGCGTTCGGTGCGGTATCCTGACTTGCGGATCGTAGCTATCGCTCCAAATGCCTTCCCGCTCTCGCAGTGGCGATGGAAGCTCCCCGCTTACAGTGGCGCGACCGTCCCGGAATTTCACCGGGTTCCCGGCAGCGAACAGCCGTGGCTTGGCGTTCGGCTCCGAACGCTCCTGTATGGATCGCTGCTAACCCGCGCAGCAGGAGAGTTTTGCGACATCCCTTCCGAAGCCGAGCGCCGCGAGCTTTATCCCTTCGACGTTGGTGAGATACGGGAAGAGCGTCTCGGTGAGGTCGCTCACCGTGAGTCCGTGTTTGATGGCGAGCACGGCGGTTTGAATGCTGTCGCCGCCTTCGGGTGCGACGATATGCGCGCCGAGCAAGGTTCCACTCTCGCGCTGCGCGACTAATTTCACGAAACCGCGCGTATCGCGTGCGGCGAGCGCACGCGGTAGATCGTGCAACTCCAAACGCACGGCGTGCACGTCGTACCCGTGCGCTTGGGCCTGCGCCTCGGTTAATCCGACGCTCGCCACCTGTGGGTCGGTAAAGGTCACGCGTGGCATCGCGCTTGCATCGTAGGTGGGCTCGCCTGCGCCCAGCGCGTTCTCGACCGCCAGTTTTGCGCCGTACGCCGCCATATAGACGAAGAGATCGCGCCCGGTTACATCACCCGCGGCATAGGTGCCGGGGCGCGTGGTTTGCAGGTGCTCGTCGACCTCGATCGCGCCGTCCGCGCGGGTACGCACACCGGCCTGCGCGAGTTCGAGCCCGGTGGTATTCGGCTGCCGGCCGGTCGCAGCGAGCACGCGTTCTGCGCTCAGTTCTTCGCGGCTTCCATCGGCGTTGCGTATCGCGAGCGTAACGCCATCGTCGCGCGCCGCGATGCTCTCGTAACGCACGCCGCAGCTCACGTCGATGCCTTCGGCCCGCAGATATTCCGCGAGCGCCTCGCCGCTCTCTGCTTCTTCGCCGGGAAGCAGATGCGTGCGGCAGAGCAGCGTCACGCGCACGCCGGCGCGCGCGAACATCTGCCCGAGTTCGCAGCCGATAACGCCGCCGCCGATCACCAACAGCGATTTGGGTAATGCACGCAGATCGAGTACCTGCGTGCTGTTGAGCCACGCAACATCGTCGATGCCGGGAATCTTCGGTGCGCGCGGCGATGCACCGGTCGCAATAACGATCTTGTCGGTCGCCAGCAACGCGCCGTTGACCTCGACGCCCTCCGGGCGCAAGCGTGCGCGCCCCGCAAGATAGGTAACGTTTTCGTACTTCGGCAGCAAATCGCTGTATTTTACTTTCCGCAACGATGCAACGAGTTCGTCTTTATGGGCGATCGCCTGCGCCCAGTCGTCGATTGCGGCGCTGCCGCTGATGCCGCGAAAGCGTGAAGCGCTGCGCGCCGCGTGGAGTGCTTCGGTCGCGCGAATCAATGTTTTCGAAGGCACGCAGCCGACGTTCACGCAGGTGCCGCCGATCGTGCCGTCGCCTACGAGCGCGACACGCGCTCCGAGCTCACTCGCGCGAATCGCCGCCGAGAAACCCGCCGAGCCCGCGCCGATGACGGCGATATCCGGGGCGTTCATCAACGACCCGAAGCAAAAGCGGAGATCTGCGCCCAATGCGCTGCGGGCGCGCTGCTCTGTGCGCGGACGCGGCCATGCCGATCGACGAGATAGAACACGTCGGGCGCACTCGCGGGATCGAGCGCGAGCGATTGTGCTTCGCTCAACGTGCCCCAATACCAATTCGGCGGCGCGGCGACCGCGCCGATGCTGTTGCGAATCGACTCCAGACTCGGCCCCGGGTACCCGAGATCGCCGGCGGCTTCCAACTGCACCATGCGAAAGCCCGCGCGGCGTAATTTCGCTGCATGCGCGGCGAGCGCATGCGCACCGGTAACGCACGAGGGGCACCAGGTCGCCATCACCCAAAGCAAATAGCGATGCCCGCGCAGGCTGCCTGCGGACAAGCGTGCACCGCCGAGGAGATGATAGGTGAAGTTCGGCGCCGGGTGGCCGACGGCGATCGCCGGAGCGGCAGCGAGTGCGTTCGCCGGCGCGGTGGATACCGCAAACGAAAGCAGCGCGAGCGAAAGCAAGAGCGATTTCATGGAGTACTCCCTTTGGGGATGGAGATCGCGCAGGCGTTCTGCGAACTGCGCGCGGCGAGCCAGAGTGCGGCGAGAACCGCGAGCACCGCAAACGCGACGAACGCGTTGCTATAGGCGGCAAAAAAACCTTGAAAGCGCCCGGTAACGTGGAGGACGACCGGCGCGCTCGCGCCGAGTGCCGCCAACGCGCTGGGGATGAGCGTCGTGCAGCAGAGGCTACTGGGCAGCAGCGCTGCAAGCGCACCACCGAACGTCAACGCATCGCTTCCGCGCCCGGCATTGCTACGAAGATTGATCGCGATTGCAAGCGTCGTACCGTAACCGATCGCAATTGCGGCGATCGCTTCACCGGGGGTGAGGTAGGCAAGCGCGCCGAGCGCAAAGGCACCATATCGTTCGGCGGGTAGTGCAATCGCGTAAAAGAATGCGAGCGCGCTTCCGCCGATCCCGACGAGCAGCGCGCTGCTGCGCGGACGCGCAACGAACGTGCGTACGACGGCGTCGGCGAGCAAATTCACGCGTTATCCCAGCCTCGTGCAGGCTTCGATGTGCGCGGCATTCCGCGCGACGACGCCCTGGGCGAGCGCTACGATCTCGGCGATTCGCGGATCCCCTAGTTCGTAGATGACGTATTTACCACTGCGCTGCGTGCGGACGTAACCGCACCATTTCAGGCATGAGAGGTGATTGCTCACCCGGCTCTGCGCGATCCCCAATCCGGCGACGAGTTCGCCGACGCTTCTAGGCCCATCGAGCAGCAGACGCACGATGCGCAACCGCGTCTCGTCGGCGAGGCCGGAGAAGAAGCGTGCGTAGAGCGCCGAGCTAAATTCGGCCTCCGGCGCCGACGCTGGGGAAACGGGCTGCGGTTGGACCTGAGCGCGTACCATCTCCACTATTATATCAGTACATTATGATATGTCAACGAATCAAATCTTACGGGATGCCATATAGAGCCTTCGTGCTCGATGAGGCCGAATACATCGGCACTATGAATGCACGAATCCTGGCAACGGCCCTAGCCGCGCTCATCGCGCTCGGCGCCGCTGCGCCGGCCGCCGCGCTCACCGAGCACCAGTGGGAAGCGCAAGTCGGCCAACAAGAATATCAAACGTTGCAAAAACAAGGGCTGATTCTCCACTCCTCGCCCTATTACAGCATCCTCAATCCCATCGCCGCGCGCATCGCAAAGGTCGCCGACCCGCAGTACGACTTCCCGTTTCGCTTTCTTCTCGTGCATATGAAGCAGCCCAATGCGTTCGCGGTTCCCGGCGGCAACGTCTATGTCACCGATTCGTTGATGACGTTCGTGCAGAACCAACAAGAACTCGCCGGCGTCCTCTGCCACGAGACCTCACACGATATCCATCACGACGTCTTCAACCTCATGCAGAAGAACCAGCGCTTGAACCTTATGGCGACGATCGCCGATATGCTCTTCGGCGGAGGCAATAATCGCGTGGTCAATACGGTGCTCGGCATCGGCACGCAGTTGGAGAGCCTCCGGTTCTCGCGAACCGTGGAGCAAAACGCCGATCGCAAGGGCGCATTTACGTGCGCGGCGGCGGGCGAGAACCCGTGGGGCATGGTTTGGCTCTTCCGGCGTTTCGAAAACACGAACATGGCGAGCCCGCCGGAGTTTCTCTCCGATCACCCCGGCGACGCCGAACGCATCACCGCGCTCGAGAATCTCTTCCGCCAGTACCCCGCGACCTTCGGCCGCTTTAGCTCCAACGTGCAGTCCGCGACGCCGTTGAAATAACAGCGGAGGCGAAGGAATAGGCCGTCTCCAGGCGTAGCTCCCGCCTGCTGTTATTATTCTGGAGGTGCCTATGCCTACCGCCACGATGCCGGTCAACATTGGTAATACCGGCTTTATGTTACTCTGCGCGAGCCTCGTCATGCTGATGACACCGGGGCTCGCATTTTTTTACGGCGGCCTCGTTGCACGAAAAAATGTGCTCAGCATCATGATTCAAAGTTTCATGTCGCTGGGTTGGACGACCGTTCTCTGGTTTGCGTTCGGCTATTCGATGAGCTTCGGCCCCGATTGGCACGGAATTATCGGTAACCCCTTTACCTACGCGTTTCTTCGCGGCGTAACCCTGCAGACGATGTTTACCGGAAACAATGCCGGCATTCCGCTCGTCGTACACGTCGCCTACCAAATGATGTTCGCCATCATCACGCCCGCACTGATTACCGGCGCCTTCGCCAATCGCGTGACGTTCAAAGCGTACTTCTGGTTCCTCACCGCGTGGCTCATTTTCGTATATTTCCCATTCGTTCATATGATCTGGAGCCCGCAGGGGCTGCTCGCGCAATGGGGGGTTCTCGATTTCGCCGGCGGCATCGTGGTGCACGCGTCGGCGGGCTTCGCCGCGCTCGCGTCGGTGCTCTACGTCGGTCGACGCACCATCGTCGAGAACAAACCACACAACGTGCCGCTCATCGCCTTGGGCACTGGGCTCCTTTGGTTCGGCTGGTACGGCTTTAACGCCGGCTCCGAGCTCCGCGTCGATTCCGTCACGGCAACCGCGTTTCTCAACACCGACGTTGCCGCATCGTTCGCTGCCGTCGCGTGGCTACTCATCGAATGGGCGTACGGGCGACAGCCGAAATTCGTTGGCCTGCTCACCGGTGCCGTTGCAGGGCTCGCGACGATTACGCCCGCCGCGGGCTACGTTTCGCCGGTCACCGCGGTCATTATCGGGCTCGCCGCCGGCTGCGTGTGTTACTACGCAGTCGCGTTGAAGAATCGTCTCGGTTGGGACGACGCGCTCGATGTGTGGGGCGTGCACGGCGTCGGTGGTTTTCTCGGTATCGTGCTGCTCGGTGTCTTTGCATCGACGCAATGGAACCCCGCCGGAGCAAACGGTTTGCTCAGCGGCGGCGTCGCATTCTTCGGCAAACAGGTGACGGCGGACGTGCTCTGCAGCGCGTACGCGTTCGTGTTTACCTACGTCATGCTCTGGCTCATCAATCTCATCACGCCGGTGAAAGTGCCGCCGGAGGGTGAAGAGCAGGGGCTCGACATCGCACTGCACGGCGAAGAGGCCTACCCGCTGGGGCTCTAACCGCCGCGAAGGATCCGCGCTCGGCGAAGGCTACGGGCTGACGCCGAGCACCGGATGCAACTCGACGCCGTTGCGTGCGACGCCATCTTGCTGGTGGATACGATCGAAAAAGCCGACGCCGGCGACCGTAATGGTCGGCGGCGTCGCGCCGTGGTAATCGAGCCACCACCAAAAGCGCGTCGCGGGATGGTGACCGATGCGATCGATCTGCGCGCGTAGCGCGGCGTACTGCGCGCCGCGCGTCGCCACGCATCGTGGAAGCGGAATCTCGCCGATCATCGTCGCGCCGTTGCGCGGATCGCGCAGCACTAAGTGGTAATCGCCGTCGGCTTCGATGCGATAGCCAACGAGTTGCGCGCGTACGCGCCACACCGTCGTTTCCACCGGCGCCAGGCGATGGGCGACGAGATCGGGATCGCTCGGTGCGCGCTCCGCCGCGAGCCACGCGATGCTGGTGGCGTGCGGCGCGAAATTGATGTGCGCCGCACCGCGATCGCGCAGCGTTTTCATCGCCCACAGCTCGGTGCCGCAACGGATCGGTTTGAAGCGCTCGTAGCGATGGTAGCCGCGCGCGGAAAGCGCGCCGCCGAAAGGCAGCGCGAACGCGAGGATCGAGGCGAGGAGTGCGAGCCTGCGATGCATGGAGGCGCTATTCGCGCGTTGCGCCGCAACGCCCCCATGTCAGCCCGAGTTCCCTCGTTGTCAGCCCGAGTTCCCTCGTTGTCAGCCCGAGTTCCCTCGTTGTCAGCCCGAGTAGCCGCCATCGGCGGCGTATCGAGATTCCGTGATGAACGTCAAGTCATTTTGGGGTCGAACGGGCGTTGGGACTTAAGGACCCCATAGGCGATGACCAACAGCTTATGCATGACCGCAACGACGATCTGCATCGGCCGCTTC
>JAJYRH010000003.1 GCA_021794205.1 bacterium
CCCTGGAACCCCTCTCGGTCGGCGGTGCTTTGTTAACCAACCGATTCGAGAGGAGGCTCCGCTTTTTTGCTTGGGGGGTCAAAAGCCCGATGCCGGAAAGGGGTCAAATCCAGGGTGCCGTTCCCAGCCTCCTGACAGATCCACTGGGGGAGGCGCCTGTGGCGGGGCCGGGCTACCAAAAGGTTTCCGCACAAAGCTTTCTTGATGCGGCGCATAGTGGAGCGAGCATCATATTTTTTATGGGGCATGGCAGTACTGGCGACGTCGCATTTTCAGATGCTTGCTCGAATTCAGCGCCAGCGAACTATTCGTATTGGGGGGTTGGATCGTCGGACGGTACCACACCGAGTAATACATTTGGGGTGCCGATTCTGGGAACGTCGTTGAAATGGTTGGTCTTCGCGAGTTCCGATAGCGCAGCGCCTGACTCGAATCTAGACCCGAGCGATAGTTCGACGAATTATCAGGCCCCGATAGGTGCCTGGGAAAAATTCTTTGGATCGGGGTCTGCATCTTCAACCCTTCGAGCTATCTTCGGATATTGGCAGGCCCCAGGGAACTGCCCGTCGCAGTCGTCCGTAGATCGAAACTGTGACGTAACCGCAGGTCCAAACGTTCAGGCTGTGGAGACGTTCGTGTCGCAGATCATGCCAAATTCCGGGTTTAATAGCAATCCGGCTGGCGCACAGACGATGCACGATGCCTGGCAACAGGCCAACCAAAGTGCGGGCCTCGGGAGTGCCTGGTCGGAGATTTATGACTGTAACACGCTAAACGATCATTTTTCCGCGCAGAACTCAAGTGTTGGAAACCAACCGCTCGCGCAGAATATTTGCTTCAGTAGCCCGTACACCGATTCGTTCGGCCTGGCAACCGTTACGGTTCCGAGAACAACTTTTTCCCTCGAACCGCAGACGCTGGTGGCACGCCCCGTCGATGTTCCTGCGCTCGTCCAACGTGCCGAACAATACCTGCCGAGCGGCAGCGTATCATATCAGGATAACGGCTCAGTCCGCCGCTACACGAGCAACACCGGCGTCGTCGTCGCGGACTACTACGCGCTTTCGGGTGGAGTCGTTCTCGAAGCACACGCCCATCAAAACCCTATCGAGTTCACGCAGCAGGACGCCATTTCTGCGGCGACTGCTTTCCTAACTCAAAGCACCGGAGTCCCATCTGATGCAGCTTTGACGAGCATCGTCCCGGTGTACGACTCCAACGAGGCGGCCCTAAGCCGAACCCTGGTTGGGTACCAACTGACCTGGACACACGATAACGCGAACGTGATCGGCGGCGATGCAATTCATGTCGACGTTGACGATGTCCACACGGTGACGATGAGGTGTCTGCAGTATAAGACTATCATTACGCCGTATCATCCCATTGTTTATTGTGTCTCGTGGCAACGAACGGTCACTGACGCACCTGGCATCTCGTACGCCTATTACCTCTGGCGTGAGCCGGCTGGCCGAAAGCCCCTCAGCTATGCGGGCCGCTCCACTGGGTCAGCTTCGATCGACGCCTTCACCGCCTCCCTTTCATTGCCAAACCCCAATGGGGTGGTATCGTACAAGAGCGGCTATTGGACCGCCGGATTATCAAGTAACGACAACGTCGAGCATCCTGCCTGGCTTTTCACGTATCGAAACGGAGAGGTGATTGCGATCGATGCCTTCTCAGGAGTGCTTCTCGGTGCGAGCGACTGATGCATGATCGTCTGAAGGTGCGCGGGTCGCGAAGCGCAGCATTTTGTATCGCGTGGCGCCGGGGAGTGCAGTTGATAGCCGTACTCGGTCTTTCATTCGTCGGTGCCTGCACCGGCTCGTACCGTCAACCGAGGCGCCCCGCCGTGACGGCAACGAAAGCCTTCAATACGGGGCCGATCGCAAAAGCGCTCAATCAACATTTGGCGAAGACGCCGGTCGTTATGTACTTCGGCTCTCCCGAACTCTTTCAGTCCTCGTTAGGGCCTCTTCGATCGTTCCTCGATGCGGGAGTGCTTCGAACGGAACCAATACCTGGTTTGTCAACAGATAATGTTACAGTTCGGCTCGGGCCCCTCGGCCGGACTCTTGCAAGGAAGGACCACTGGACGCGGCGTACGGCCGCAAACCGCGCACCCTGGTACGCAACCGTTGGCTGGCTGAGGCAGCCTAAGCTTCTTGCCGTTCGCGTGCCAAAGTGGCCGGGCAGGCTTCGCGGGTGCGTGCACGCACAATTCGTGGCGACCTTCGTTCTAACGAAAGCAGGCATTGACCTGCGGCCTTACGCCGGTAATTACTCCCCCATGGGCTTCGGGTTTTGGCCATCGAGCGCGTTCCTGTCGCGCCCCCATTACGATTTTACGTTGGACTTCGGCGACGCGGGGAAAAACGTAACAGGGCACATCCTTTTTTGTAAGGCTCGCGGTACGTGGGTCGCCCTGCCCGAGTCATAGCGTGAGTCGATGGCCCAATCTTGGGACGAAAAACGATCGTCGGTGAACCCCGATTGCTAGCGGCGCACTCACGGCCGAAGGCGCGAGCATTCTTTGGGCTGCTCTCCGCGGCGATTGTTGTCATCTACCCCGGCTACGTCGAAGCGCTGCCCGGCTACATTCTCACCCACGTCGCGTTGCACGAGAAAAAGACGGGTGCCGTCGTGACGGCGCGCTTCTCCGGCGGGTTGCCGCCCTATAACGTCGTAAATACCTCGCCAACCTCGTACGCGGTGCTCTTCGCGCGCAGCACGACGCGCGCCTCGGGCGTGCAGATTCCAGCCGGCGGTAAACTCGTTACGCGGCTTGCATTGAAGCGCGAGAACGGAAACCTCACGCTGGAGCTTTCAACCTCCGCGCCCACCGAGATTCACCTGGCGCCGACGCTCTCGGCGCTCACGATCGATCTTGCGCCCGCAACTCCGGCAAGCAACGCCGGCACGAGTCTCGCTGCCGATCCAAGTGCGTCGCTCTCGACGATCACGCAGGTCGTGCCGCTGAAGTACGCAAGCGTCGATGAGATCGCGGCGCTCTTTTCGCCCTCGCCGATTCGAGCCGGGCGCTCGTTCCAGACGACTTCGATCCTCTCGCAGGCCCCGCTGAGCGGCGGTGGCTACGGCGGAGGCTCCTTCGGCGGTACGCTTCCGGGCGGCTCGCTCTCGCTGAACATGCGCAACCAACTCGGCAGCGAACGCATCTCCGACAACGTCGCGATCGACCGCAGGCTCAACGCCGTCATCGTGACCGGCTCCCCGGAGCAGGTCGCGCCGATCGTCGCAGAGATACACGCCGTTGACCGTCCCGACGCGCGCCAGACCAGCGTGCAGCTCGACGCGAAGATCTTCGAACTCACCGCCAGCGGCGCGCGCCAAGTCGGCATCAACTTCGCCCAGAACGGCCCGTTCGCTACGGCAACGCTGCTCTCGCAGACGCTCCAGAAGCCACAGTTGGCGGCGACCTTTCAAGCGCAACTCTTCGCGTTGATCCAGCAAGGGAAGGGAACCCTCGTCTCTGCACCGCGCCTGCGAACGCTCAGCGGAACCGAGGCCTCGATTCTTACCGGCGATGCGCTCCCGGTCGTGACGACGATCACCTACCCCGGCAATCCGCCGACCGTGCAGGAGCAGTTGCAGTATGTCAACGTCGGCGTGCATCTCCAGGTACGCCCGTATGTCTCGCGCACCGGCTACGTCACCTCGGTGGTGCTCGCGGAGGTCTCCAACGTCACCGGGTTCATCCAAGGCAACATCCCGCAGATCAGCCAGCGGCAGGCGATTGCGACCGTGCGCGTACGCAACGGCGAACCCTTCATCATCGGTGGCCTGCTTCAGAACAATGATATCGCCTCGATTGCGCGCGTGCCGATCCTTTCACGCATTCCACTGCTCGGCGATCTTTTCAAACTTGCGAGCACAACGCACGAAGTGACGAACCTTTACGTCGTGATTACGCCGCACATCATCAAATCGTCGATCTCGCCGTGAGAGCAAGCAGAAGAGCGTCCCTTGCCGCAACACTCGGCTGCGCGATTGCGAATATCATCGGCGGAACCGCGAACGCGGCGCAGGCGAGAGAACCGATCGTGGTCTTCATGGGTGCCAGTGAAACGGCCGGCTACGGCTTGCCGAGAAAAGACCTGTCCTTTCCGTCGATCGTAGCGCGAAGATGCGGCATAATTGCGCGTGTGAGCGCCACTCCCAATGTCCCGACGCTACTGCGCAATCTCTCCGTTACGAGCTCGACGACGGCGACTGTCCTGACGCTATCGTTTATCGATGCGTACGTCCCCGCTCCGGTAGGCGCTCTCCGACGGTGGCTACGTCGCTACACGAACGCCGCCCCGACACTCGTGCTCACAACGCCGCTGGTTAGCGCCTTCGGTACGCGCGCACCGACGCTCCTCAGCATGCAGCGCCAACTCTACCGCCGAGTCGCATCCGCAGCCAAAACCCTTCATGCCACGCTGCTACCGATAGGAATGCCGGCGCACCCCGCGCGCTATCTGCAGCGCGACGGCATCCATCCCAATGCGCGCGGCGCGCGCATCATTGCGCACCTGGTTATCCCATGGCTGCGAAGCAAGGGTCTGTGCGACCGTATACGAGCTGCCGGCTCGTAGCCGGAGCCGAGTGTCGCGCCTCTGCACCCTTCACCGCTCCGTCGGCGAACTTACGCGAAAGCAGGTACCGTCGTGATTGCGGCGCGTCGCTTCACCGAGCGTTCGCGCGGCGTGCGTTTCCGAGCCGCGAATGACGCGCTCTTCCTCCGCGGTATCGTACCGGCCGGCGCAGCGCGCGGCGAGTTGGAGTTCGCGTGCGGGGCGTTCGACGGCATGGTCGATCTCGTGCCCTAAACCGAGCGCCGGCGATTGCGTTCCGCCGCTCGTCGTGCGTAGCGCGCTGGTGGGATCCCACCAAATCGTATCGTCGTTCGGATCGAAGCGATCGTTATTGCGCGTATCGGCGCACAATGTAAAATCTCTGCTCGCCGATCCTTCGAGCCGCGCGAACAACCCGCGCTCGACGGCGTCGGCGCTTAAATAGCGCTTCGCCGCCTCGTAGCTGCGATTGAGGCTGCGCTCGACCGAGAGACTCCCATGCCGAACGAAGGGCTGCGACGAGGAAGAAAGAGCGATCATCGTGCGATTCGTTCACGCGAAATCGCGATCCGTCAAGTCTTGACGCCGGCGTAAGAAGCGCTTCGAACCGGTGGGAGCGTTTGTGCGTGCGATGCTGCCAGCGAAGCGCGAATCGGAATGTATCCTCAGCGAAGATTATCCCGCAGCCTTTTCTGCGGCATTAGGGGGCGATGGGGCACAAAGTAAAAATATTTGTGAAGTTTTCGCAGGTGATTCAGGGGGGGGGGGGGGACACCGACCGCCTACTACCCTCACCCCAGCGCAGAGGCCTACGTTGTGTTTCACGAAAGCCATTCTTATCGCCGTAGCGCTTTTTTTCGTGCGCGATACCGCCCTCGCGAATACCGTATCATCGGTTCGAGTGCTCCCCAACCGGATTACGCCGGCGTTCCTCGTGAGCGATGCGCTCCATCGAACATTCCGGCAAGAGCAGAGCGAGAACGGCCAGCGAAAACCTACGAATATCTCTTCTGGGGCGCGACCAACGGTAGCGCATGCACGGCTCCGACGGCCCGTTCTTATTTCAAGAGGGGCCGCCACGTTTACCGCGCCGCGCGGACCGGTAGCAGCGTTCGATGTCGTCGTTCTGGCGTGCGCGCTGATTCACGGTGTGGCGATAACGTCACTGTATTCGTACGTGTATAACCGGAGAACCGGCGCGCTGCTTCAGCAGAGCTTCGCACCCGCTAGCGCCGCCGTAGCGCGCGCTCACAACTTCCCCGTAAATCCATTTTAAAAAAGGGCGCAAAAACATGGCAAATAATGATACCCCCGTAGGGGTGGAATCACCGACGGTGAAGCCCTATGCCGGTTGCAGCCGGCCTCGGTGGCCGCGTATCCGGCCGTTCACGGTACCCGGTGCCCGAGGGAGGGTGCGTTCGCTTCGCAACACCAGACCCGCGGCGCTCATCCCGGTCGTTTTTGGCGCCGCTTTGTTGGCGATGACAGGGTGCAATGGCCTTATGTCGAGCATCTCGGGGATACCAATCGCCCCGAGTGGTCCGGTTGTTAGCTCGTTCGCGGCGTTCGGCGTTGACAACTATCCGTATCCGTTCTCCCAGAATCCGTCCCTAACAAACCAGAGCCAGCTCGCGATTAATGCCTCGCTGCAGCTTCGCCAAGACGGATGGACCGATGTTAACGGCCAGGCCATAACCGATCCCCTAGGCGAGTCGCCAACGGCGGGCCCGGGTAACCAAAACGTCTCGGTGCAAAGTATTCAAAGCGCCGTGAACGCGGGTGCCAGCCTCATTGTGTTTGCCGGCCATGGAGATCCCGGAGACATCGAGTTTTCCGGGGACGGCGGTTCGTTCAATAACGACTATCAGTTCTGGGGTGAAGGAAGCGGAATTCAAAGCGGCAACTATTACACGCGTGCGAACACCGATAGCACCGGCGGCTCTCTCGCCGGGCACAATCTTAAGTGGATGGTGTTATCGAGCTCGGACACGGTAGCCCCTGACTCGAACATGGATCCTACCGATAACGACGCGAACTTTCAGGTGGCTGTCGGAGCCTGGTCGAATTTCTTTTATTCCGGATTTCCCTCAGCGACCCTCAGATCGCTATTCGGCTACTGGCAGTCCCCTGGAAATTGTGCGCAGAGCGCGTTCGACGGCACACAGCGCGATTGCGATGTCAGCGTGGGACCGGACGCAACGGCGATGGCGGGGTTCCTCTCGCAGATTTGGCCCTATCCTTACAATCCTACCGGCTCCCCGACGATGAATAGTGCTTGGGAGCAGGCAAACCAAACAGCAGGCCTTGGGGATGTGTGGTCGATCGTGCAGGACTGCAACGCCGACAACGACATTTTCTCTAGCCAAAACAACTCGGTTGGTAACCCCTCGCTTTCGGGGCAAATGTGCTTCGCAAGCCCCTTTACGATCCTTAATAGTGGCTTGCTCCCGCAATCGGTGGGAAGCAACTCGTTCACCCTTGAGCCTCAGTCTTTGCAAGCGCGACCCGTTAATGTCCCGTCGCTCGTACAGAGCGCTGAAACATATCTTCCGGTGGGCCCTCTGACGGAGGTCGATAACGGTTCGGTGCGCCGATACACCAGTCAAACTGGGTTAACGGTGGTGGACTATTACGCGAAATCCGGGGGCGCCGTATTCAATGGCTACAGGAGGGACAACTCGGTGCAATTTACGCAAGCGGATGCAGTAAACGCAGCGGTTCAATACGTTCAGCAGACATCGGGAATGCCTGCGGACGCGGCGCTCTCTTCGATCGTTCCCGTCTATATGGCGAATGCGGCTGCTAAGAGCCGCGTCCTCATTGGCTATCAGTTGACGTGGACGCACGATAACGCAAATATCTCAGGCGGCGATGCCGTCATCGTCGACGTCGATGACGTGCATACGGTGAGAACGATTTGCACGAAGCACGAAGTCATTTATATCGGAGGCATTCGGCCGCACGTAATTTGTGTCGCCTCGCAAACAACCGTTTCGGACACCCCTGGAATATCCTATTCGTATTACCTCTGGCGCGAACCGGTAGGGCGCCGTCCAATGAGTTATGCCGGGAGATCGACCGGGACGGCCTCGGTCGATGCCCATACGGCATCGCTCTCGCTTCCGCATCCGAAGAGCGTTGTCGCGTACACTGCAAGCTACTGGACGGGCGACATTACGAGCTCCGACAACATCGAGCATCCGGCGTGGCTCTTCACGACGCAAACCGGTGCCGTGATAGCGGTCGACGCATTTTCCGGAAAAATCCTCGAGCAACGCGATTGATGCGCCCGATAACGGACCAGGCAGCTCGAAATAGGGGCCTACAACGCGACCGTAAGACGCGGGTGGTGATCGCCGCCGCCATCGTCGGAATCGTATCGGCAGTAGGCTGTAATGGTCCTTCGAAGCCCGGCAGGGGAAGCCTGCATTCCGTCGCCGCTTCGTTCGCAATCAATGCCTCAACTAATGCAAAGGTACTGCAATCGCTTCGATCCTATATCGATAAGACGCCGATATATTTTTCGATCGTAAGAAGGGAGCAAATATTTAAGACATCGATCATCGATACGAACTTATTGAAACATCACGTCGTTTCGTTATCGCATCTTAAAAAGCAGAACGGGCAGGACGATTTTCTTGAGATGAGCATAACCCCGGGCGGCATGGCGTTGCTTCACCGCCTCCATGCGCAACGATATCGAATGAACGGGGGACTCTCATATGTCATAGTGATAGGGAAGCGAGTATTTGATAAAGAACTCAACGTGCAAAATCTTTCGCCGCTCCCCAAGACACTGCCCGGAAACACTGTTCGTTGCGTGAAAGTGATCTTCACGTCGACGCTTATTCTTAATCAATCAGGGCGACAGGTGATGGCGGTGGCCTCAGCCGCCGATCGCCTCGCCGTTGGGTTGCCGCCGGTAAACCACCTTATGACGGGCGGCATCGAACGAGGTCCTACGTTTTCAGAAGCTGGTAAGCGCGTCATTGAGAGCCTCTTGGTGTGTGAAGCGGCGAACGGAAAGTGGCAAGTCGATTTCCCAATCTGCCGTTTGTGCAAATAGCCGCCCGTCAATCCGGATCCGAACCAAGCGATACGAATAAACCGTCGCGCTCGCCGCGTCGTTGGAAAGCGCACCATCGGAAGATCCTCAATATGCTCCAAATAGATTCATGAACCGGGCCATCCGCGCCGTCAAAGCGCTAATGTGCGGCCTTATCATCGCCTTAGTCCCAGGCTGGGCGACCGCGCTGCCCGGCTTCGTGCTGTCGCGAATCTCGTTAAGAGTGCGAGGCGGCGGCGCCTCACTGCGTATCAACTTCTCCGGCGGCCTGGCGCCGTATGCTGTCGTAAATCGCTCTGCGACGTCGTATGCCGTGGTATTCCCGCAGACGATGATTCCCGCGTCGGGTGTACACGTTCCGCGCGCGAGGACTGTTAATAAAGCTCGCGCTTGTTCGTAGTAGCGGCAGCGTTACGATCAAAATATCGGCCTCCGAACCGATCCTTCCGCGTCTCGTTCCCGGGAGATCGGTCCTTATGCTTTACCTGTCGCCGACGGTTCCAACGCCTGAAGGAACCGCGACTCTCGGGGCGTCTTCTGCCGCTGCGCTCTCGACGATCACGCAGGTGGTTCGGCTCCGACACGCGAGTCTCGACGAGATCGCCGCGCTCTTTTCGCCCTCGCCGCTGCATGGCGGCCGGTCGTTTCAAACGACCTCGATCCTCTCGCAGGCCCCGTTGAGCGGCGGCGGGTACGGTGGGCAGTCCTTCGGGGGCACGCTTCCAGGCGGTTCGCTGACACTCGATATGCGCAATCAGCTCGGGGCTCAACGCATTTCGGATAATGTCGCAATCGACCGGCGGCTCAACGCGGTTATCGTGACCGGATCCCCCGAGCAAGTCGCCCCGATCGCCGCGGAAATCAAGGCCGTCGATCGTCCCGATGCCCGGCAGACCAGCGTGCAACTCGATGCGAAGATCTTCGAGTTGACCAGTAGTGGCGCGCGGCAAGTCGGGATAAACTTCGCGCAGAACGGGCCGTTTGCGACGGCTACGCTGCTTTCGCAAACGCTGCAAAAACCGCAGCTTCAGGCCACCTTTCAGGCGCAGCTCTTTGCGTTGATCCAGCAAGGGAAGGGGACGCTCATCTCCGCTCCGCGCTTGCGCACGCTGAGCGGAACGGAGGCCTCGATCCTCACCGGCGATGCACTCCCGGTCGTGACGACGATCACGTATCCCGGGAATCCGCCGACCGTTCAGGAGCAGTTGCAGTACTTCAACGTCGGCGTTCACCTTCAAGTGCGTCCCTATGTTTCCAGCAGTGGGTACGTGACGTCGGTCGTGCTCGCTGAGGTCTCCAACGTGACGGGCTTCATCCAGGGGAATATTCCGCAGATTAGCCAGCGGCAGGCGATTGCCACCGTACGGGTTCGTGACGGGCAGCCGTTCGTGATCGGCGGGCTGTTGCAGAACAACGACATCACCTCGATCGCACGCGTCCCGCTTCTATCGCGGATACCGCTCTTCGGCGATCTCTTCAAATTGGAGAGCACGACGCACGAGGTAACGAATCTCTACGTCGTTATCACGCCGCATATCATTACCTCATCGAGCGCACCTTGATGGGGCGTCGGTCGCTGCCGTTACCGGCACTCGCGGCGTTGTTGCTGCTCGTAAGTATGTCTTGCGAAGGTGCCGTACCGAAGCAGCCGATCGTGTACTTCCTGGGCGCGAGCGAAACAGCAGGGTACGGCCTATCGAGCAGCGCCTTGGCTTTCCCGTATCTCGTCGCGCGTCGATGCGGCGTTACCGCGCGCGTGAGCGCGACCCCCGACGTGCCGACGCTCCTGCGCTCTCCCAAGATTCCGCCGAAGGCTGCGGCGATCGTTCTAACGCTCTCGTTCATCGATACGGAGGTTCCCGCACCGCTCGGTACGATACGCCGATGGCTCGCTCGATATGCGTCTGCGGCGCCGACGCTCGTGATGACGACGCCGAGTATCGGTGCACTCGGCATGCGGGCACCGACGTTAGCCGGTAAACAGCACCGGCTGTATGTGCGGCTCGATGCAGCCGATCGCGCGGCGAGCGTTTCAATGCCCGTGCCGACGCCGCGGGAGCGCTACCTTCAACGCGATGGAATTCACCCGAACGGTCGTGGCGATCGGCTTATCGCGCGGCTCGTTGAGTCGTGGCTGCAACGGCAAGGTCTTTGTAGCGCGCGGCGCGCATCGAGGTGCACGTGGACGATCCCTCGATACGATGGTTTCGCCATCTACTCGGGATGACAGCGCAGCGGCGCTTAAATAGCGCTTCGCCGCCTCGTAGCTGCGATTGAGGCTGCGCTCGACCGAGAGGCTCCCATGCCGAACGAAGGGCTGCGACGAGGAAGAAAGGGCGATCATCGTGCGATTCGTTCACGCGACATCGCAATCTGTCAAGTCTTGACGGCGGTGCTAGGGTTGGGGTGGTGACTGCGTTTTGCGCGCAGCGTGCCATAGGTGCTGGACCAACGAAAACCCTAAGGGAGCATCAGCTCCGGATACGAAGGCGTGACGGGCAACTGCCTGTCGCTCCCGCGCCCGGGCCGCACCCACCTGCGAGAAAGCAGGTTCTCACCTCGCACGAAAGACGCTTGACGCGGTCACTCTATCGATCTCCCCGAGCGAGCGCTCTCCGGCGCGCGAATCGAGGATGATGAACCCGCGATACCCCGGCGCCTCGCGCTCGATTGCAGCGAGCGTTTTTTCCGCTTCCCCGGAGAGATCGTGGAGGATCGCGACGGTTTTCCCCGCCAGGCTCGCAAGCGAACTCCCCGCGTCGAGCCGCAATGGCTCGGGCGCGAAGCGGAGCCACGCCGAATCGGCCTCCTTCGCCAGGCGCTTGCAGTCGGCGTCGCTGCCGGCATGGGTGTCGGGTGCGTTGCGCAGGGCGATGGTTACGTTCGCCGCCTTCGCGAGCCCCGTCGCCTCGCCGAGCGCGGCGGCCAACTCCGGGTAGCTGCAGGCCACGAGCCCGGGCGCCCGGGCGATCAGCAGGGGCGCACCGACGGTGAGCGCGATCTGAAGCGACTCCTCTTTCTTGCTCCGGTCGGCAAGGAAGAAGTCGTCGTCGAGCGTTGCGACCGGCGTCACGCAGAGATCGACCGCCGCCTTCTTGATTTGGGCGAGGTAGTCTGCATCGGTTCGCGGAAAGTGCGCCCGGTCGAACGCGACGCCGTCGCAGAGAGCGCTGCGCGCGCAGGCATCGAGCCACTCGAGTTGCGTGCAGTCGCCACGCGCGAAAGCGGCTGCGAAAGCACTGCTGGCCCAGGCGATCTTCATCGGCGCGCGAGTTCGACTGCCTAAGGGAGAGCCCTCTGCCGTGACCATCGCACTCGGCGCCGACCACGCCGGATTTGAATACAAAGATCGCATCGCCGCGCTCTTGCGCGAGCGGGGCTATTCGCTCATCGATTTCGGCACGCACGATGCGACCCCGGTCGATTACCCGCAATATGGGTTCGCCGTCGCCGAAGCCGTTGCGAGCGGACAGGCGGAGCGGGGCATCGTCATCTGCGGCTCCTCCATCGGCATTGCGATCGCCGCCAACAAGGTGCCGGGCGTGCGTTGCGCGCCGGTCGCCGAACCCTATTCCGCCGAATTGGCGCGGCGCCATAACAACGCCAACGTGCTCGCACTCGCCGAACGCTTGACGGGGTGGGAGATGGTCGAACGCATCCTCGACATCTTTCTCTCGACCCCCTTCGATGGCGGGCGTCACGCCGCGCGCGTCGAGCAACTCTTTGAATTTTCCGACGATCAACGCACGCGCACGCTGCGCGCACTCGAACGCGGGGTCGTCGACGACGCCCGCACCGCACAATCGTAACGTACAGAAAGCCCATCATGCAGACGCTCCAGCACGGCACGCTCGCCGCCCAAGATCCCGAAGTCGCCGCCGCGATCCTCTCCGAGGAACGGCGCCAGCGCGGAAACCTCGAACTCATCGCCTCGGAGAATTACGCGAGTGCCGCCGTTCGCGAAGCGATGGCCTGCGTGATGACGAATAAATACGCCGAGGGGTATCCCGGGAAACGCTACTACGGCGGCTGCGAATTCGTCGATATCGCCGAGACGCTCGCGATCGATCGCCTGAAATCGATTTTCGGCGCCGACCACGCGAACGTTCAACCGCATTCCGGCGCGCAAGCGAACATGGCGGTCTTTATGGCGATGCTCGCGCCGGGCGACACGGTGTTGGGCATGTCGCTCGCGCACGGCGGCCACCTCACGCACGGCACGAAAGTGAGCTTCAGCGGTAAACTCTACAACGCCGTCGCGTACGGTCTGCGCAAAGAAGACGAGCTGATTGATTTCGATCAGGTCGCCGCGCTCGCGCGCGAACACAAACCGAAACTGCTCATCGCGGGCGCGAGCGCCTATCCGCGGACCATGCACTACGAGCGCTTCCGCGAAATCGCCGACGAAGTCGGCGCGACGTTGCTCGTGGACATGGCGCATATCGCCGGGCTCGTTGCGGTCGGGCTGCACCCGTCGCCGGTCGCACTCGCCGATTTCGTCACCTCGACCACGCATAAAACGCTGCGCGGGCCGCGCGGCGGCATCATTCTTTGCAAAGCCGAGCACGCCGCCGCGATCGATAAGAGCCTCTTCCCCGGCATCCAGGGCGGGCCGTTGATGCACACCATCGCCGCAAAGGCGGTCGCATTCGGTGAAGCGCGGCGCCCGGAGTTTCGCGCCTATCAAGAACGCGTCATCGCCAACGCACGCGCGATGGGCGACGTCTTCGCAAAGCGCGGCTTACGCTTGGTCGGCGGTGGAACCGACACGCACTTGCTGCTGGTCGATCTCTCGGTGAAGAACCTCACCGGCAAGGCGGTCGAAGGCTATCTCGACGAGATCGCCATCACGGTTAATAAAAACGCGATTCCGTTCGATCCGCAAAAGCCGATGGTTACCAGCGGCATTCGCGTCGGAACGCCGGCGATCACCACGCGCGGCTTCGGGCTCGACGAGTGCCGCGAGGTGGCGGAGATCATCTGCGACGCGCTCGGCGATATCGAAGCGCGCGCGCAGCAAGATCGGCTGCGCGCTCGCGTGCACGAACTCACCGCGCGCTTCGACGTGCCCTAGGCGGCCGGCGCGCACCGAAGTATGAACGGCCAACACCTGCTCGTCGTCGATCATCCGGCGTTGCACGATCGGCTCGCGCAGCTGCGCGACCGAAATACGCCGACGCGCGCGTTTCGCGTGTTACTCGAACACGTCGGAGCGTTGCTCGCCTACGAAGCGACGCGAACGCTGCCGATGCGCGAGGCCGAGGTGGAGACGCCGCTGCTGCGCATGAAGGCGCTCCGAATCGCGCAACCGCCGGTGATCGCGCCGATCCTTCGCGCGGGGCTCGGCCTCGTGCCGGGCTTCTTGCAGATCGTCGAAGATGCCGTCGTCGCCCATCTCGGCTTCTATCGCGATCCGCAAACGCTGCAAGCGGTGCCGTACTATGCGAACGTCCCCGCGCGTCTCGACGGGCGCCGCGTCTTCGTGCTCGATCCGATGTTGGCGACCGGAGCCTCGGGCATCGCGTCGCTCCGATTACTCGCCTCGCACGGCGCGACGGAGGTGACGTTCGTGAGCGTCATCGCGGCCCCCGAAGGGATCGCGGCGATTCATTCCGCGTTCCCCGACGTTCGCATCGTGGTCGGTGCGGTCGATGCCGAACTCAACGAGCACGGATATATCGTGCCGGGGCTCGGCGACGCCGGCGATCGCCTCTTCGGCAGCCTCACCTCGCTGCCGACCTTCGTGGCCCCTCGCTAACACGATGAGGCCGAGTTGGGACGATTATTTTATGGAGATCGCGCGCACGGTCGGTTCGCGTGCGACCTGCCCGCGCGCGCGCGTCGGGTGCGTCGCCGTTCGCGACCAGCGCATTCTCACCACTGGGTATAACGGCGCGCCGCGCGGGATCGCGCATTGCACCGACGTCGGATGCACGATGGTCGACAACCACTGCGTGCGCGCGACGCATGCCGAGGCGAACGCGGTCGTTCAGGGCGCGCTTCACGGCGTCAGCCTCGCCGGCGCGACCGTCTATTGCACGCACCAACCCTGCGTCGGCTGTTCGAAGCTCTTGGTCAGCGCGGGGGTCGAGCGCATCGTGTACGAAGAGCGATACGACGATGCGTTCGCCGTCGAATTGCTCGCCGAAGCGGGCGTCGCGTTGATGCAATGGAAACTCGCACCGTGAGCGTGCGGCGATGAAACCCATCCTCGCGGAGATCGCGGCCTTTCTCCTCGCCGCCGCCGTTACGGTGACGATCGCCCCATTGATCATTCGACTGGCGACGCATCTCAACATCATCGACGGGATCGAAGAAGAGCGTAGGGTGCATACCACGCCGACGCCGCGCATCGGCGGCGTCGCGGTCTTCTTCGGGTTCGCCACCGCGCTCTTCGCAGTGCTCGGATTCGTCGTCGGCTCGCCGCACGCGCGCGGCGCCCAGCTCGATATCGCCCACCACCTCATCGGGCTGCTCTTCGGCAGTTTGTTGATTCTCGGCGTCGGGCTCTGGGATGACGTCATGCAGATGCGCGCGCGTAGCAAGCTCGTCGCGCAGATCGTCGTCGCCGGCATCTCGATGCTCTACGGATTCACGATTACGGGGATCAACAATCCCTTCGCCCACGGCCCCGCGAACGCGTGGATCGATTTTCCGCTCTGGGTCAGCCTGCCGCTCACGCTGTTATGGTACGTCGGCATGATGAACGCGATGAATTTCATCGACGGGCTCGATGGGTTGCTCGCCGGCGTCACCACGATTTCGAGCCTCTTTCTTTTCGCCATCGCGGCGCTGCACGGAAATTTCATCGTCGCCCTCGTCTTGCTCGCGCTCGCGGGCAGCTCGCTCGGCTTTCTCCCGTATAATTTCAATCCGGCGCGCATCTTTCTCGGCGATGCCGGCTCGCTCTTCATCGGCTACGTGTTCGCGACGGTGACGATCATCGGCGGCAGTAAGACGGCGATCGCGATCAGCCTGCTCGTTCCTCTCGTCGTGCTCGCATTGCCGATTCTCGATACCGCGGCGGTGATCGTCCGGCGAGCGGCAAACGGGCGCAGCATCACCGATGCCGATCGCGGCCACTTTCACCACCAACTCATCTTCCGTTTCGGCCTCGGCGTTCGGCAGGCGGTCTTTCTCATCTATGCCGTCTGCATCGTCCTCGGCGTCGTCGCGCTGGTCGTCTCCGGAATGTTCTCGCACTCGGGAAGGCTCGTATGACCGGACCGCTCCGCGTGATGAGCGTCTTCGGGACGCGCCCCGATACCATTAAAATGGCGCCGGTCGTCGAAGCGCTACGCGCCGACGCCCGCTTCGAATCGTCGATCTGCGTGACCGCGCAGCACCGACACATGCTCGACGATCTGCTCTCGCTCTTTTCGATCGTCCCCGACTACGATCTCGATATTATGACCTCGGATCAAACGCTCACGCAGATTACGACGCGCGTGCTCGAGGGCATGGAGCCGGTGCTCGCGCGCGCGCGCCCCGAGATCGTGTTAGTGCACGGCGATACCACGACGAGCACGGCGGCGGCGCTCGCGGCGTTCTACAGCAAAGCGGAGATCGGACACGTCGAGGCGGGGCTGCGCACCGGCGATCCGTGGTTGCCCTACCCCGAGGAGATGAATCGTCGGCTCACCGGGCGCCTCGCGCGCTACCATTTTTCGCCGACCGAACGCGCGCGCGAGAACTTGCTCGCCGAAGGCGTTCCCTCGCGCAATATTTTCGTCACCGGGAATACGGTGATCGATGCCTTCGTGGAGACCGCGAACCGCGCGACCTTGCCCTCGCCGCCGCAATTCGAACGGGTCGATCCGCAGCGCCCGCTCATCGTTGTCACCGCGCATCGGCGCGAGAACCATCCGCACATGCGGGCGATGGCCGAGGCGATGCGCGCGATTCTCGCCCTGCCGCAGCGCCCGCAGATCTACTGGCCGGTCCATCCCTCCCCGCACGTCGCTCCGGTGGCCCGCGAGGTGCTCGGCGGGGTCGAGGACGCTATTTTGGTCGAGCCGATCGATTACGCGAAGATGGTCGCCGCGGTCCGCGCGGCGCATTTCGTGCTCACGGATTCCGGCGGCTTGCAAGAGGAGGCACCTTGTCTTGGGAAGCCGGTCCTCGTGATGCGCGACGAGACCGAGCGCCCCGAAGGGCTCGCCGCCGGTACCCTCGAGCTCGTCGGGCACGATCCCAACCGCATCCTCGCCGCCGCCGCCGCGCTTCTCGGCGACCCCGCGCACTACGCGAAAATGTCGCGCGCCGCGAACCCCTATGGCGACGGAGCCGCCTCGCAGCGTATTCTGGCCGCCCTCCTCGCCCGTTTCCGCGGCGGCGAGGAACCCGCCGCCTTCGTGCCGTAGCAGGGGCCCGGCGGTGAGCCCACCGGTCTTTGCAGCGCTGGCCTTCGTGGTAGGCTATCTCTGCGGCATCCTCAACCTCTACCTCCTCACCGGGGCGGCGCGGAGGCTGGTTGAGAGCGGAAGAGGTCGAGCGTTCGTCTTAAGTAGTTTCGCACGCTTGCTCGTTTTCGGTACGGTCGCGGTGGCCTTCGCGGCAAAGGGTCCGTGGTGGTCGCTCGGGCTCTATATCGTCGGACTTTTCACCCCATTCGCTCTGCGCGTCATCGGAAGCGCAAGCGATTCGCAAACGAAACGCTAGAAGATAACGGAACGTGCACGAACAGATTGGAGAGCATCCTCTTTGGAAGGTGCCGGTGCTTGGCACCGTGCATTCCGATACGGTATTGACGACGTGGATCGTGATGGCGATCACGTTGCCGTTCCTGTGGTGGGTCGCCGCGAGCTATCGTTCGCCGCAGGTCAATCGCCGCCAGACCATATTTGAAGGCGTCGTCGATTATTTCGCCGATCTCGCGCACAGTACGATCGGTCCGCTCGCCGAGGGATTCGTTCCGTTCCTGATCGCGCTGGTGGTCTTCATCTTCGCACTCAACGAATTCGGCATGTTTCCGTTCAAAGCGTTCGGGCTGCCCTTCGGCGGATCGCCGACCGCCGATCTCAATACCGCCGCCGCGTACGCCGTATTGGTCTTCGTCTTGATTCAGGTCAGCGGTATCCGGAAGAGCGGCTTGAAGTTTTACAAGCATCTCCTGCAGCCGTTCTGGCCGATGGTCATCATCAATTTGCTCGAAGAGGTGCTTCGCCCGACGACGCTCGCCTTACGTCTCTTCTTCAACATCCTCATCGGCGAACTCCTCATTCTCGTCGTCTATCAGATCGTTTCATCGCATATCAAAATCGGAGCGTTCGATCTCTCGCTCACCGCGGCGATCGGCCCGTTCTTCGTTCAGATTTTTAACTTTCTCGTCGGCATTCTCCAGGCTTTCGTCTTCGTGCTGCTGACGATCGTTTATCTCTCGCTCGCCCTCGCGGACGAGGCGCATTAGTACCACTCGATTGGAAAGGCCATCTAAGTGAACGTTCAACTCATCATTGCCGCCGCGACCGTCGTCGGCTTCTCCCTGGTCGCCGCCGCGTTTGCGATCGGCACCACGATCGGCAACGGCCTCGTGAGCTCGCGTGCGGTCGAAGCGATCGCCCGTCAGCCCGAAGCGCGCCCGAATATCTTCCAGTTCCTCATCATCGGCGTCGGGTTCGTCGAAGCGAACGGCTTCATCGCGCTCGGCCTCGCGCTCTATCTCTTCTTCGTGGTTGCCAACGTGCCGTCGCTCGTCACGGCCCTGCTCGCCGGCGCCAAGTAAGCGAAACCCGAAGGAAGCCTCGCACGATGCTCTTTTCTTTCGACGGTACGTTCGTCGTCCAGCTCATCAACTTCGCGATCTTCTTCGCGCTGTTGAACGTGCTGTTCTTGCGCCCGGTCGGTAAGGCCGTCGCGCAGCGCCGCGCGTACCTCGATAATCTCGTCGGAGGCTACGAAAAGGCACAGAGCGAGGCGAACGCCCTTCGACGCGAGGCCGAACGGGTGCGCAACGAAGCGCGCCGCGAAGCCGATGCGGCAATCGCTCGCGAACGCGCGCGCATGCACGAAGACGGCGTGAGCATCCTCGCCGAGTTTTCGAAGAAGGCGAACGAGACCATCGACGCCGCGAACGAACGGGTTCGCGGCGAAGTGGAGGCGCTCTCGGGCGATCTCGGCACGCTGCGCGAGCAGCTCGCCGGACAGATCCTCGCGCAGGCGCTTCCGGAGGTGCGGCGATGAATTACGAACTGATAGCGGTTTGGAGCCAGGTCGTCTGCTTCGTCGCGTTTGCGGCGTTCGCGGTATGGATCTGGCAGAAAGCGGTCACGCCCGCCGTCGCGAAGGCGCAGGAAGCGCAGAATCAGCGGCTCACCGAGCTCGAGGCGCGTCTTGCGAAGATGGAAGCCGAGCGCGAAGAGGCGCGCGCCGCCGCCGCTCGCGCGAAGGAAGAGGCGCAACTCATCGTCGGCCGCGTCGGCGATCTCGTCGCGCGCGAACGGGAGAAATACCTCGCAGAGATTCGGAGCGAAGGCGAGCGCGAATTGCGCAGCGCCGAGGGCGAGCTCGAACGGGCGCGCCACGCCGCGCGCGAACGCCTCCGCGAAGAGACGCTTGCGGGAGCGCTCGCGATCGCCCGCGAGCGCGCGATCGCGAGCGTCGACGCGAAGGCCGAAAGCGCGTTGCGCGACCGGTTCGTAGCGGCGCTTGGGGAGATGCGATAAGCATGGCGAACGAAAAAGCGGCGCGTCGCTACGCGGCGGCGATCTTCTCGCTCGCGCACGACGCGAAGCTCGAAGCGCGCGTCGGTGAGGAACTCAAGAGCGTCAGCGATGCCGTCGAGGGCGACGCCGCCCTGCACTCGTTTTTCGTGTCGCCGGTGATCTCGCGCGCGCTCAAGGAGCGGACGTTGCTGGCGACCTTCGGGTCGCGGGTTCACGAGATCGTCGCGCACGCCGTCGTCCTGTTGGTCCGCAAGCGGCGCGAGACGTTGCTCGGTGAGATCGTTCGGCAGTATCACGCGCTCGAACGCGCGGCGCGGGGCGGCGAGCCGCTCACCGTCACGACGGCGCACCCGATCGCGGCCGCCGATCTCGACGCGCTCGTCGGGCAGCTCGAGCGCCGTTTCAACAAGAAATTCGACGTCGAAACCAGCGTCGATCCGCACGCTATCGGCGGCATTCGCGTCATGATGGGCGACCGCCTGATCGATGCGACCGTCGCCGGACGCCTCGAAGACTTCGCTCGCAACCTTTTCGCACAACGTACGTAACCGCACGCACAACGAAAGAACCATAGGAAAAAGCAGATGATAAAAGCCGACGAAATCGCCGGAATACTCAAGCAGCAAATCGCCGACTTCAAAGGTGAAGTTCGCGAGGACGAGGTCGGGACCGTCATCGAAGTCGGCGCGAACCTCGCGCGCGTCTATGGGTTGCGCGGCGTGCGCGCCTCCGAACTCGTCGAGTTTCCGAACGGGCTTCAGGGCATCGCGCTGAACCTCGAAGAAGATAACGTCGGCGTCGTGATCATGGGCTCCGATTCCGAAATTAAGGAAGGCGATCGCGTTCGCCGCACCGGGCGCATCGCGTCGGTGCCGGTCGGCACGGCGCTGCTCGGCCGCGTCGTCAACCCGCTCGGCGAGCCGGTCGACGGAAAGGGCCCGATCGAGACCACGCGCTTTCGCACCATCGAAAACACCGCCCCCTCGGTCGTCGAACGCCAGCCCGTCAAGCAGCCGTTGCAGACCGGCATCCGCGCGATCGACGCGCTCATTCCCATCGGTAAGGGGCAGCGCGAATTAATTATCGGCGACCGCTCGACCGGAAAGACGGCGATCGCGATCGATACGATCATCAACCAAAAAGGCCGCAACGTTTTCTGCATCTACGTCGCGATCGGTCAGAAGAACTCGACCGTCGCCGCGCTCGCGCAGATTCTGGAACAGAAGGGCGCGATGGAGTACACGACCATCGTCGCGTCGAGCCCCTCCGAAGCCGCCGCGCTGCGTTGGCTCGCACCGTTCGCCGGTTGCGCGATGGGCGAGGAGTTGATGGGCGAGGGCAAAGACGTCCTCATCGTCTACGACGATCTCACCAAGCACGCGCAGTCCTATCGTGAGATGGCGCTCTTGCTCCGCCGCCCGCCGGGCCGCGAAGCCTACCCGGGCGACGTCTTCTACCTGCATTCGCGTCTGCTGGAACGTGCGGCGAAGCTCTCCGACGAACTCGGCGGCGGCTCCATGACGGCGTTGCCGGTGATCGAGACGCAGGCGGGCGATTTCTCAGCGTACATTCCGACGAACGTGATCTCGATTACCGACGGACAGATCTATCTCACGCCGAGCCTCTTCTTCCAGGGCATCCGCCCCGCCGTCGACGTCGGCCTCTCGGTCTCGCGCGTCGGTGGTTCGGCGCAGACCAAGGCCATGAAATCGGTCGCCGGCCAGCTGAAGCTCGAACTCGCGCAGTACCGCGATCTCGCAGCGTTTGCCAAACTCGCGAGCGATCTCGATAAAGGCACGCAGATGCAGTTGATGCGCGGTGAAAAACTCACCGAACTCTTGAAGCAGGCGCAATACCAGCCGCAACCGGTCGAAGAACAGGTCGCGCTGCTCTACGGTGCGACGAACGGATACGCCAACGATATCCCGACGGCGAAACTGCAGGCCTGGGCTCGCGCGGCGATCGATTTCCTCCACCAAAAGCACGCCGACATCCTCGACTCGATTCGCAGCAGCAACCAGCTGGGCGACGACGTGAAGGCAAAACTCAACGCCGCCTTTACGGAGTTCAATACGTCGTTCTAATGGCGAGCGTTAAAGATCTTCGCGACCAGATTCGATCGCTGAAAAACACCCAGCAGATCACCAAGGCGATGAAGCAAGTCGCCGCGGCGAAGATTCGTCGTGCGGAAACGGCGCAGAAACAGGCGCGTCCGTACGCCGAAACGCTCGGCGAGATGCTGCGCGAATTGGTCGGTGCGGTATCGCGTATCGATCACCCGTTCATGAACCCCGGGAACGCCTCGGCTCCGAGCGGCGTGATTCTCATGACCGCCGACAAGGGGCTCTGCGGCGCGTTCAACGCCAACGTCATTCGCCAGGGCGAGAGCTTCCTGCGCGAACATCCCGGCGCCGTCATGTATTCCGTCGGCGTGAAAGCGCGCCAAGCCGTTCGCCGGCTCGGCGGCGGGGAGCGCCCGACGTGGCCGCTCAACGCAGCGTCGAAGCTCGACGTCGCGCGCGAAGTAGCGAAGGCGGCGAGCGAGGCGTTCGTCGCAGGCGAGATCTCCGAGATCGTCCTCGTTTCATCGAAGATGCTTTCGATGCTCGTACAGCGCCCGCAAACGCTCCGCCTCGTTCCCGTCGCGCGCGAGGGAATCGCCGGCGACGCCGAAGCCTCCGGGCCGAAGGCGATGGTGGAATTCGCGCCGAGCCCCGAGGCGGTGCTCTCGCAGCTCCTGCCGAAATATCTCGAGTTCACCATCTTTTCGGCGATGCTCGAGACCGATGCCGCGTTCTTCGCCGCGCAACTCGTAGCGATGAATAATGCGACCGATAACGCCGGTAAACTCATCGACGAATATACCATCCAAATGAACAATGCCCGACAGGCCGCGATCACCAAGGAGCTCTTGGAGATCGTCGGCGGTGCCGAGGCGCTCAACGGTTGATAGAAGGAACCAAGAACATGACCGCTACCGGTAAAGTCGTGCAGGTGCTCGGAAACGTCGTCGACGTCGAGTTCACCCCCGAAACGCTGCCAAAAATCACCGAAGCGTTGACCGTTCGCGTCAACGAAGACGCCGCAAACGCGGCGACGAAATCCGGTGCGAACCTCGGCGGAACGGCGATGCAGATGCGCGACCTCACGTTGGAAGTGCAAGACGAGCTCGGCAACAACCAAGTGCGTTGCCTCGCGATGGGTTCGACCGACGGCTTGGTGCGCGGCGCTGCGGTGACCGCGACGGGAAGCCCGATCTCGGTTCCGGTCGGCGAAGGCACGCTCGGACGCATCTTCAACGTTCTTGGGAAAGCCATCGACACCGACGCGCCGGTGAGCGCGGCGGCGATCTGGCCGATTCACCGGCCCGCGCCCGAATTCAAGCACCAAGATCCGACGCCGAAAATCTTCGAGACCGGCATCAAAGTGATCGATCTGATGGCGCCGTACACGCGCGGCGGTAAGGTCGGACTCTTCGGCGGAGCGGGCGTCGGCAAGACGGTGCTCATTCAAGAACTCATTCGCAACATCGCGAACGTCCACAAAGGCTTCTCGGTCTTCACCGGCGTCGGCGAACGTACGCGCGAAGGCAACGACCTGTGGCTGGAAATGAAAGAGTCGGGCGTGCTCGCGCAGACGACCTTAGTCTTCGGTCAGATGGACGAGCCCCCGGGCGTTCGTTTCCGCATCGCGCAGACCGGCGTCACGATGGCCGAATATTTCCGCGACGAACTCGGCGCCGACGTGTTGTTGTTCATGGACAACATCTTCCGTTATCTCCAGGCGGGCTCCGAAGTCTCGGCGCTGATGGGGCGCATGCCCTCGGCGGTCGGTTATCAGCCGACGCTCTCCACCGACATGGGCGCGCTCGAAGAGCGCATCACCTCGACGCGCAAGGGCTCGATCACCTCGGTGCAAGCGGTCTACGTTCCCGCCGACGATTACACCGACCCCGCCGTCGCGACGACGTTCGCCCATCTCGATGCGACGACCGCGCTCTCGCGGCCGATCTCCGAACTCGGCATCTACCCCGCCGTCGATCCGCTCGCATCGAGCTCGCGCATTCTCGATCCGCAGATTATCGGTGACGAACACTACGCCGTCGCCCGTGGCGTGCAAGAGACGCTGCAGCGCTATCGCGACCTGCAAGACATCATCGCGATCCTCGGCGTCGAAGAGCTCTCCGAAGAAGACAAAATCGCCGTCGGCCGCGCGCGCCGCATCCAGCGCTTCTTCTCGCAGCCGTTCTTCGTCGCCGAACAGTTCACGGGCCGGGCGGGTAAGTACGTCAAACTCAGCGACACGATCGCGTCGTTCAAAGAAGTGCTCGACGGGAAGGTCGACCATCTCCCCGAGAGCGCGTTCTTCTACGCCGGCGGTATCGACGAAGTCAAAGAGAACGCCGATAAAATGGGCGCGAAGGTCTAGCGTCACCGACGATGGCAACGTTCGCGTTTAAGCTCATCGCGCCGACGCGCGTCCTCTTCGAAGGGCAGGCGTCGCTGGTGATTGCGGTGACGACCGAGGGCGAGGAAGGTATCCTTGCCGGACACGCCCCGTTCGTCGGCGCGCTCAAACCGGGCGTTCTGCGGGCCGATGTCAGCGATGATTCCGGGAGCCGCCGCCTCGAATTGGCGACCGACGACGGTTTCATCCAGGCCCTTCCCGACCGCGTGACCGTCCTGGTGGAACGGGCGCTCTCGATCGAGGAGATCGATATCGAGGCGACCCGCGCCGAACTCGCCGGCGCCGCCGATCCCAACGCGATCGCCTTCGCCGAGGCGAAGCTCCGGCTCGCACGCAGCGCCTAGGAGCCTCTCGGGGCGGGGCGCCCCGCGCTCGGGCGCGAATTAGCGCGGTACAGGCATGATTGATCGCTTCGATACGGTTTTGCGCGTGCGCGGGGGCGGCGCGCTGGTAGGCTCGGTGGATACCCACGGCGCGAAAAACGCCGCGCTGCCGATTATGGCCGCGGCACTGCTCGCCCGCGGTCCGGTGACGCTGCGCCGCGTTCCACACATTACCGACGTTTCGGTGATGTGGTCGCTGCTCGAAGCGCTCGGCGCGCGCCTCCGCTACGACGGCGACGCGCTCGTCGTCGACGCGAGTAACGTCGCGACCTATCGAGCGCCCTACGCGTTGGTTCGCAAACTCGCCGCATCGTTCGATCTCGTCGGCCCGTTGCTCGGCCGCTTCGGCCGCGCCGAAGTGCCGCTCCCGGGCGGTTGCGTCTTGGGGACGCGCGCGACCGACATGCACGAACAAGCGTTTCGAACGCTCGGCTGCGAGGTGCGCAACGAACACGGGTACTTGCTCGCCGCCGCGCGCGACGGACGTCTGCGCGGAGGCGAGATCGAATTTCGGATGCCCAGCGTCGGCGCGACGAAGAACGCTTTGCTCGCTTCGGTGCTCGCCGAAGGGACGACGACGTTGCGCAACGTCGCACTCGAACCCGAAGTCGTCGACCTCGCGCGTTTTCTCGCGGCGATGGGCGCGAAGATCTCGGGAATAGAAACCGACACGCTCGTCATCGAAGGCGTCGACGAACTGCGCGGCGTCGAATACGAAATCATTCCGGATCGCATCGTCGCCGGTACGCTACTCGTCGCCGGCGTCGCCACGCGCGGCGACGTGACGGTCCGTCGTTGCATCCCCGCACACCTCGCCGCGCTGACCGAGAAACTCACGGAATGCGGCGCGACCGTCACGCAGGGCGACGACTGGGTGCGCGTCGACGGAAAACGGGTGACCGGCGGCACCTCGATCGTGACCGCTCCCTACCCCGCCTTCCCGACCGACCTCCAGCCGCAGATGACGGCGATGCTCTGCACCTGCCCCGGAAAATCGTTCGTCGAGGAATCGATCTTCAACGCCCGCTTCTCCTACGTGAACGAACTCGCGCGCATGGGCGCCGATATTAAAGTCGCGATGGAGAGCAACACGGCGACGATCACCGGCGTCGAGCGGCTCTCCGGCGCGCCGGTGGAAGCGCCCGATATTCGCGCCGGTGCGGGCTTGGTCGTCGCGGGGCTCGCGGCATCGGGCGAGACCGAAATCATCGGCTTGGAATACATCGATCGCGGGTACGAACATCTCGAAACCATGCTCTCGGCGTTGGGCGCGCAAGCGCAGCGTTCGAGCGGCATCACCCCGCTCGAAGAGCCGAGCACGCTCTTCGAAACGCAAAGCTTTCCCCGTGTCGCTACGGGCACCACCTCTTCTACGGGAGTCTAAATTGGAAATCGGTATCGATCTCGGCACGGCGAACGTGCTGGTCAACGTCAAGGGCAAGGGGATCGTCTTGCGCGAGCCGTCGGTCGTCGCGAAAGACATGAACACCGGCAAGGTGCTCGCGGTCGGCGAAGAGGCGCGCCTGATGCTTGGAAAAACGCCGGCCCACATTCAAGCGATTCGCCCGCTGCGCGACGGCGTCATCGCCGATTTCGAAGTGACCGAGGCGATGCTCGCGTATTTCATCAAGAAGGTCATGAAAGACCGTTCGTGGTTCAGCTCGCTCTTCGCGCCGAAACCGTTCGTGACGATCTGCGTTCCGGCCGAGATCACCAGCGTCGAAGAACGCGCGGTGAAAGATGCGGCGAAACTCGCCGGCGCGCGCGCGGTCGAGATCGTAGAAGAACCGATGGCGGCGGCGATCGGCGCCGGGCTTCCCATCGACGGTCCTTCGGGAAGCATGGTCGTCGATATCGGCGGCGGCACGACCGACGTGGCGGTGATCTCGCTCGGCGGTATCGTCGTCTCGCAGTCCTTGCGCGTCGCCGGCAACAAACTCGACGAAGCGATCACGCGCTACATCCGCCGCGTGCACAATCTCACCATCGGCGAACGGACCGCCGAAGAGATCAAAATTAAGGTCGGCTCCGCGTACAAACTCGAACAGGAGCTCGCGATGGAGATTCGCGGCCGCGATCTGATCAACGGTCTTCCCAAAACCGTGAAGGTGACCAGCGAAGAGATTCGCGAGGCGCTCGGCGAGCCGATCGGCGCGATCGTCGAAGCGGTGAAGGGCGTGCTCGAAAAAACCCCACCCGAACTCTCCGCCGATATCATCGATCGCGGCGTCATCCTTACCGGCGGCGGCGCCTTGCTGCGCGGCCTCGACCGTTTGCTCTCCGAAGTAACCGGCGTTCCGGCGATCATCGCCGAGGATCCGCTTTCGTGCGTCGCGCTCGGCACGGGAATGCGCATCCGCGTATAACGACGTGGCCGCAACGCTCGACGCACGGACGACGCCGCGCGAGCTCCTCATCGAGGAGGTCGCGCGCGTCATCTTTGCCGGCGGTACGATTATTTTTCCGCACGACACGAGTTACGGGCTCGCATGCGATCCGCTGCGTCTCGATGCCGTCGACCGGATCTATCTGCAAAAGCGGCGCCCCGACCATAAGCCGCTCACGCTTCACGTCGCCGGCGTCGCCGAACTGCTCGAATACGCCCCCGGGAACGTCGTTGCGGCGGCGGTCGCGAAGCGTTTGCTTCCCGGCCCGGTAACGTTGCTCGTGGCTCGGCCGTCGTTCATCAGCGAAGAGATCACCGCCGGGCACCCGACGCTGGGCGTACGCGTACCCGACGAGCCGCTCGCGCGCGCCATTCTCGACCGCTGCGGGCCGCTCGCCGTCAGCAGCGCGAACGCCAGCGGCGACCCGCCCTATCGCGGGCGCGGCGGGCTGGAGCGCCTTCCGGCCGCCGATCTCGTCATCGAAAACGGGCCGACTCGTTACGACGGCGAAGCAGCGATCGTGGATTGTACGAGAGAGCGACCGCTGGTGCTGCGCGAAGGAACGCTGAGCTTCGAACTCATCGAGGCGCGGTTGGGTGCGGCGGAGCGGCACGTCGTGAAGGCACGTCGATGAGCGCGCGCCGAATCGTCGCGTTCGCCGCTGCGGCGGCGTTGACGTTGCTCGCCGCCGCGCACTCGGCGCCGAAAACGCAGGCGCAGTTCATGTTCGGCGAATGGAACATCCACACGTCGCTCGTCGATTTCAACTTGAAAACGAACGATTTCAGCGCTCCGAACCACGTGCTCGTCACGCGCGACGGCACCACGATCGATGCCGACCGCGCCGACGGAAACGCAAAGACCGGCCAGGCGACGCTCTACGGACACGTCGTGCTGCACGACCAGAACGGCAATCTCGGTGGTTTGAGTAGCACGAAAAAAGCCTCCGGGCGCGGCCCGGCGACGCTTACCGCCGACAAGATGACGATCGATGAAAAAACGCGCATCTACACCGCCGTCGGGCACATGCATTACACGCAGGCCGATACGACCGCCGACGCGCGGAGCGGCAAACTCAACGACGTCACGCACGAGCTCGACCTGCGCGGCGACGTGCACGTACGTCAGGGCGCGCGCTCGCTGATCGCCGACCACGTGCTCTACAATACGATCACCGGCCAAGCGGAGGCCGACGGCAACGTCGTGCTGCGCTTCCCCAGCCAAATTCGCGAATCCGCGCCGACTCCCAAACCGATCGTTATCAAGAACCCGAAAATCATCCATCGTTAGCCATGGAGCGCTCGCTCTTCGAAGAATCGCTCTCCGGGAGCATCCCGCTCGCGGCACGGATGCGCCCGCGCACGCTTGAAGAGATTCTCGGCCACGATGAGGTCCTCGGTGCCGGAAGCCCGTTGCGCACCTCGCTCGACCGCGGCGCGTTGCCTTCGCTCTTGCTGTGGGGGCCGCCGGGGAGCGGAAAGACCACGATTGCGCGTGCGATCGCTGCGAGCGTCGGCGCGCATTTCGAACAGCTCTCGGCGGTGAACGCCGGGCTCGCCGACGTGCGGCGCATCGTCGCCGACGCGCGCGAACGGCGAGCGGTCGGGCGCACGACGCTGCTCTTTCTCGACGAAATCCACCGCTTCAATAAGGCGCAGCAAGACGCGCTCCTACCCGATGTCGAGGAAGGTACGATCGCGCTGATCGGTGCGACCACCGAGAACCCGTCCTTCGAAGTCAACCCGGCATTGCTCTCGCGCCTTCGCGTCGTCGTGCTCGCGCCGATCGACGACGAGGCGATGCAGCGTATCGTCGATCGCGCTCTCGCCGATAGCGACCGCGGACTCGGCGCGCATCGAATCGAGCTCGCTCCCGAGGCTCGAGCGGCGCTGGTAGCGATGGCGAGCGGCGACGCGCGCTCCGCCCTCGGCGGTTTGGAGTTTGCGGCGAGCATCGCTCCGGTTCGCGACGGCGTGCGGAGGATCGATCTCGAGAGCGTGCGTGCGGCGATGCTGCATCGCGGCGCGCACGATAAGAGCGGCGACCGCCACTTCGACACGATTAGCGCGTTCATTAAATCTATTCGCGGCAGCGACGCCGATGCGAGCGTCTATTGGTTGGCGCGGCTCATCGACGCCGGCGAGGACCCACTCTTCATCGCCCGTCGCCTCGTCATTCTCGCTTCGGAAGATGTCGGGCTCGCCGACGCGGCGGCGCTACCGTTGGCGATGGCGGCGCAACAGGCGGTGCATTTTGTCGGGATGCCCGAAGGGTACTATCCGCTCGCGCACGCGACGCTCTATCTCGCCCGCGCGCCGAAGAGCAACGCTGTTGGGAGGGCGTACTCCGCCGCTCTCGCCGACGTCACGCAAGGCGCTCGCGATCCCGTTCCCTTGCATCTGCGCAACGCGCCGACCGGGCTCATGCGCTCGTTAGGATACGGACGCGACTACATTTACACGCACGACGATCCCGACGCCGCTCAGGAGTTTTTACCGGAGCGGTTGCGCGGGCGCCGGTATTTCGAAGAATGATGCGCGAGCGCATCTATCTCGACCATGCAGCGACCACGCCGATCTCCGCCGCGGCGCGCGATGCCTACCTGCAGGCGATCGAGAGCGATTACAACCCGAGTTCTTTGCATGCCGAAGGGCGTGCCGCGCACGCCTTGCTCGACGACGCGCGCGACCGCGTCGCCCACCTGCTCGGCGTGCCGCGCAAGAACGTGCGCTTTACCGGCGGCGGCTCGGAGAGCGACTCGCTCGCAATCGTCGGAACGGCGCGCGCTTCTCGCGAGCGCTCGCGACGGCGCATCTTGGTCGGCGCGACCGAACATCACGCGGTGCTGCATGCGGCGCGCGCGCTCGAACGCGAGGGTTTCGAGGCGATCGTGCTGCCGGTCGATCGCGCCGGGCTCGTCGACATCGAGAGCTATCGGCGCGAGCTCGACGAGCGCACGCTGTTGGTCTCGATCCATCTCGCAAATAACGAAACCGGCGTCCTCCAACCCGTCCCCGCACTCGCGGCGCTCGCACGCTCTGCGGGCGCGCTCTTCCACACCGACGCGGTGCAGGCGGCGCGCTGGATGGATTGCTCGCTCGCGAGCCTCGACGTCGATCTGCTCTCGATCTCGGGGCACAAATTCGGCGCGCCGAAAGGGGTCGGCGTGCTGGCGATGCGCGCCGCGCTTCCGCTCGAGCCGCTCATTTACGGCGGCGGGCAAGAATTCGGGGCGCGTGCGGGGACCGAGAACGTTCCGGGAATCTTTGCCCTCGCGGCCGCCCTCGACCGCGCGGCTGAAGGGCGCGCGGAGGCGGTGCGGCGGGTGGGTGCGCTCCGCGAGCGCTTCGAGGAGCGCGTCCGGGGCACGATCGCCGGCTTGCAGGTGAACGGGGACGCAGCTCCCCGGCTTCCCAATATTTCGAGCGTCGCGATTCCCGGAGCCGACTCGGAGGCGCTCCTCATGCGTCTCGATCTCGACGGCATCGCCGCCTCTGCGGGGAGCGCGTGCACCTCGGGGGTATTCGAGCCGAGCCATGCGATCGCCGCGATGGGGCTCGACCCCGCTCTTCAGCGCGGGGTGCTTCGCTTTTCGTTCGCGCCTGAGAGCGAGGAGCGCGAGCTCGTCCTCGCCGCGGATCTGCTCGCTAGGGCGGTCGATCGCGTACGTTAGCAAGCCTCCGGGGGATCGGTCGCGAAGGGAGAGCGTATTATGACCAACGACGCATATACACTTCACGCCGTTCTCGATTACGGTGTCGGCGGCGGCGCCTTTCTCGCCGGGCTCGCACTGATCGTCGCGGCGATCGCTCTCGCTCGCACGTTCGGACGCCTCAATAGGACCCTCGACGTCATCGACACGCAGATCGGCGATATCGGCCCCGCCGCCGCATCGACGTTGCAACACGTCAGCGGCGCGGCGAACGGCGCGGAGCAGGCCGTCGGCCACTTAGCGACCGCGGCGAAATCGCTCGAAGGGGCGGCATCGGCGCTCGCGCAGACCGCCGAGCTTTCGAAAAGCGCGGTCGTTCCCGGGGTGACGAGTTTCGGCGAGAGCATCAATATCGTCGCCGAACGTTTGAAACGCTTCGTCGGTGGGAACGATGCTCGTGGAGGTAGCGCGCAGTGAGCGATCGCCCCAATGGCGGAGGCTTTGTCGTCGGTTTGTTGATCGGTGCCGCAATCGGCGCGGCCGCCGCACTTTTGCTTGCCGACGAAGAGACGCGCGACGCGGTTATCGGTAAGGCGCGCGAGGCGAGCAATCAGGCCGTCGATGCGACCGGCGATCTTCGCGATCGCGTCGGGGAAGCGACTGCGGCGTGGCAGAGCAATGCCGCCGACCTCTACGAACGCGGCCGTACGATATTGGAGCAGGCGCGGACGTCGGGAAACGACCGTTCCGACGGCGGCCCTGCAGAGCAGCGGGCGGACGGGGCGTAGTGGCGCGCGTGGACATTCAAATGCAAGTTCGCTCGGTGAACGGCTCCATCGCGGTCGTTTCGCTCGACGGAGAGATCGACGTCTACACCTCGCCGAAGGTCAAGGATTTTATAGGGAAGCTCATCGACAAGGGCACCTATACCTTCGCGATCGATATGCAGAACGTGCGATATATCGATTCGACGGGGCTCGGCGTTCTCATCGGTGGCCTCAAGCGCGTTCGCGAGCACGGCGGGGCGGTGACGCTCGTTTCGACCAATCCGCAGACGCGAAAAATATTCGACATTACCGGGTTGATTAAAGTGTTCGATATCTACGATAGCGTCGACGAAGCGGTCAACGCATTGAAATGATGCAGGCGCGCGAAGTTGGTGCCGAGATTCCCGAGATCGAGGTTCGGATTCCGTCTCGCGCCGAATGGGTCGCTCTCGCTCGCCTCGCGGTGGCGACCGTCGCCGCGCGCATGCATTTCAACGTCGACGAGATCGCCGATCTAAAACTCGCCGTCGCCGAAGCGTGCACGAACGCCATCCAACACGCGCGCGAGAGCGACGAGATCGTCATCACCTGCCGCATCTACCATGAAGGTTTGCAGATCACCGTACGCGATTTTGGGATCGGAACCGAAGCCGAACGCATCCGTTCGCGCGATCTCGGCGAACCGAGGGTCGGCGGGCTGGGGGTCTATCTCATCCGCGCGTTGATGGACGAGGTGGAGTACCGCGTCGAACGCGATAGCGGCACCGTGCTGACGATGTTTAAGCGGTTTGGCGATAGCAGCCGATAAATACGCATCGAGCGATCGATGAGCGATGAAAAATCGGCGGAGGCGCTCCTCGAGCGTTTTCTGGCGTTAAAACAGGCCGGCGACGATGAAGCGATCGCGCACGAACGCTCGGCGGTGCGGACGCAGCTCGTCGAACGGCACCTCGGACTCGTCCGCTACCTTGCGAAACGCTTTACCGATCGCGGCGAGCCTTATGACGATCTCTTGCAGATCGCAACGCTCGGGCTCATCAACGCGATCGATCGCTATCAGCCCGAATTCGGCGCGCAATTCGCAACCTTCGCCACGCCGACGATTCTCGGCGAGTTGAAACGCTATTTTCGCGATAAACGCTGGGCGGTCCACGTGCCGCGCCGCCTGAAAGACCTCGCGCTCTCGATCGGCGGGGCGACCGACCGGCTCACCGCCGACCTGGGGCGGACGCCGACTCCGGCGGAGATCGCGGCGCACCTGGGCGTGGAGGTCGAAGCGATTCTCGAGGCGATGGAGGCGGGAGGAGCGCTTTCGCCGCTCTCGCTCGACGCCGGTTTCGAGAGTGAGGAGGGCGCCCGGCGGCTCGCCCCGAGCATCGGGGTGCCCGATGGGGACCTGGAACTCGTTCCCGAGCGGGCGGAGATCGCCGGAGCGCTCGAGCGGCTCCCGGGGCGCGAGCGGGTCGTGCTGCGCCTCCGCTTCTTCGAGGGGCAGACCCAGCGCGAGGTCGGCGAACGGCTCGGCACCTCGCAGATGCAGATCTCGCGGATCGAGCAACGGGCGCTGGCTCGCCTGCGCACGCTGTTGGCACCACCGTCGTAGCGCGAGCGGCGGCTCTCTGCTACCATACGGGGTGCTTATGCCGATGACGAGCCAAGAACTCCGCCAAGCGTGGATCGATTTCTTTGTTGCCCGAGAGCACAAACACGTTCCTTCGGCGAGTTTGATCCCCGACGAGATGTCCACGACGCTCTTTACGATTGCGGGAATGGAGCAATTCGTTCCGGCATTTCTCGGCGAACGTCCGGCCCCCGCGCCGCGCGTGGTGACCGTGCAGCGTTGCTTGCGCGTCGCCGGCGCGAAGAGCGATATCGAGAACGTCGGGCGCACCGGGCGGCACGGCACCTTTCTCGAAATGCTCGGGAACTTTAGTTTCGGCGATTACTACAAAGCGCAAGCGATCGCATGGGCGTGGGAGTTCGTCACGCGCGTCATGCATCTCGATCCGTGGCGCCTCTACGTGACGGTGCACACCGAGGACGACGAAGCGGCGCGCATCTGGGAGCGCGAGATCGGTCTCGACCCCGCGCGCATCTCGCGCTTCGACGACGATAATTTCTGGACGATGGGGCCGACCGGCCCGTGCGGCCCGTCGACCGAGATTTTTTACGATATCGGTGAAGCGTATGCGAGCGGCCCCGAGGATACCGGGCCGAACCTCGGCAATCGGTTCGTGGAAATTTGGAACGTCGTCTTCCAGCAGTTCAATCGCGCCGCCGACGGCACGCTCTCGGAGTTGCCGCGCAAATCGATCGATACCGGTGCGGGGCTCGAGCGAATGCTCGCAGTCGTCAACGGCAAGGCCTCGATGTACGAGACCGATCTCTTTCTCGATCTCGTCGCCGCACAACCGCAGCCGCAATCGGGATCGCTCCCGCCCGCCGAGCAGCGCGTTCGACAGAACATCATCGCCGATCACGCGCGCGCGGTCACCTTCCTCATCAACGACGGCATCTATCCTTCGAATAGCGACCGCGGGTACGTGTTGCGGTTTTTGATCCGTCGCGCGATCCGCCAAGGGCGACTCTTGGGCTATCCCGACGGGTTTCTCGCGGCGCTCGTTCCCGCCGTCATCGAATCGCTCGCGAGCGGCTACCCCGAACTCCGCGAGAACACGGCACGGATCGTCGGCGCGCTCGAACGCGAAGAGCGCGCATTCAATCGGACGCTCGAGCGCGGGCTCGCCGTTCTCGACCGTATGATCGAGGAAGCGAACGAGAATTGCACGCGCCTCATCTCGGGCGAAGACGCATTCACGCTGCACGACACGCATGGCTTTCCAATCGAACTCAGCCGAGAGATCGCTGCCGAGCGCGGCGTCGCCATCGACACCGCCGCTTTCGAGAGCGAGATGAAGGCGCAGCGCGAACGCGCGCGCAACGACGCCGCCGCCAAGCGCGCGGTCGTCACGCTCGCGGAATTACCGGCCGTCAAAACGACCTTCACCGGATACGACGGGCTCGAAGGCGCCGGAAGCATCGTCGCCATGCTCGATGCCGACCAAAAACCGACGCAAGAGCTCGGTGGCGGAGCGCGCGGCCGAATCGTTCTCGATTCCACTTCGTTCTACGCCGAACGCGGCGGGCAGATCGGCGACCGCGGCGTGTTGCTTGGCCCCGATGCCGCCTTCGAAGTCGAAGACACGCAATATCTGGGCGAGGCGGTCGTCCATATCGGTATCGTGCGTAGCGGCACGTTTCGCGTCGGCGAGCGCGTGACGACGGCGGTGCACGATTGGTGGCGTCGCGAGATTCGCCGCCATCATACCTCGGCGCATCTCTTACAACGCGCGCTGCGCGAAGTTCTCGGCGACGACGTCGCCCAGGCGGGCTCCTGGGTCGGCATCGATCGCATGCGCTTCGATTTTCGTTGGGCCGCAGGCGCGCTCTCTCCCGAACAGCGCCGCGAGGTCGCCCACCGCGTCAATCGGATGATTCGCGACGACTCGCCATTGCAGACTCGCGAACTTCCGCTCGACGAGGCGAAGCAGACCGGCGCGCTCTGGATGTTCGGGGAGAAATACGGCGAGCGCGTGCGCGTCGTGCAGGCCGGCCCGTCGGTCGAATTTTGCGGCGGAACGCACGCACGTTCTACCGGAGAGCTCGGTCTCTTCGTGTTGCTCAACGAATCCTCGATCGGTAGCGGCGTGCGCCGTATCGAGAGCTGCGTCTCCGACGCCGCCGAGCAATTCGTGACCAAGCAACAGGAACTCGTCGGGTCGATCGCCGGCGCGTTGGCGACCAATCCCGAGGAACTCGGCGAGCGCGTGACGCGCTTGCAGCGGGAGGTACGCGATCTTCAGGGCTCGCTCGCGCAGATCAAGGCGCGGCTCGCCGGTGCCGATGCGGCGCGCTATTGCGAAGCCGCCGAGGGCGAAGGCGCGCGACGTTTCGTCGGCGCGATCGTTCCGGAGGCCGACGCCGAAGCGTTGCGTCATTTAAGCGCGGCGATTCGCTCGCGGATGCCGCATGGCACGATCGCCTTGATCGGCACCGATGGTGAGAGCGCGAGCATTTTGGTGAGCGCCGACGAAGAGGCGGTCGCCGCCGGCATCCATAGCGGAAACCTCGTCAAGCTCGCGGCGCCCGCGCTCGGCGGGAAGGGCGGCGGGCAGGCCGCCCACGCACAGGGCGGCGGCAAAAACGTTGCGGGTGCGCCGACGGCGCTCGCCGCGATGCGGGCCGCCGTGCTTGCAGCGACGTGATCGGTCGCCGCGCGAGCCTCGCGCTCGCCTGTACCGGCGTTCTGCTGCTCGCGCTCGCCGCCGCGCCGAAGCGCCAGGATTCGCAGGTGGTGCTGGACGAGTACGTGCGCGCGATGGCTTCGCTCGCGCTACCGACCGCGTCGATCTGTAATTATTCGATTTCGCAAGCCGGCCCGGTGCAAATCGAACAGCAGCATCTCCTCTATCGCCAAGGCGATCTCGTGCGCGACAGTCTGCTCTCCTCGCAGGGCATTCCCGTCCGTGCGAAATCGATCGTCATCGCGCGTCGCGCCGATCGCTATTCGATCGATCGCCTCGCACCGACGTTGCACGATTACGAAGTGCTCTTTCTCTCGGCGCGCAAAGTCGGGGCGAATTTTGAATATCGCTATCAGGCGACGGCGCTCGCACCGAGCGCGCGCTTTTCGATTACCGGCTTTACCATTACGAGCGGGCGTTTTCTCCCGAGCGCGATTGCATTCACCTCGACGGCGGACGGCGTTCGCGGGCACGGTGCCGTGTTCTATCACGGCGTCGGGCACTTTTGGGTTCCCTACGAAGCGTACGTGACCGCAAGCGTGCACGGAAAGCCGGCGAACGAGCGTATCGTGTGGAGCAACTGCCGCTTCCCTCGCTCGCTCCCCGAAACGACGTTCCGCGTGCCGCAGCCGCTGCCGAGTGCAACGCTCCCTCCCATCTAAGCGCTTCGCGGTTCCGCCGAGCCTCCTCGCGGGATTCGCAGCGTTTTTCGTTGCGTGGATCGTCTCGCACGGACGCTCGACGCCGTATAACAACTACGTCTTGCTCGCCGAGGCATTTTTGCACGGGCGGCTCGCGATCGATTGGCCCGGCCCCTATATCGACGCACTCGCCTATAATGGCGCGCATTATGTGATCGAGGCGCCGCTTCCGGCGATCTTGCTCCTGCCCTTCGTCGCGATTTTCGGAACCGCGGCGAACCAAACGTTGCTCGCCTGCGCGCTCGGCGGGCTCGCCATCGGTGCGCTCTGGCGCATCGGCGAATGCTACGGGCTCGACGCACGGGCGAATGCGTGGGTCGCGGCATTTGCGTTTGTGGGCACCGATTTGTTGTGGGCGTCGATGCTCGGCGACGTGTGGTTTATCGCCAACGTCAGCGCCTTCGCGTTCGCGCTCCTGCTCTGGCTCGAACTTCGCACCGCGAAGCGCGGATGGGTGGCGGCACTCTATCTCGCCGCTGCCGTCGAGTCGCGCTTCAGCCTCGTCGTTATCGCGCCGCTCGTTCTCGCGATGTTGCTCGCGCCCGACGAGGCGGTGCCGCGCCTCCATCCGGCGTGGCGCTCCCGCCTGTTCGGGTTTCTCGCCGTCGCGATTCCGGTTATCGCACTCTGGATCGCCTATAATCTCGGCCGCTGGGGAACGTGGGACGATATCGGCTACTCGATGTGGTTCCATCAGGATCCCGCCGGGAGCCCGTACGGATCGCCGTTCGCGTTGCGCTATCTCCCCTATCAATTGCAGTCATTTTTCTTGCAGCTGCCGACCGTGCTCCCCGGTTTTCCCTATCTGCGTCCCGAGATGACCGGCGTCGCGCTCACCTGGACCTCGCCGGCATTAGTGCTCGTCGCATGGGCGCGCAAGCCGTTGCGCGATACGGTCGTGCTCTGGCTGATGCTGCTCGCAACGTGGCTGCCGAATCTCGTGTACTACGTGAACGGGTTCGCGCAATTCGGCATGCGCCACGCGCTCGATTTCGAGCCCTTCGCAGCGGTGTTATTAGTGCTCGCATTTCGTCGCGGAGTGCCGCGTTGGGGATACCCGCTGATTCTCTACTCGGTGCTCGTCGGACTCTGGGGCTGTTGGTACTGGAACGCGTTCATTCGCCCGGGAAATTAGGCGACGCGCCGGCGCGCGCTGCGTTTTCGCGCAGAGCGCGATATGCGGCCGCGAGCGCGCCTTCCTCGAGAATCGGTTCGCCGCAGAGCGTCCCGACGCAGAGCAGCGCGCTGGGTGCGGAAGCGGCAGTGGAGAGGTCGGAGTAAACACCGAGCTCGGGAGCGCTCAAGCGAAATGCCGCGCGACGCCACACCTGGGTCGCTCCGAGCGCGCCGCGGATGGCGAGGCGCGCTCGCACGCGCGTAGCGAGGGCGGTGGCGCGCGCATAGCTTGCGGCGAAGAGGCCCGCCTTGCGATAGGTCGTTGCGAACGTCGAGAGGATCGAGCGCGCGCGCTCGGCGTCTGCGGGGCGTTCGGCGATCTCGGCGATCCGTAACAACGACCGCGCGAGCGAGGCGTTCTCCGCGAGCGGACGGTCGCGCAACGCGAGCCGTCCGAGATCCTCGCTTCCCGCGATGCGGTCCGCAGCGGCTCCTCCGTCGGGAGCGAAGGCGGCGAGCGTCGTTCGCGCGAGCCGATCCGCGCGCTCGAAAAAGCGCGGCTCGCCGAGCGCTTCGTAGGCGTCGAGCGACGCGGCGATCGTCGCACACTGATCGGCGAGAATTCCGCTGACGCGCGGCGCCTCGCCGGCGCGCCAGACGCGGAGCATGAGTCCGTCCGAATCGAGCATCCGTTCTTCGAGCGTGTCGAGCACGCGTGCGGCGATTTCCGCGAGATCGTCGTCCTCCTCGAGTAGCGAGACCTGCGCGAAGGCGCCGGCGAGCGCCGCGCTCCATGCCGTGTACGACGTAGGATCGACGAACGGCGGCTCGCGCAGCGCGCGCTCCGCCGCGCCGAGGGCGAAATACGCTTCGTCGGCATCCTGGCTACCGAGAAAGACGCCGCGCGATTCATCGAAGAGCGTCGCGCGAACGTACGCAACGCTCTGTCGCAACGCGTTGTGGAGCGCGGCGTCCGGCTCGTATGCAAGGAGGCGCGCGAGAATGCGAAGCAACGCTCCGTGATCTTCGGCCATCTTCTCGAAATGGGGAACCGACCAATCCGCGGTCGTGGAATAGCGAAAGAAGCCGCCTTCAATACGGTCGTAGGTGCCGCCGCCCGCCATCGCACGAAGGGTACGCGCGAGCATCGCGAGCGATTCGGGCCGACCCGCGAGCCCGTCGTCGAGGAGAAATTCCAGCAGGTCGCACTGCGGAAATTTCGGTGCGTCGCCGAAGCCACCGTTTCTCGCGTCGTAACTCGAACGCGCCCGTTCGAAAACGAAGGTGGCGGCCTCGCCGTCGATATCTTCGGCCGACGGCGCGGCCACTTCCTCGCCGCCGCGCTCCATCATCGCGCTTTCGACGCGGTCGCGATGCTCGGCATAATAGTGTGCGATGCGCTCGAGCGCTTGACGCATCGCGGGGGGCGGTAGGTAGGTCGCGCCGGTGAGAATCGTTCCGTCGGGAGCGAGGAACGCCGTCGTCGGCCAGCCGCCCATGTTGTAGCGGGCGTTGATGTCCGGGCGTTCGTCGTTATCGACGCGAATCGGCACGAAGTCGCGCGCGATCGTCGCAATGACGTCGGGATCGGAGTAACTCGTCTCGTCCATCACATGGCACCAGTGGCACCACACTGCGGAGAGCGAGAGCAAGATCGGGCGATCGCTGGAACGAGCGAGGGCGAACGCCTCCGGGCCCCATGGGTGCCAGGGAATCTCTGCGGCGCGGTTCGGACGCGGCGAGAAGCGAAACGTATCAGACATCGGAGAAGCCTCGCAAAAATGACGTACCGTAGAAGACGATAACCAGCGTCAGCAGCGCAACGAGCGGGACGGTCGGCAGATGGAAGTAGCGCGCCGCGCCGATCGACAACGCGAAGAGCAGGCCGAGCGCGGCGTAACGGCGATGCGTGCGCGCGGTCATCGCGTAGACCTCCTCGGCGTAGGGATGCCCTCCGTTGCGTCGCGATGCCGCGAACGCGGCGACGGCGAGAGCGAGGGCGGCGAGGATCGCGATACTATCGATGGGAGGCACGATGCGTCGCCGTGCCTAACGCAGAGTCGTTGTGGCTGAATCGAACGAAGATGAGAAACGCGAACTGCGACGTCGCGCGCGGATCGCGAGCGTCCTCGGTCTCGTCGCCATCGTCGTCGCCTGCATCGCTCTCGCCGCCGTCATCACGATTCTGCGGGCGCGTTAATCGCCGGTCGCCCAACGCGCAGCCCCAGTGCGAGTGCGATCGCGGCAAAAACGAGCGATTCGATTCCGGCAAACGGGCTTCCCCACCGCGTCAGCATGCCGGTCGAAATCGGCGGTGCGATGACGCCGGCGACGGAATCGAGCGAGGAGCTGACGCCTAAGACCGTCCCCTGTTCGCGCTCCGAGGCGAGCGCGCTGATGAGTGCGGTAATGCCGGTATTGGCGAAGCCGACGCCGATGGTGAGGCTCGCGTAGGCGAGCGCGAGCATGACGAGATTGTGAACGAACGGCAAGAGCGCGAGGGCGGCGACGAGGAGGGCGAGCCCGATGCTCGACATGCGCCGGTCTCCGAATCGCTCCGACGCGCGACCGATCAACACCGCATTTACGAGAACGGTGAAGGCGGCGTAGACCGCAAAGGCGATGTCGGTTTGAAAGAGCGTGAAGCCGAGTTGCCCCTGCAGATAGAGCGCGATGACGCTGTAGTATCCATAGAGTGCGAGCGAGAGCGCGAGTTTTTGGCGCAGGATGCGTGCGAGATGCGGGTTGCGCAGCGTGGCGAAGACGTCGCGAAAACCGACGTGCGCTTCGCGATCGTCGGGCTTCGGCCTCGATTCGGGAAGCATGAAATACGTCGCCATCAACGTGATGAATTGCAGGCCCGCAGCGGCGAGGAATGGCGCGGGAAAACCGAAGCGTGCGAATAACAGGCCGCCGCCGACGGGGCCGAAGATCATCGCTCCCGCGAACGTAGCGCCGATATAGCCGAATGCGCGCGCGCGTTCGTTGGGGGCGACGAGATCTGCGACGTAGGCTTGCGTGATGCTGATATTTCCGCCCGAGAGCCCTTCGATGACGCGCGCGACGAAGACGATCGAAAGATTCGGCGCGAACGCCAACATCGTCCAGCCGATCGTCGCACCGATTTGGCTCACGATGAGCACGTGCTTGCGCCCGATCCGATCGGAGGCATTGCCCCAGAGCGGCGCGGCGATGAGTTGGCAGAGCGAGAACGTCGTGAAGAGCAAGCCGGCGACGACGGGTGCCGCCCCGAAGTGGGTGACGAAATAGGGGAGCATCGGAAGCAGCATGCTGAATCCGAGAATATCGATAAACGTGATGCCGAGAATCGGCGCGAGTTTTCGAATCATAGAGCTCTGCGGCTAGGGACACGGAAAGAGCCGCGAAGGCTGCGCGCCCGCCGGCCCGGGCTCGCACGGAGGGCGGCGCTGCCGAGGCGCGAATCAAGGCGAGCCGTGCCCAGGTGGCGGAATTGGTAGACGCGCTGGTTTCAGGTATCAGTGGTGGCAACACCGTGGGGGTTCGAGTCCCTTCCTGGGCACCAAGCGGCATCGTGGCGTCGCGCTCTCTTCGAGCGAGGCGCTTTTTCAATACGGGTGCGCTTCGCGTCCTTGTCCGAAAACAAACCAGCTGGTAGACTAGTTATATGAAAACCGTTGGAGTATTTGAGGGTAAGACGCGATTCTCGGCACTGATCGCCGATTCGCTCAACGGCGAAACGACGATCATTACGAAAAATGGCCGCCCGGTTGCGGAGATCGGACCGGTGAAAAGCGCGATCGCCGAACGCGGCAAGAGGGCAGCTCAACGCTTGGAGGCGCTGCGGTCGAGACTTGCGGCGGACGGGAAACTCAAGGATCTCGATATCCGGTCGCTCATCGACGAGGGCCGGTCATGATCGTCGTCGACGCGAGCATGGCGCTGCGCTGGGTCCTCGCCGATGAGATCGGCGAGGAAGCGGTTGCGGCGCGTACGTACGTCAGCGAACGCGGCGGTTTCGTTCCGGGAAACTTTCAAACCGAAGTCGTCAACGGTTTGCTGCAGGCCGAGCGGCGAAAGCGCATCTCCGCAAGTGATGCGTCGGCGGCGATCACCGATATTATGGAGCTTCCCTTGACGGTGGAACTTCCCAATCCGCACGTTATCGTATCGAGCGCCCGCGAGTATGGCCTTACCGGCTATGACGCTGCGTACCTTGCCCTCGCGCTGCAATCCGGGTTTTCAATTGCAACTGCGGACGAACTCCTACGCAAGGCCGCGCGTGCGGAGAAGGTGCTTTGGAACTATCGTCTCTGAACGGCGCGCGGGATACCTCGACCTCGGCGACCGAAACAGACAAAATCGTGCACCCCCTCACTTCGATAGGCAGCCGTGCCGAGCGTGCAATTTGCTTCGACCTCGACGGCACGTTGATCGATCCGTATTTGGGAATATCGCGAAGCGTGGCGTTTGCCCTCGAGCGACTTGGAGTCGCCGGAGCGGACGACATGACGTTCGAAGCATTTATCGGGCCGCCGATTCAGGATGCGTTTCAACGGCTTCTCGGCCCCGACGTCGCGCTGGCGACGACCGCCGTTCGCTACTTTCGAGAGCGCTACGGTGAGATTGGATTGTTCGAAGCGGTACCCTATCCGGAAATATCGGCGGTACTTGCCGAGTTGAGCGCCGAAGCGCCGCTATTCATCTGTACCTCGAAACCGAAAATCTACGCAGATCGAATTGCGAACGCGTTTGGGATCGACCGATATTTTGCCGGCATTTATGGCAGCGAACTCGATGGAACGCGAGCGAAGAAATCGGAGCTCCTAGCGTGGCTCGTGGAGCGAGAGGGCCTCGGCAGAGTCGCCACCGCTATGGTCGGCGACCGTTCGCACGATATCTCCGCAGCTCGAGAAAACGGCGTCACGCCCTACGGCGTGCTCTGGGGATATGGAAGCGAACGGGAGCTCGTCGAAGCGGGCGCCGAACGTCTTTTCTCGACGGTGCGCGACCTCCGTGCCCTGTCGTCGATTATCGCGAAGGTCGATCGAGCGAACGATCCGGATCCCGGAGCCTCCGTGGCCGAGGCGCGCGGAGCTCCAAAAACGAACGCTGCGATCGATGAAAAAAATTAATGTAGACGATTTGCCTTGGGACGTATGGGCATCGCCGAAAGGCAAATTCAGATCAAAATTCAAACAGCTCTCCATCGCCTTGGGTGCCGTACCCGATGCGCCCGTCGGAGCGGGCGGACACCCATTCGATCTCTCGATTGAAACGCTCGGGCCCGGCGAGACGTCGTGTCCTTATCACGAACATCTCTCGCAATGGGAGTTGTTTTACATTCTTAGTGGGAGCGGTACGATCCGCGCCGATGGTATTCGCCACGAAGTTCGTGCGGGCGATGCGATTCTTCACCCGCCCGGCGACGCGCATCAAATCACGAATACAGGTGGTGAAGATCTCAAATATTTGATTGTCGCCGATAATCCGGCGCTCGACGTTTGCAGGTTCCCCGACTCTGGGAAGATGAGCATATCCGGAAGCAAATTCCGGTTCGTATTCCGGGCGAACGAGGTCGATTATTTCGACGGCGAGGAGTAACGATCGGCGGTTCGTCCGGTGCCCGCTGCTCTTGCCGCCTGCGAGTTAGGGCTTTTGAATCTCGACGTACTCGCGTTCGCCGCTCTGAGGATTGAAGCGCACTTCGATGAGTTTTCCGCTCGTGGGATCGACGAAGCGCTCCTCGGTCGATTCCCAGCCCGGCGCAGCGCGATCGACGAGGGGACGATAGCGAGACCGTTCGAACAGAACGGCGACCAGCACGATCGCGCCGACGACGAACCACTGGCTCGCGAGCGGCCACAGAAAGTACCCGCCGAAGAACAGCGTCGCGCCCGATAAAACGAAGACCGATGCTGCGAGAAGAAGAAAGCGTCTGAGCATCGCTTACGCCTCCGGCTCGACGACGCAGGCCGTACCGTAGGCGACGACTTCGCTCATCATCTGCCCGACTTCCGAGGTATCGAAGCGCATCGCGAGTATCGCGTTCGCACCCATCCGTTGGGCGTTCTGCACCATGCGGTCGAGCGCGTGGCGGCGGGCCTCTTCGAGCATCTCGGTATATTCGGTAATCTCACCGCCGCCGAGCGAGCGAAGCCCGGCCATGATATTTCCTCCGAGCCCTCGGCTGCGAACGACGAGTCCGAAAACCTGGCCCTTCATCTCGCGGACGCGAAAACCGACGGCCGTGGGCGTAGTGACGACGAGCATAGCAACCCTCCAATCGAGGCTTCCTACTCGGGGCTCGCTTCCGAAGTTTCTCTCGCCCTCGGAAAATCATAGGGGAACGACCATTCGATCGTTCCCCTATGACCTGCTGCACTCTCCTGAAGGAGGGTTTGGGTGCGCGCGGTGGAGGTCGCTCGCACCCATTTTCCCTCGTCGTCGGCAAGCCGCCGGCGAGGAAACTTTATCGACGTTCCGTCGTTAGTTGAGTCGTTTTAATACGGACGAGAAACCCGAAACGCGCGGGCCCCAACCGCTGAATCCCGTTCCGAACTGCGTCGTTGCAATAACGCGCGTCATCGAGATTACCGGCTCTTTTGCTTCGACTACCGTTGCGGTAGATTCCGAAGTCGCTTTCATAAACATCCCTTTCAATTTCGTTTCGCTCTGCACGAATCGCAGCGCTAACGTACATCCCCTCATACGCACGCTCTACGATATTTGTTTCACCTCGAAAGAATAATTATTGCAGATGAATGAGTGATGAATAACGTGTGACAGTCGCGCGCAAATACGGGAAATTTCGTGCAGTATAACGCGACGTACGTCTGCGGCCTGCGGCGCAGCCGGGAGCGCCGCCCGCGGCAAGCCCTCGCCCGCGGCCTCCCCACGGGGGCTCCCCCAAAAAGGGCGGGGGTAGCGAAACGTTGAGGTGGAAGCAAGCGTACTATAGGTGAGGTAACTTTCGTGGAACGACTCATTTTCGGCCCGTTCGAGCTGGACGTGGAGCGGCTGGTCCTCAGCGCGGACGGCACGCAGCTCGCCCTGGGCCCCAAGGTGGTAGAGACGCTGCTCGCGCTCGCGGAGCGCCCCGGCGAGATTCTCGCCAAACGCGAACTGCTCGAGCGGATCTGGCCGGAGGGCTTTATCGAGGAAGCGAGCCTCTCGCAGAATATCTACGTCCTTCGCAAGACGATGCGCACCCATTGGGAAGGCGACGTGATCGAGACGCTCCCCCGCCGGGGATACCGCTTCGTTGCCCCGATCGCCCCGCGGCTCCCGGAGGCCGCGGCTGGGGTATCGGCGGTGCCCGTCGCCGCGGGGCTCCCCGTCGTTGCGGCCCTGCCCGTCGCTCGCCGCCGCTGGCTGCCCTCCGCCGTGGCCTTCGCCGCCGCGCTCGTTCTCGGGGGATTCGGCCTCAGCGTGGTCGCGCTCCAAGGCGATGCGCATACCCGCGTCTTGCCGCCGAGCGCACAGCGGCTCTACGCGCTCGGTCGATATTACTGGAACGAGCGGAGCCAGACGAGCCTGCTGCGCAGCCTCTCCTATTTCCATCGCGTCGTCACCCTCGCGCCCCACGATCCTCGTGGCTACGAGGCACTCGCCTCCGCCGAGGCGATGATGGGCGATTACGGCTACGGCATCCCCGCCCGCGATTACGCGGCGGCGAACCGCTACGCGAAGAGAGCGATCGCGCTCGATCCGCGTGCCGGCGAAGCCTACGCCGCGCTCGGCGCCATCGCGCTGGATCGTCGTAATTTTCAGGCTGCGAATCGCTTGTTGGAGAAAGCCGTACGCCTCACGCCCAAAGATGCTCCCGCTCGCGAATGGCTCGGCATCCTCCGGCTCAACGATGGCGATGCCGCCGCCGGCTATCGCGATTTACGCGTTGCGGCGCGGCTCGATCCGCTCTCGACCGCGACGACGGCGTGGCTCGCGCAGGCGGCCTATTTCGATCGGCATTTCCATCAAGCGATTGCTTACGCACATCAAGCGTTCGATCTCGACCCGCATCGGTTCGATACGCTGACGACCGTCGGGCTCGCGCAGGAAGCACTCGGGAAAAATCATCTCGCCGCCCTGACCTTCGAATCGTTTTCGAAACATTGCGCGAGTTGCCGGAACGAAGGTGCGGCGCTCCTCGCCGATCTCTACGCGCGCGAAGGAAAACGCGCGCTGGCACGGCACGAACTCGCACTCGCGCGCGCCGACGTACGCGACGTCGGCCGCGACGACCTTGCGTTTGCTTTTGCGGCGCTCGGAAAGCGCGGCAGCGCATTGGCGGTGCTCGCGCATGCGGGCACGGCGACGCATCTCGCTTTCGAGATGGACCCGCGCTTCGATAGTCTCCGCGACTTCCCGATCTATCGCTCCGCTCCGCGCGTCTCGTCGTGAGCGATACGCCGCTTCGCGGCCACCCGAAAGCGCGGGCGACGCTCGACGCTCACGTCGCCGCGTTGCTCGAGAGCGGTAGCATCGATCGCCGCACCAAAGAGCTCGTCGGCGTGATGGTCGCATGGCTCAATGCCTGCGAGTATTGAATGGACGTGCACGGCGCTTTGGCAAAGCGTCTCGGCGTCGAGGAAGCGAGCCTCCACGATCTTTCAACGTACGCGACGAGTCCGAATTATTCGGATCTCGAACGTGCTGCGCTCGCCGTCGCCGTTGCCCTAACGCGCGAACCGCGCGCGCTTCCGGAGAACCTCCGCGCCACGCTCGCCGCGCTCTGCGGCGACGAGGGCTTCGAAGAAGTCGTCGCGACCGTCGGGCTCTTTAATTACCTCACGCGTTTGCACAACGGCTGCGGAGTGAAAAACTAGCCGTTTGCCGCCCGGGCGATGAGCCGCTCCCCCGCTACGACGCGCGTTTTCGTTAACCAATCGTGGAACCAACAGCTGGAAAAAGGCGAGAGCAGGGCGATGACCCAGTGGAACGCGCCGATGAGCGCTCCTCGGCCGAGCGCCTGGAGAAAACTCGGCCGACGCAGATCGAGCGTGGAGACGCGTAGCCCGGCGATCATCATGCCGAAGCTCTGCCCGACGACGGCGATGAGAAGCGTGAAATAGAGAAACGAGACAAAGCCGAACGAGAACGCGCGCATGGCGGCGGCGGCAATGCGTTGGTTCGATAACGGCGTCGGGCTCGCGGTCGGTGCGGGGCTCGGTGAGGGCGAGGATGCGGGCGCCGCTTTTTCGGCGGGAATTTTGACGGTGAGAGGACCGAGCTGAACCTTCGCGCCATTTGGAAGGCCGTTCACGACGATGCTGCGGGGGATCTTCGGCGGCGTCGGCGCACTCTGCGGCGTAAAAAAATACGAACTCACCGCAAGCAGCACCACCACGTCGATCGCCGCGGCGAGCACGCGCCGCCCGCGTCCGGCGAGATCGCCGCCGTCGAGCCGACGGCTGCCGGGGAGCGGCAAGGGGATCGGAGCGACCGCCTCGGTGCGAAGAAACCACTCTTCGTGGTGCTGGTACTGCGCGCTCGCGGCATACGCCGTTAAGTCGGCGATTCGGCGCGTGGCATACGGTTCCGAACCGAGCCACTCGCCCCATTTCAGCACCGTATCGTCGCCAATGGAAGCTTGTTGCGTTGCAAAACTCCGCAAGTCCACTTGGCGCCCGAATCCGCGGAGAGCGAGAATGGCGATCGCTCGCGATGCGGCGTCGAGCGAGCCGCAACAAATTAGCCCGACTTTATCGCAGGTTAATTCGCAGCGTCGTAGCCACGGCCCGAAGATCAACGATACCAGTGCGTTTTCGTTGCCGTTCACGCTGAGCAACGATTGATAGCGTACATGCCCCGCGGCGATGTGGCCGAGTTGGCGCCCGATGACGAACGAGAGCTCGTCCTCGCGCAGATCTTCGAGATAGTCGCTCGAGAGCACGAGCGAATACGGCTCACCGAACCCGATCGCCGCTGCCGGCACTAATGGATCTTGCCGTACGAAAACCAAGGGCAGGGGAATCCCCAACGCGGCGCACTGGCGTTTGACGATCGCGAAGATCTCCGGATTTTGCGCTTCGTGAATCAGGACGCTCGAACCGATCAACCGTCCGCGCGCGAACGTGATGAAGACCATCGCGCCGACGACGAAGAGCGCAACCTGGGCGAGCCCGATGGAAAAGTGGATGAAGATGCCGACGATTGCGGCGACCGGGAACGCCCAGAGCAGCGTCAGGAAGAATGCGATACGTTCGGTTGGGTGCCGAACCGAGGCCGGTCCTTCGAAGAGGAGATTTTTCCCTCGATCAAGCGTGGCGACCATGACGCTGCTTTCTGCGCGAGCGGACGCTCGCCTCCGATGCCGATGCCGGTACCGCCGCGACGCTTCGCTTCGTACATCGCGAGATCGGCGCGTTCGAGCAGTTCTTTAACGCTCTCGCCGTCGCGCGGTGAGACCGCGATTCCGATGCTGGCGCGGACCTCAATCTTGAGGGATCCGACTGCGAGCGGCTCGTGCAGTACCGCGGCGATTTTCTCCGCGGCCTCGGCGGCGGCACGGTCGTCTGCCAAATCCTCGAGGACGATGACGAACTCGTCGCCGGCGAGCCGAGTGACCGTATCGGACGCCCGAACGTTCCGAGCGAGCCGGAGCCCAAATTCAACGAGATACGCATCGCCGACGGCGTGGCCGTAGGTATCGTTGACGCCTTTGAAGTCGTCGATGTCGATGAAGAGAATCGCGCACGCATTCCCGAAGCGCTCCGAGCGCATGATCGCCGCACCGAGGCGCTCTTCGAGTAGTCGGCGATTCCCCAAACCGGTGAGCGTATCGACATTGGCGAGCTCGCGCAACCACGACTCGCGCATTTTGATCGCGGTGATATCGAGCATCGTGCCGACGCGCGCGATCGAAAATCCATGTGCGTCGCGGATCGTCGTGGCGCGCTCGCGAACGTGGCGCTGTTCGCCATCGTGGCGAACGATGCGGTGCTCCACCTCATAGGTATCGCCCGATGCTTCGATCGCAGTGCGAACGTACTCTCGATCGTCGGGATGGTCGAAGGCGCGAATATCGCCGAGATCGCCGGTCGGCGGAAGCCCGAGCAAATTCAGCAGCCCGAGCGACGGATGCATCGAGCGCGCCGAGAACTCGTAGCGCCAGCTTCCTAACTGCGCGATCTCCTCGACGAGCGGATCCTCGGGGTGCGCCGCCGGCGATGCGATCGGCTCGACCATGCGGGCGCGCCCGCTCGTTCCGACGATATCGCCGGCCGGCGAGCGCAGCGGCTCGAGTTCGAAGAGCAGAGTCTGCCCGAGCGCCTCGACCTCCAGCCGAATCTGCTTCCCGTCGAGCGCGCAGCGATGCGCCCCCGAGATCAGGTCGCAGGTCTCGCTTTCGCCCCAGAGTTCGGCGAGCTTCGAAGGTGGGCGATTCGGGCGGTGCTGGGCGGCGAGCGCCTCGTTGAGGGCGAGCACGTTGAGGTAGTTGTCGGTGATCCAAGCGTAGCGCGGCGTTTCCATGCCACGATCATGCCAGAGCCGGGCGGAGCGCCCCATCCGGGAAAACCCCTGGTTTTATCCGGTTGGCGGGGGGCGCGGACCGGGCGGGCGGCTACAGGATAAAACCGTTCAGGAAAGCGGCGCGGTCGTAGTGGAACGCGCCCTTCTCGATGCGGTAGGCATAGAGGTTCGGTAACGTGGGGTCGCCGGTATAGCTAAAGGTGAACGGCCCGACGAGGGTTTGGAACGAGCCGTTGTAGGTCAAGAGCGAGAGCAGCGCCGGGCGCGAAAAGGTCGGCGTGCGTTGCACCCCTTGAATGAAAATCTGCGCGGCGGCATAGGCGAACGCGACGAACGCCGTGACCTCAGGAACGCTTCGCCGGAGGTCGCCGAGTTGCTGCGCGACCGAGGGCGCGCGGTCGATCGGAGGCATCGTCGTAAAAACGAGTGCCGCTCCGAGCGCCTTCGCATCGTCCTTCAGCGTTTGCATGCTGTAGAAACCCTCCGCGCAGGCGAACGCTCCGGCGTAGTTTTGCGCGCGCATCGCCGTGGCGACCGGCCCGAGTTCGGCGGCCGTACCGCAGAGGACGGTGAGTTGCGGTCCTTCGCCAAATGCGTTCGCGGTACGCGGATCGAGCGTGAGGCGTCCGTTCTCTAACGTCGCGCTCGCCGTAGGGTGGTGGTCGGCGCCGGCTTGGTCGATGAATCCGCGCGCGACCGCGCTTCCATACCCTTTGCGTGGGGCGATGACCAAGGTGCGCGGGGGCGCGTGTACGCGCAACAACATCTGCGCCATCAACGAGCCCTGCACTTCATCGCGCGCGGGTAGGCGAAAGATATTGCGATATCCGCGCTTGGTCAATGCGTCGGCGGTGATCGTCGGTACGATGAGCGGGAGCGAGAGATTTGCGTATTGCGGCGCCGCCTGGAGCGTAACGTCGAGGCTGAGATCGCCGACGACTCCGATTATGCTGGGATCGCTCGCTGCAAGTTGCGCGTTGCCGATGGCGAGCGCGCCCTCGTTTCCATCGTCAAAGCGACGGACGGCGAAGAATTGCGTCGGCGGTCCGAAGCGGTTCGCTTCATCGCATGCGGCTTGGACGCCGGCGGCTATCTCGTTTCCGATCGTGGCGAGAGCTCCGGTGAGCGGAACGCTGACGCCGATCGTATATTGGCGCGCGAAGCCTCCCGGCTGCAGTTGCGCGCTCGCGCGAGTTCCGGCGAGTGCGACCGCACCGGCGGCGCTTGCGATAAATCGTCGTCGTCGCATCGTTTACGCGCGCAGACCGAAGCCGAGAGCGACGGTCGCGAGAAAGACGACCGAGAAAATCATATTCGCAGTGAAAACGCGCTCGTTCAGCACGAAGATATTATCGCTCGCGCGCACGAGGCGTAGTTCGTATGCGACGAGCGCGAGCGTGGCGAGGAGCCCCGCGTCGTACCACATGCCGGCGAGCCCGCCGATGCGACCGGCGATCGCGAGCGTGGCGAACATCCCGAGGTGCATCGCTATCGCCGTCGGTCGCGCGCTTTTCTCGCCGAAGCGAACCGGCATAGAATTGACGCCGTTCTCGCGATCGGTCGGAAGATCCATCAGTGCGTAGAGGATATCGAAGCCCGCGACCCAGAGCGTGACCGCAACGAAGAGGGCGATTCCGGTTCCGTCGACGCGCCCCGCGATGCCGATATACGCGCCGAGCGGCGCGAGCCCATCGATGGCGCCGAGCACGATGTGGACCATCCAGGTAAAGCGTTTGCAGAGCGGATAGAGTAAGAGCCCTGCCGCGGCGACCGGCAGAAGTTTGACGCAGAGCGGGTTGAGTTGCCATGCGGCGACGAGCAAAAGAATCAGGCCGGCGAGGATCGCGACGAGCATCACGCGCGGATCGAGTTCGCCGGTCGCCAGAGCGCGGCGCGCAGTTCGCGGCGTGCGCGCATCGATATCGCGGTCGAAATAACGATTCGCCGCCATCGCCGCGGTTCGCGCACCGAGTACCGCGAGCGTTATCCATAGGACCGCGACGAGGTTCGGGATTCCGCGCGCGGCAAAGACCGCTCCGACGTACGCGAACGGGAGCGCGAAGAGCGTATGTTCGATGCGAATTTCGCGCAAGAAAAGGGAGGCCGCGCGCATTAGGAAGCCTCCGGTCCGCGCTCGGAGTGCAACAGTCGTGCGAGCGCGTCGAGACCCTGTCCGCTCCACGCGTCCGGGCGGAGATTCTTTTCGATGCGGTCGAGCCCGTATTCGCGCCAACGCTCCGCAACGCGCTTGCGGACCGATGCCGAACTCGCGATGTCGGGCGGCCATTCGCGCGTGTAGCCTTCGCTTGCGCTCTTGCGCGTTGCGTCGACCCCGATTTTCACGCCGTAGGCGACGTTATACGAACCGTGATCGAGATCGTCGACGGGGCCGGGCATGTGGACGATATCGCGGTCGGGTGCGAGATTGTTCAGTACGAACCACGCGACGCTGCGAACGTCTTGGACGTCGATGTCGGCATCGACGACGACGAGCATGCGCGTGAGCATCATCATGTGCCCCAATCCCCAGAGCGCGTTCATCACTTTTTTCGCGTGTCCGGGATATTGCTTGCGAATCGAAACGATGGCGAGATTGTGGAAGCCGCCTTCGACGGGGAGATTCATGTCGACGACTTCGGGGAGCACCATCTGCAAGAGCGGTAAGAAAATCCGCTCGGTCGCCTTGCCGAGCCACGCGTCTTCCATCGGCGGCTTCCCGACGAGCGTCGCGGCGTAGATCGGATTCTTGCGATGGGTGATGCACTGCACGTGAAACGTGGGATACCGATCGGCGAGACTGTACACGCCGGTATGATCGCCGAACGGCCCCTCGGTTCGAAGATCGGTGTTATCGACGTAGCCCTCCAACACGAACTCGGCGTGCGCGGGAACCTTCAGATCGACGGTTTTCGCTTGCACGAGTTCGATGGGTTTTCCGCGCAGCAAACCGGCGAAGGCGAATTCGTCGAGCACTGGGGGCAGCGGAGCGGTTGCGGCGTAGGTGAGGACGGGGTCTGCGCCGATCGCCACCGCGACGGGAATGCGATCGCCCCAGGCATCGGCGTGCGCGCGCCCTTGCTTGTGGCGTTGCCAGTGCATGCCGGTCTCGCATTCGTTATAGACTTGCATCCGGTACATGCCGACGTTGGGGCGGTTGGTGCGCGGATCTTTCGTGATCACCAACGGCAGCGTGATGAAGGGGCCGCCGTCGAGCGGCCACGTGGTGAGAACGGGAAGCGCGTGCAGATCGGGCTGCTCGATCGTGACGTCCTGAACGCTTCCGCTGCGCACGGTCTTCGGTATCGCGTTGCGCAACGGGGCGAGCGAGAGGAGCGCTCCGAGCTGCTCGCCGATTCCCGCGCCCGGCGGCGCGATATCGAGAAGTTTGCGAACGCGCTCGCCGACTTCATCGAGCGAGGTCGCATCGAAGGCGAGCGCCGCGCGGCGGTGCGTGCCGAACTGGTTGGTCAGGACGGGAAAACGCGAGCCGACGACGTTGCGAAAGAGCAACGCCGGGCCGCCGGCCTTCACCACGCGGTCGGTAATCTCGGGAATCTCGAAGGCGCGTTCGACGGGGGCGTCGACCGTATGGAGTTCCCCGGCCTTTCGTAATGCGTCGACGAAGGCCGATAACGAATCAAAGGGCATGCCCGATTATTTCCGCACAAAACAGCGAAGGCCCGCGTGTGACGCGAGCCTTCGAGTGCTTTCGGCGGTTGCCGGGAGCTTAGTTGACGCTGGCGGTCGCCGCTTTCGCAACGCGCACGGTGGCCTCGGTGGCTTCCTTCTGCGCGGCGGTGAAGATCTCGGCGAGCTGCAGGGCGTAGGCCTTGCGGAGCTCGAGGAACTTGCCGGCGAACTCGAAGCCGAGCTCGATGCTCTTGGTGACCGAGGGAAGGCTCTCGACGCTGGGAATCTGCATCGTGGTCGGGATCTGGCCGATCATCTCGCGCACTTGGCGGAGGCTCTCGACGTTGGCGTCCTGGGCCTTCTTGACGAGGTCGAGGGCTTCGCCTTGCATCTTATTGAGGGTCTGGGTGAAATCGTTGCTCATATCTGCTCCTTGAGGGGTCTGCTGCTACGTGCGCTAAGTATACCAAGCGCATGCGGTGCGCGTCAAGCCTTTTGTCGCTCTAGTGTCAGCCCGAGGGTGGCCCCCTGTCAGCCCGAGTAGCGCGAAGCGCGTATCGAGGGCGAGCAGCGAGCAGGGCGTGCGACGGCGCCTCGATACGGGCGCTATCGCGCCCTACTCGGCGTGACAACATGTGTCAGCCCGAGGGTGGCCCCCTGTCAGCCCGAGGGTGGCCCCCTGTCAGCCCGAGTAGGCCGCGAAGCAGCCGTATCGAGGGCGAGCAGCGAGCAGGGGCAGGCGGCGGTGCCCCCGCGGCGAGCGCCTTACCTCGGCAGGAGCACGTCGAGGGTGCCGTCGCGGAAGGCGTCGATGCCCAGGATCGCCAGGCGCTCCGCGAGCGCGTCGGGCTCGACGCGGCCGGCCGAAGCGCCGACCCAGGTATTCCGGCCATGCTCTTTGGCGAGATAGAGCGCTCGGTCTGCGAGCGCGACGACCTGCATCCAGCTCAGCGAGAGCGGAGAGTACGGGACGAACGGAAAGGCGGCGAAACCGATCGAGCAGGTAGCGTTGACGCGTTGCCCTCGTTCGAGCGCGAACGGACGTCGCGCGACCGCCGCTCGGGCTCGTTCGGCGATATCGCATGCATCGTGGCGGCGGCTACTGCGCGTCACCACCAAAAACTCCTCGCCGCCCCAGCGCACCAGAAAATCGGACTCGCGAAAGACTTCGCGGAGACGATCGCGCATTTGCATGAGCACCAAGTCGCCCGCATTATGGCCATAGGTATCGTTCACGGCTTTGAAATGGTCGAGGTCGATGAGGAAAAATAGAAGATCGGCATCGGGTACGTCGCCGCTGCGTCGCAGTGCAGCGGCAACTTCAAGTTCGAGATGCTGCGCGAGAAATCTCCGGTTGCGTAGCCCCGTCAACGGGTCGGTAACGCTCATCTCTTCAAGCTTTGCGTTGGCCTCGGAGAGCTCACGGGTGCGGTCGCGAACGATCGACCGAAGCTCGCGCTCGTTGCGCTGGACGCGCAGGCGCAAGATTCCGGCCGACATCGCAACGAAGAAACCGCTTCCCGTGAGTGCGAGCGCGTTGAGATTGGCGGGTGTAAAAAACACGCCCCGCATCGCGGAATAGATCATTTCGACGCCGAGCGTCGTCGCTAAGACAATAACGAAATCGCGCGTGCGGTAGAATGCCTGCTGCACGCCGATCGCTAGGATGAGACTTCCCGCAATATAGGCGGGATCGTTCCCGCTGTTTACGACGAGAATCGGCGAAGCAACGATCGTTGGGAGGACGTTGAGGAGCTGCAGATTCGGCGAATAGCGTCGTAGTCGTGGGGCGACGAGCAGCGCGATCGATACGGCCGCGGCGATCGCGGCAGCGGCGATTCGAAGTGCGAGCGAATCCGGAGGCACGCCAGGCGTCGCACCCAACACGAAATGGAACGCCGGAAAGAACGCGATGATGAGCGCACTATAGACGAAGATCGTTGTGGTCGAGCTACGCTCCAACCAACGACGATACGACCCCCTTCGATCGTCGGACACGACGCTAGAATGCGACTTGGAGGCCGGCCGCACCTGGCGACAATACCATACGAACGGTTGCTTGTTTCCCGCGGCCCAACCGCTAAGTAAACCAAGCAAACGCCTGCGAAGAGCGGTTGCGTGCGGCTCGCTCTGCCGTGGCGATTGCGACATGTTTTCGGCGCTCTGACGAGGTAGCGGCTGCACGAAAGTGCAAAATCGGCGATGACATCGGGGTGGCCGTAGGCATCACCCGAGGTATAGCCGCAGGGAGGGCCGACCGTCTGTATGTTCGCTCGTTATATTTTAGGAATAGCGATACTGTCGCTGCTATGCACGGCATCGGCGACTGCGGCTGGCCCGGTATTTGGAAATTCTGCCGCCGACGGACAAAGCCCGATCATGGTAAACGACTGTCAGTTCTACTACCGAGGAAATTTGCTCGTCGGCGTAGCGGATGGGGTGCGAATTGAATATACGAACGAAAGCCATAAAACGGCAAACCTCATTGCATTTCTGGTGAAGGCCGGACAGCACAGCGTTATCATTCGGGACGCCGGGACGTTTTCACCAGGCGTTGAAATAATTCATAAATTTCGAAAACAAACCGGGGCCGCTGTATACTCCCCGCTATTTTCACATCCGAAAGTAACTTGTCGAGCCCAAGACGTGCATTTTGTCGACGGCACGACATGGCGGTACGGAGAAGTTCCCACGGCATCGTCAGTCACGATTAAGAGATTAGGCCTCATTCTTAAAAACACCGACGGTGGTGTCACTATCGCAACGATCGCCCCCGGTGGGCAAGGTGATCTCGCAGGGCTAAAACAAAACGACGTCATCACGTCGTTTGGGGGGAATGCGGTACGCACGGTTCAGGATATCGAAACGGTGCTTTCCATCACGCAAACCGGAGCCAAGATTCCGGTTTTGGTATTGCGAAACGGAGAGACCATCACCTTAACGGTCGTGTTGTGACGATGCGATGCTCCCCGCCGAACGCCGTCCAGTTGCGTCGATTGCAAACGCGCTCCCGTTAGCCCCGGTTCGTAAATCCGCGATAGATGCGGATCAGCGTCTCTTTCTGATCGGTCGTCAGTGCGGGGTCGAGCCGGATCGCCTGTTCGAGGCTCTGGCTCGTGGTCGGCTTGCTGTCGTCATCGAGAAGCCCCGCCTGCGCGTACATCGTCTCGGCCGATAACTGCAGCGCGTTCGCGATACTCTTGAGGACCTCGGCGGAGGGTTTGTAGAGCCCGCGCTCGATCTGGCTGAGATAGGGGTTCGAAACTTTCGCGACGTCGGCGAGTTGGCGCAAGGAAAGATTCGCGAGTTCGCGTTGGCTGCGAATGAATTCGCCGAGCCCCTTCCACGCGTTGCCGTCCTTCGAATTCATCGCCGTCCCTTCGCTTTCTTCTCGGCGTTCTTCGGCGCGCTCTTGGGTGCGGGTCTCCGGTCTCCGTTCGCGCTGCCGTTACCGTGCGTTGCAGCCTTCGGCGTCGTCGCTGCTGCGGGTGCGGGCGCCGATTGCGCTTTGCGCGCCGGAAGATCGATCGGCTCCGCGACCTGGTTTTGCACGTAGGGGCCCGGGGCCGGTTCGCCGCTGGGAAGATCGTACGGGCGCACCATCTCGCCGCCGCGCGGTTCGATCCAACGCGCCCAATCCTCCCACCAGCTGCCTTCTTCTTTGGTGGTGGTTGCGAGCCAACCGTCGGCCGTCTCCGCGCTATCGACGTGCGCTTTCGTCCAGTGCCAGCTCTTCTTGCCGCCGGGCGGGTTGACGATGCCGGCGATATGTCCGGCGTTGGTCAGCGTATATTTTTTATCGGTGCTGCCGACGAGTGCGAGCGCTTTGAAACTCGAGCGCCACGGCGCGATGTGGTCGTTCTCCGCACCCAAGACGTAGAGCGGCGTGCGAATCGTGCCGAGATCGATCGGGGTGCCGAGAATCGTAAACGCTCCCGGTTGAACGATCGCGTTGCGAAGGTAGCACGAGCGGAGATACTGCGAATGCATCGCTGCGGGCATGCGCGTGCTGTCGCCGTTCCATGCAAGGATGTCGAACGCCGGCGGCTGTTTGCCCATGTACCAGTTGTTCACGACGTAGCTCCAAATGAGATCGTTCGCGCGCATCCAGTCGAAGGTGCCGGCCATCTCGGTCGACTCGAGATATCCGCGTTCGTTCATCTTTTTCTCGAGGCGCGAGATCGTCGCTTCGTCGGTGAAGACGCCGAGATCGCCCGGCTCGCTGAAATCGATGAGCGTGTTCGTCGTGCTCAAACTCTTCACGCGATCGGCCTGCCCGTGCGCGGCGAGATAGGCGAGGAGAATGTAGGAGAGCGTACCGCCCAAGCAGAGGGCCGCGATATTCGTCTGCTTCTCGCCGGTGATCGCTTCGATCGCATCGAGCGCGGCGAGCGGCCCGAGTTTGAGATAATCGTCCATCGTCACGTTGGCGAGGCTCTCGTCGGGATTGCGATAGGAGATCATGAAGGTCTGGTGGCCGTGGCGCACCGCCCATTCCACGAACGAACGCCCGGGCGCGAGATCCATGACGTAGTATTTGTTAATCCACGGAGGGCTGCAGAGCAACGGCGTCTTGTGAACCTTCGCGCTCTGCGGTTCGTAGGCGATCAACTCCATGAGTTCGTTGCGATAGACGATGCGGCCGGGGGTGGCGGCGAGGTTCACGCCGAGTTTGAATTTGCTGGTATCGACCTGGCGCGGCATGCCTTTGTTATTCTGCAGGTCGTCCATATAATTGGCGAGGCCTTGCTGTAGCGATTGCCCGCCGGTCTCCATCGCCTCTTTGATGACGCTCGGGTTCATCCATGGCACGTTGCTCGGTGCGTACATGTCTATCAACATCTGCATCGCAAAGCGGGCTTTGCGTTTGGTCATTTCGGGAAGCCGCGAACCTTCGACCAGCTGCATCGACGCGCGCGCTTGCGAGAGATACTCTTCGAGCGTTCCCGCGAGCATCGGGTTATCGCGCCATGCCGGATCGGAGAAGCGCTTGTCGCCGTCGTTCGGCGTGGCAACCGCATCGACGCTCTCGCCGCTCATGCGGCGCAACATGTTCATGCCGATGCTCTGCTGCGTGAGCGCCAGCGTCGTCATCCAGGTGGTCATGCGCATCGGGTCGCTCATCGCATCGGCGATCACCGCGCGCAGCGCGTCGCCGAGCGAAGCGGGATCGAGCCCGCTCATGTCGAGCGCGTACTGAAACTCTTCAACCGGAATCGAGCCGATCACATGAACATCCCCCCGTTGATATTGAAGGTTGCGCCGGTAATGAAGGCGCTCTTTTCATCGATGAGAAAACGGACCGTACGCGCGATCTCCGAAGGGTCGCCCATGCGGCCGATCGGCGTCTGCGCGGTTGCGGCGGCGATGGCCGCTTCGGGCATCGCCGCGACCATCTCGGTTTTGATAAAACCCGGCGCGATGGCGTTGCAGGTTATGCCGCGCCCGGCCATTTCCAGCGCGACGGTCTTGGTGAGGCCGAGCAAACCGGCCTTCGCCGACGCGTAATTCGCCTGCCCGATATTTCCGGTGAGTCCGATTACCGAACTAATGTTGACGATGCGGCCGTAGCCTTGCGCGATCATCTGTTCGATCACCGCCTTCGTCATGTAAAAAGGCCCCGAGAGATTGATCTGCAGGACCTTATGCCAATCCTCGATGCTGAGTTTTCGCAACGTCTTATCGGCGGTGATGCCGGCGTTGTTGATGAGGAAATCGATGCGCCCGTGTTTGGCGATGACGTCGTTGACCGCCGCGACGCAACGATCGTATTCGCCGACGTTGCTTTCGTAAAAGACGACGCGTTCCGCGCTGCCGTTGAGCGTGCCGCGCAATTCTTGCGCGCGCGGCTCGTCGGCGGGGAGGCCGAGGATCGCCACGGTCGCTCCGTCGTCGGCGAGCAGCTTAGTCATCGCGGCGCCGAGGCCGCGTGCGCCCCCGGTGACGATGCCGACCCGGCCGACAAGTGAAGTGAGTGCCGCACTGGCGGCGGCAGCGGGGACCGTCGAATTGCTCATGCGCTAGGCTTACCTAGCGATGCAGTGGCCTCCTTTGCGCCAAACCCGAGCTTGACACGTTCGGCGCGCTTGCTTAGGATGAAGTAAGGATGAAAAGTAAGGGATTCAAAGCAAGGTTGACGAGTAAGAATCAAATGACGCTACCGAAGGGGGTTAGCGCTCTGCTCAATGTGGGGCCGGGCGATAGCATTCGCTTCGAACTGGGAGACGATGGCTCGATCGTGCTGCTCCCGCCCTCGGTGAGAGAGCGCCTCGCGCCGCTCGTCGGGCGAAGCAGACGGGGGGGCGGAAAGTCGCCGGAAGCGGTCGACGCGGAAGTGCGCGAGATGCGCGGCGATATCGAGGAATGATCGCGCTCGATACCAACGTCATCATCGATATTGAGGAAGGGAGCCCGGATAGCGCGGAGCGCGCCATGCGCGCGATCGAACGTGCGGGCGAACGCGCTGGGATCGTGATTTGCGGCATCGTCTACGCCGAACTCCACGCGCGTCCGCAGCATGCTGCGAACGATCTCGATGATGCCCTCCGTACGGCGCGCATCGCCGTGGATCTCCAGCTGACGGCCGAAATCTGGCGTGAGGCGGGGCATGCGTACGCGGCCTACGCTCGTCGCCGGCGCGCCGCAGGTGGCGACTCCCCGCGAAGGATTCTCGCGGACTTCGTCATCGGGGCGCACGCGCGCGCCGTCGGATCGCTCGTTACCCGGGACGCGGCGTTCTATCGTCGCGCCTTCCCCGAACTTCGGGTCATCGCGGTCGACGAGCTCGAGGAGGCTCCGGATCGCTCTTGACGCCCGGCCACCTTCGTGCTATTGTACTAGTGAACTAGTATAACAGCACGAGCGCTCAGGCGCTGGAAAGGACGCGATGCCGGTCATTTTTACCGTCGATCCCCGTAGCGGCATCCCGATCTACCTGCAAATCATCGAGCAGGTCAAACGATCGGTGGCGCTCGGCCTCCTCGCGCCCGGCGAGCAACTGCCGACCGTTAAGCAACTCGCCCTCGATCTCACCGTCAACCCCAACACCGTGGCGCGCGCCTACCGCGATCTCGAACACGACGCCGTGATCGAGACCGCCTCGGGGCGCGGCTCCTTCGTGCGGGCGAACGGCAGCGCCGATTCGGCGAGCATCGCTGCCGGGCGCGATGTCGCTCGCAGCGAGATCGACGGCGCGGTGCGAGCGGCAAAATCGCTCGGGCTCGAGCGTACCGCCGTTACCGAACTCTTCGAAACTTCTCTCGATCGCTGGTTCCCGGAGGAATCATGAACGCTCTTTCAATCGCCGGATTACGCAAGACGTACGGCAACGTCGCCGCGGTCGACGGCATCGACCTCGAGATCCCCAAAGGCTGCGTCTTCGGCTTGCTCGGGCCGAACGGCGCCGGGAAAAGCACGACGTTTAAGTGCGTGCTCGGCTTAATCCGTGCGAGTGCCGGCCGCGTGCTCTTCGCTGGTGCGCCGCTCGAACCGGGCGCCTTCGAACGGATCGCCTACGTTCCCGAACGGAGCGTGCTCTACGATTGGATGAGCGTGCACGAGCATATAGCGTACATGCAGAGCAATTTTGTCGGGTTCGATCCCGCTCGCGCGCGCGAATTGCTCGCCCAACTCGGCGTCGGCGACGAACGGAAGAAAGTGCGCGCGCTCTCGAAGGGCATGCGAACCGCGACCGCCGTCGCACTCGCGTTCGCGCGGCGTATCGATCTGCTGTTGCTCGACGAACCGACCAGCGGCCTCGACCCGGTCAACCAGCGCACCGTTCTCAATCTCATTATTAACAAAGCAGCCCAGGGGACGACCGTCGTTTTTTCGTCGCATCAAATCGGGCAGGTCGAGCGCGCCGCGGAACGGATCGCCGTGATGCAGCGTGGGCGCATCGTTCTCGAAGGGGTCGTCGACGATCTCAAGGCGGGGCGAAAAATCGTCGAGGGCATACTGCCGAGCGACGATTTCTCCGTCAACGGCCTCGAGAGCGACGCGCGCATCGCACGGCTCGAGCGCAACGGCCGCATCCTGCGTGCCTACGTGACCGAGCAGCCGGAGGGCGTCGCCGAACAAATGAGCGCGTTGGGAGCGCAAGGGTTACGCGTCGTCGATCTGAGCCTCGAGGATATTTTCTTAGATGCCGTATCGCCAAAGACGGCGACTGCATCGATCGTGGAGGGAGTCTAACCGTGGATTACGTTGCAGCGCTCCGTGGGCGCAAGGCGCTCTGGGCTACGAGCATCGCTTTGGGCGTTCTGCTCGCCATCAGCGCGATCGTGCGCCTCTCGTTGGGACCATCGATGGAGGTGGGTCCGTCTTTCACGGATCTCTCCCGATTGAAGGGATCGGTAACCACACACGCGGTGCTTCCCGACGGAGCGAAGGAAACGATCATCGAGAACAAGAGACTGCGGCAGCGCGCGGTGGTTATCGACCGTGGATATTTTGGCACCATTCTTCGGCACACATATCCTGCGAAAGCGAAACAGCACGATACCGGGCTGAGCTCGGGGCCGTTTTTTTCGCACGCCCGTATGGTCAAGAATGGGTTTACTACGAGCACTCTTCGTGTCGACGCGCCTACCGACTTCGGATTTTTCTGGTACGTTTCGCTCGTCGTGGGCCTCGTCTTGGCCACGGTCCTTTCGGGTGCGTTCTCCTCTGAGAACGACGGCCATCTAGAGATGAGCTTCGTGCGGCCGCGACCACGAGAAAATCTAGCCCTACGCATCATTGCAAGCGATATCGTCACGATCGTTATGGCCGAAATAATCACCGCGATATTCGCCGTCGCTGCGCTTGCCGTCTACCTCGACCCGCGCCTAACGTTCTCCGGCGACACATTCGCGCCGGTGCTTTACGCGCTCCTCGCTCCAATTGCGTGGTATGCGATGTTGCTTGCGGCAACGGCGAGTATTCGACGCGGGCGTGGCCTCGTGGTCGGCTGCGCGTGGCCCCTGGCCTTTATCCTTCCCGCTGCGTTCGCCGGTACGACCGGGACGTCGATCCCCTTAGTGGATGTCGTTCACGCGATCCTCGTTCCGCTGGTCAGGCTCGATCCACTGTGGTTCATGCAACATTTTTCGATTACCTCAAAGACCATCGCATTCGGCGTAACTCTCGGAATTGCGGAGCAGCCGGCCATCATCGGTCTCTCGCTACTCGCATTCATGTACCTTGTGGTTGCGATATTGCAATGGCGCCGGGTGGAGGCATAGACATGCAGATCTTCGGTATCAATCTCAGCGTGCTCCTGGGCGGCCTACGGCTGCGCTTCGTCCTCGGCTTCGAGGAGATCGGCGACGACCGAGAAAACGTACCCCATTCATCACTGTAACGAACAAGGACTTTATTATGACAAGTTTCTATCGGATCATATCGGTGACGCTCTTCTCAATCGCAATTGCGACCGCGACCGCTCCGCTTGGGGCCGCAACGCTTCCATCGGGACAAGCGGTGTATTCGGAAGCATTGAACGCGATGCGCTCGCAAACGCTTCCGGCGAGGATCGACTACGAAGTCACCACCGTCGATCGCGGAATGCAGATTTACATTCAATGTGCTGCAAAGCCGCCATACACGTTTCAACTCAGTTCCGTTAGCATGAGTATGGGGAATGGAAAAGCGATCGCGCATCCGCCGATGGTCGTTCGTTTCGAAAGCGCAACAGGGCTTGGACGGGCGACGCGCGACGGAAAACCCTTAATCAACTGTATGCCGTTTCCCATCGCTCCCGTGATGCATGCCTTCGTTCATTTGGAGGCGACCACTGCCCCTGCTTCCGCTCCCGCCAGTCCGAGCAGCCCCTTCGACATGATGAAAGCGATCGTAACGGTCCGTGCCTTTTACAGCCGCTCCTACCGCATTGCGAACGACGGTATCGTTTCCATCTCCGGGCACCCATCGTACCACCTGCAGTTTACTGCGCGCGACGGAAACGAAACGAAGCATCCGGTCACCGACATGTATGTCGATACGACGACGCACCTCGTCCGCGCGGTCGTTCTCGGTGGCGGCAAGCGCGGCTTCTTTATGGGCGGCGGTGGATTCGGGCGCTTCGCCTTCGGGCATGTTGGCCCGTATTGGCTCGTAAAAAGCATTCACGTCGAGGGTACCGGGCATTTTTTCTTCATGCACGGCGGCGGCGCGATCGATATGACGCTCCACCACTTCTCGTTTCCGAGTGCGGCTGCAGCTACCCCCGCACCGAGCCCGACGCCCGGTGCGGCTTCACATATCTAAACCGCCGTTGACGCTGTAGACCGCGCCGGTAATGTAGCTCGATTCGTCATCGAGGAGAAATTCGACGACGCGAGCGACTTCATCGGGTTGGCCGAGCCGGCGCTGCGGAATTTTTTCGATCACCTTTGCGAGCGCAGCTTCGGGAATCGCGGCGACCATCTCGGTCTCGATAAATCCCGGGGCGACGCAATTCACCGTGATGCCGCGCTGCGACATCTCGAGTGCGAGGCTCTTGCTGAAACCGAAGAGCCCGGCCTTCGATGCGGCATAGTTCGCTTGGCCGACGTTTCCGGTCTCCCCGATCACCGAACTGATATTCACGATGCGTCCGAAGCCGCGCTCGATCATATGTTCGAGCACGGCCTTCGTCATGCAGAACGCTCCGTACAAATTGACGTTGAGAACGGCCTGCCAATCTTCGTGCGTCATCTTGCGCATCGTCTTATCGACGGTGATGCCCGCATTGTTGATGAGGTAGTCGACGTGGCCGTACTTCGCAAGCACTTCCTCGACGACGCGCGAGCAATCGGCGGGATCGTCGACGCGCCCTTGCACGACGATAACGCTCGCTCCATCCGATAGCAGTTCGCTTTGCAAGCGCTCGGCGGTTTCACGCCCTTTGCTAAACCCCGCAGCGACCGTAATGCCGTTGCGCGCCAATCTGCGGGTGATGGCGGCCCCGATGCCGCGCGCGCCACCCGTAACCAAAGCAACCCGTTGGTTTGACACCCATCTACCTCCGAGGCGACGAAGTACGTGCCTGCTGGTTAGGCGCTCCCGTCTTGAATCATGCGCGGCAAACCAAGCGAGGCTTTGGGGTATGCTCTTCACAACTTCTTCTCATCGGTTGCATGAAACGGCAGTACCATCGATAGCATGGAAGCAGCGGCCGCACACCTCTACGATGATGCCCCTCGTGTGATCATTTGGGAGATGACGCGCGCCTGCGCGCTCGCCTGCCGCCATTGCCGAGCCGAGGCGATCCCGCACCGCAATCCCGAAGAGTTGAGCACCACCGAGGCGTTCGCGCTCGTCGATTCCATCGCGCGCTGTGGAAACCCGATCGTCGTTTTCACCGGCGGCGATCCCCTCATGCGTGACGACATCTATAAAATCATCGAACACGCCACCGAACGCGGCCTGCGCATCGCCGTCTCGCCGAGTGCGACCGGGCGCCTGCGCGATAGCTCGTTGCTCGAACTCGCCCGCGCCGGCTGCGAGCGCATCAGCTTGAGCCTCGATGCCGCCGATGCGGAGGTGCACGATGCATTCCGCGGCGTCAAAGGTTCGTTCGAACGCACGCTCGCCGGCTACCGCTCGGCGCGCGAGCACGGGATCTCCGTGCAGATCAACACGACGATCGCGCGCTTCAACCATCTCGATGTCGACCGTATCGCCGAGATGCTCGCCGAGCTCGATATCGCACTGTGGAGCGTCTTCTTCCTCGTTCCGACGGGGCGCGCCGAACGCTCCGAAGTGCTCGATGCCGCCGAGACCGAAGAGGTTTTTCGCAAGCTCTACCGTCTCGAATCGCGGCTGCCATTCGGCATTAAAACCACCGAAGCGCCGCACTATCGCCGCTATCGGTCGCAGCGCATCGCCTCGATGCCTCCGCGCGAACGTCCCACGACGATCGAGCCGCCGTGGCAGCGCGTGCCCGCCGTCGGCGATGGGAAAGGCTTCGTCTTTATCTCGCATATCGGCGAGATCTCGCCGAGCGGATTTCTGCCCTACGTCTGCGGGAACGTGCGCGATGCCGACCTCCTCGATGTCTACCGAAACCACCCGGTGATGCAGCGTCTGCGCCGCCCCGAAACCTTCGACGGCAAATGCGGCGTCTGCGAATTCCGCGAACTCTGCGGTGGTTCGCGCTCGCGCGCCTATACGATGACCGGCGATGCCTTCGCCGCCGAACCGACCTGCGTGCACAAGCCCATCGCGATCGCCGAAGCAGTCTAGGAAGCGTTCAGTGTTTCAACGCGGCGGCGATCAACCGGTCGCGCAGTCGCGCCGGCAGGAGCGCGACGATCGATTGCATCCGCGCCTGGCGGCCGATGACGTAGCGCTCGCGGGGGCGCGGCGCGTGCAGCGCGGCGATGACGGCGTCGGCGATGACCGTTGGATGCAAACCATGTCGTTCCTCGGCTTTGGTCTGCGCGAGCATCGCTTGGATCTCTTTCCCATACTGTGCGAGAGCTTCGGCGGGAAGTTGCTCGATCGCGTGCTCGGCGCCGGCGCGCCCCTTCGCCCAGATCGGCGTTTTGACGGCGGCGAATTCGAAGAGCGAGACGGCGATGCCGTGCGGGTGCAACTCCTGGCGTAACGCGTCGACGAGAATGGCGAGCGCGGCCTTCGAGGCTCCGTAGGGGCCGACCAAGGGAACGCCCATGCGCCCGGCGATCGAGCCGATAAAGAATGCGCGGCCACGGCTCGCACGCAGTTGTGGGAGCAGCGACTGCGTGAGCGCGATCGGCGCGAAGGTGTTGATTTCGAATTGTTCGACCAGCCGCGCGATCGGCAAATATTCCAGCGGTCCACCGACGGCGATGCCGGCGTTGTTCACTACCGCTCGCAGCGGCTGTGCGCACTGCGCGACGCTCTGTGCGGCGCGCGCGCGATCGGCGGCAATCGTGACGTCGAGCGAAATGGGCCGGAGGTTTGGGTGCTCGTCGACGAGCCGTTCGCGGTCGCTCTCTTTGCGAACGCCCGCAAACACAAGATAGCCTTCCGCTGCGAGGCGGAGCGCAAGCGCGTGCCCGATGCCGCTCGATGCACCGGTAACGACGACCGCGCCGCGCGTCGCTTCGCTTACGACTTCGGTTTCCAAGCGCCGAGAATCGCGCCTTGCAGGGCCATCCCGATGGCGACGAAGCCGACGTTGATCCACCCGAGTTCCGCACCGCGCATTTCGAACGCGTACGTCATCCAGGTCATCGAGCCGAAGATCAAGAGCCCGAGCGAGAGCCCGATAAAGGCGCCGCGTCCGGCGCTATAATCCCCGCGCCACGAGAGCACGCGCGCGACGGCATAGGCGAGGAAGAACGACATCACTACCGCGACGATATAGGCATAGACGCTCGTCGAACTCTGCCCCGCCGCGACGCCCATGGCGTTGCGCCAGGCCGGGCTGAGCACGTTGTACCAGAGGCCTCCGAAGAGGAAGAAGATCACCGTTGCGACCAAGATCGCGGGCCAATTTACACGCATGGGAGGGCTCCTTGCCAGGAGTCCTCCCATTTTCCTCTACGGCGCTCGTTTTGGGCGACGCCGAAGCGTTGTGTTACTCGGCGTTACTCGCGGCCCGGGCGTCGACGGCGCGGGCGCTGCGGCAACCCGCCTTCGTCGGCACTCGGTGCCTCGCTCGCGCGAGGCGGTGCTTCGCTGGAGCGCGGTGCGTCGTGCGAACGCGGGGGACCGCTATGCTGCGAACGCTCGCGGAAGCCGCCGCCGCCGCGCGGCCCGCCGCCACCACCGCGGTGTCCACGATCGTCGCCGCCATCTTCGCCGCCGGGAAGCAGCGCTTTACGCGAGAGATTGATGCGCCCTTGCGCGTCGATCTCGACGATCTTCACCTCGATTTGGTCGCCGACGTTCACGACGTCCTCGACCGCTTCGACGCGTTTGGTATCGAGTTTGCTGATGTGCACCAGCCCCTCTTTACCAGGGAGAATCTGCACGAACGCACCGATGGGAATGATGCGCGTGACGGTGCCGGTGTAGACTTCGCCGACCTTCGCCACCTTGACGATCGATTCGACGATCTCGCGCGCCTTCTCACCGGATTCGCCGTCGAGCGAGGTGATGAAGACGTTGCCGTCGTCCTGAATGTCGATCTTCTCGACGCCGGTATCGGCGATGATTTTGTTGATCACCTTGCCTCCCGGTCCGATGACGTCTTTAATGCGCGCCGGATCGATCTTCACCGTAATCATTCGCGGTGCGTACGAAGAGAGTTCGGTGCGCGGTGCCGGGATGGTCTCGATGAGTTTGTCGATGATGAAGTGGCGCGATTTCTTCGCGGCCTTCATCGCTTCGCGCATGATGGCGATGGTGATGCCCTGCACCTTGATGTCCATCTGGATTGCGGTGATGCCTTTTTTGGTGCCCGCAACTTTGAAGTCCATCTCGCCGAGCGCATCTTCGAGGCCTTGGATATCGGTGAGAACCGCGTAATCCTTACCCTTGAGGATGAGCCCCATCGCGACGCCCGCGACGTGCGCTTTGATCGGCACGCCGGCATCCATCAGCGCGAGCGTCGATCCGCAGACCGAAGCCATCGACGAGGAGCCGTTCGATTCGAGCACTTCGCTCATCAAACGCATCGTGTACGGAAACTCTTCCTTCGGCGGAAGAACCGGAAGCAACGCGCGCTCCGCGAGCGCTCCGTGGCCGATCTCGCGACGGCCGGGGCCGCGCATCGGGCGGGTTTCGCCGACCGAGAACGGGGGGAAGTTGTAGAAGTGCATGTAGCGCTTGTCTTCGAGCGCGACGATGCCGTCGAGCCGCTGCGCGTCGCTCGTCGATCCGAGCGTCGCCGCGGTGAAGACCTGCGTTTGGCCGCGCGTGAAGACGCCCGAACCATGAACGCGGGGCACGTAATGGACCTTCGACCAGATCGGACGAATTTCGTCGGGCTTACGGCCGTCGGGGCGAATCTTTTCGTCGACCACCATGGTGCGCAGTTCGTCTTCTTCCATCATTTTGATGATCTTGCCGAACTCTTTTGCACCGGCAGGCGTTTCGAGCAGCGCTTTAACCGCTTCGTCTTTCTTGGTGCAACGTTCGATCGCGCTCTCGACGCTCAGCGTCGCGAATGCGGCTTCGCGCTCGCCCTTTTCGATGACGCGCATCGCTTTGGCGACATCTTTGGCGAACGCTTTGCGCATCCACTTTTCGAGGTCGGCATTCGGCGTCTGCACCGGGAAGGCGCGTTTCTTCTTGCCGACTTTTTTCGCGAGCGAATCGATCGCCTTGACGATTTTCTTGATCTCTTTGTGAGCGAATTCAACCGCACCGAGGAAATCGTCTTCCGAGATTTCGTCGCCGCCGCCTTCGACCATCATCACGGCGTCGGCGGTGCCGGCGATAACGATATCCATGCCGCCGGTAACGTACTGCGGCAACGTCGGATTGCAGAGATATTCGCCGTTCTCGTCGCGGCCGACGCGCACGGCGGCAACGGTTTTATCGAACGGAATATCGGAGAACGCGAGCGCCGCGCCGGCGGCACAGACGCCGATGACGTCGGCGTCGAGTTCGGGATCGACCGAGAGCACCGTCGCAACGATCTGTACGTCGTTGCGGAAGCCGTCGGGAAAGAGCGGGCGGATCGGGCGATCGATCTGGCGCGAGCTGAGCACGGCGTGCTCGGGCGGGCGCCCTTCGCGCTTGATGTATCCGCCGGGGATTTTGCCTGCCGCGTACATCTTCTCTTCGAAGTCGCAGGTCAGGGGGAAAAAGTCGATGCCTTCGCGGGGTTTGGCGGAGGCGGTGACGGCGCAGAGCACGACGTTTTGGTCGCCATAACGAACCAGGGCCGAACCGTTTGCCTGCTTGGCAAGTTCGCCGGTTTCGATGACCATCGTGCGCCCGCCGATCTCGAGTGAGATGCTTTCGGGCACGGGGACTCCTTACATAAGGGTGTTTTGTTTATTCTTCTATTGAACCGCTCGTGCTTCGGTGGCGGGCCGAGATACCCCTATGGGACCCGCGCGGAGCGGCTCTTCAAGCGATTCGATTGCTTCCAGGTCGCCGACATCTGCTGCCTCAGGAGTGAGCGGTCGAATGGTACGCAAGAAATGTGTCCTTAATGTAAAGGGCCCCCCCCCCCCCCCCCCACGGAAGGAGAGGCTCGGCGCGTCCGTCACTCCCGGTCGCTCGATGTGTAGAGACGCGGTCGCTTACTATTTTCCTAACATGGAGGCTTTTTGACTTTTTCAAACCTACGTCGTGCCTTTTTTGTCGCGGCGATCGCTTCCGTAGCACTCGCGGGCTGCGCCGACAGCGGTCCCGGTACCGACCCATCCGTGCCCTACGCCAGCGTTGCATTCGCGACGCCGACTCCTGGCTCGATCACCAAGGCCAGGCCCGATTTCGTTTCCAATCCAAACGCGTACTGCCCGGCTGGTACCTACGCTGCTGGCCAGGCCCAGGTCCAACTTCCCGACAATGGCGGCCTCATAATCACCATTACGTGCGACTACGATAACGGTGGCGGTTACATCTATATCCCCGTTCCTCCCACCGGCGGTGGGGGCGGAACCGGCGGAATACCGTGTTCAGCGATCCCTGGCTCCACTTGCCCGCATCCGCAAATTTCCAGTAAGGTCTACCTAAAGCAAATTGCCAACGCCGCATACGCATTCTCACATCCTCCGCATGACACGCGAGGCCTGTATGGTGCATCCACCGGCAACGAATGCGTTGCCGCCGTGCAACAAGTTCTTAAAATTGCGGGGCTAGCTCAGATTTCGTTTGACGGTCAAATCGTCACCAACGTAGGAACGTTTATGAACCTCCTTCCCGATAACGGCTATACGCGAGAGTCAACTCCTCAAGCCGGGGACATCGTGATTCTTGAGTCTGCGCATGGCGTCGGGTGGCATGCCGGCATTATGCTGACGAACACCGAGATGATCTCGAACGGAAGCCTTGAAGGACAGTTCATCTGGTCAGGAACACCAGAGGAAGAACAAGTAATCGATGCGCAAGACAACAAGTATCAACCGGGAACGCCCGTTTTTTTCGCTCACAACCCGTGATTTAGGAATATCATAAATGAAAAACTACAGATTCGTACAAAATATCATTTGCGGCGTAACCACGTTCCTCATGTTTGCGAACTTCACGCTTGGGCCTAAACGAGTTGATGCAGCGCCCGTCATGCGGAATGCAAGGTTTGTCGCAACAGCGGCGCTTGTACCCACTGCGATACCCACGCCGACACCGCCAACCGCCACTGACCTCGCGTCCTTTGCCAGTCTCATCGACGCCTTGTACCCTCGGCAGCCAGCGGCCGTTGGGAATATGTTCACTATTACGAACGTCACCATCGTTCATCAATACGCTGTGGTCTATTGGGATCAAATTCATCGCGTAGGAGAGGGTGCTGTCGGAGGCGACCTCCTTGCAGAAAAAACTTTGCATGGATGGGAGACGCTTAACCACGACCATGGAATATATGCTATCGGCGATCTTCTATATGTTGCGCCGCAAATGGGTATGGCGACTGCTACGGCACTCGCTCAGATAAGGCAAAATTCCGCCATTCCCTACCACTGCGGCGCAAATGGTGTCTGCACGCAGAGCAATCCGCGCAGCACGCCGCCCAAATAACCTCCGGTCGCGTCGAGAGAACCCGAGGGCTTTTCGCGGGTTCTCCTTCATTCGTGGCGCCCGAGTTGGCCTAGAAAGACCACCAGGCTTCCGGAAATTTTGAAATCGCTTACGACTATAAAACCTATGGATGGCAGGAGTATATTCACTTTCGATGCGCTAATGCAAATTGCGTCGAAAGTGCTCCCGCCTCCATATAATGTGATGGCTTCAGCGACAAACACCATCAAAATGGATGCATCAAAATGCTACGCGATCGATTGGAACGGCAACCGTCCAGGGTGGGCCGCGTATCTGCGGCCCTACTGGTAATCTCCGTGTTGTTTTTGTCCGGGAGAGGAGATGCGAAAACCCTATGCTACGCTCCGCGGAAAGTAGGCGGATGGATTGGTGGTTCAGGGGATCAGGTCACCAACGAAATCAAAACAACCGAGGTGGTGACGAACTCCGGCGATGCAAATGTTCTTGGATGGTTGTTTCAACTTGCAAATGGGCGATGGTATTTCCAGCTGGCTCTCAAATATGAAATAACGACGAAAACTGGTCGATCATCCGTTTCTACATTCAGGATGGACGACCGGATCCGGGGTGGTATCGCGTTGCGAATTTCATCGCCCACGACGGTGCAGATTTTAGAGGCTATGCACCGCTACCTCGCATCGATAGGTAAGAAAGAATCCGCTCTTCCAGCGTCATGGAGAACCGTTATGACCGGGAAGGCACGAATGGCGATTGGTTCATGTAAGTAAGGGTTCGTCGAAAGAGCCCAGGATTATCTAGGAAGCGCGCACCCGAGCGTAGTCGTCACGACGCGAACGGCGTGCGCGTTGCCCTATCTGTTATGTCGATTGCATCGTTGTTGATTGTGCGAGCGCACAAACGGTGCGACTCCTCGTGAAGCGCGCGGTCAGGAAGAACCTGCGGGCGCCAACCCGAATAGGGGGTAGTACGGATCGCATGACAAATATTTGGCCAGTCATGATTATTCCCGCGCCTCTTTTTCATAAAATGCCTGAATGGGTGCAATGCGCCGGCTCGATGGAAACCGGATCGCCGGTCGTGGCCGCGAATCAAAACCTTGGGCGTTATATTCGCTCTATTTCGCGACTCGTGAATGCCGGAGGAGTGACGGCTGGTTGGGTTTACTTGGTCGACGATAATGGGCCGCATCGTGAAGAGGTCGTACAGGCCACCAGGAAAATGAGGCGCAAGGATCGCGAATATTTCCGCGTTCATCTCATTCCGGGCACTCCGGTGTCGTCCGTCGCAGCCCTTCAACGAAAAATTCCCCGTGGACTTCGCGTATTACCATGCTACGCGAAATGACAGGAACGATGTGATAGCCGCTAGCTCTTCGCGTCGCGAGATTCGGCCCAACTTTTTTGCGCGCGTTCGTGATCGTTGTGAGCGCTTGAAGTGCCCCCCTCGAGAGCTGGATGTCCGATAGGCAAAAACATGCTGCCCGTTTCCCGGCGGGGCCCCTCCAGCTCGGGATAGACCTTTAGCGAGGAATTCAAGAAAGACGCGGTTCGTTGTGTCGAGGCTCGCGATTGCACGTTTTCGCAGGCTGCGCGGGGATCTGGAGGTTACGCGAAGCCTCCTCCAAATATGGCGAAATAAGATTCTCCGACGGCGGTCCTTCGTCCACGTCGCCGTTAGAAGCGATCGTGCCGACGGCTCGCGACGCGCAAATTGAGCTGGACGTAGAGCGCGCTATGAGGTAGTGGGTCCGCGAGCGTCGGGAACCCTTCGCCGCCATAGGTCGGCAACGGCACCGCGTATTCGGGGCTCACAAAATAGCCGACGAACTGATTGGTGAGGTTCGAACCGATAATGCTCAAGCTCGCTTGATGCGAGAGTTGAACGAGCACACCGGCGCTGATTTGCGTGTACGCAGGCAGATTGTTTTGATTATTGCGTGATGAGGACCCGACATTCAGCAGGGCTTCAACGTAATGGCTCGGATGCCAGTCGGCGGTAATGTTCAGTGCGCTCGGTGCGACGTTTGGAAGTTGTGCGTAACGAACGTATGGCGATAGCGGCGATTGTAATAGCGATGGAACCGCCAGCAATCGCGCCTGTGTGAGGCCGTAGAGGACATCGAGCTCGACGTTACGCGATAATGCCAATTGCGCTTGCAGTGCTAGGCCACGATACTCCGCATTGACGTTTCCAACGTTTTGGCTGAAGAAAATGTTCGATGGCCCGGGTGCTGCTCCGGCGCAGCCTCCGATGGTCGAGAACGCAGCTTGCAGCTGCCCGAGGGCGGATAGTGGGAGCGCTCCGGCCGACATCGCCGAAGCGGCGACCGGCGCATTCGATACGATCGTTCCGTAGATGCGTTCGTCGTAGCCCGAAAGATTGAGCCAAGCGCTGCGGAGCTGTCGTCCATAGCCAGCGGAGAACCCGTACGCCGAGGGAGAAGCGGTGTTAACACCAACGCTTGTAGTCGAAATGAGGCGGTCTGCGCAGTCGAATGTTGCGGTGGCTGGATCGCTCATGCCGATCGCGCCCCCAAGTGCCGTTGCATCGACGAAACGTCGGCCTGCATTAGCCGTGACGTACGCCTGAACTCCAGATTTGTTCGGCCACCGAATTGCGAGGTTCATCGAGGGCGACGTATGCCCGCCGCCGATTTCGGCGCTCAGGCCTAGATGATCCAGGAGAACCCGCCCCAATCGGCCATTTTGCGAAAGGGTAATCGTCGACCGTGGAATGCTGGTTGTACTTAAGGGAAGACCGAGCGCCGAAAATCGGTACGAGGACCGGCTGATGTCATAACTAACGGTCGTGTGCGTTGCTTCGGTCGCGGTGCTCACCCCGAAGTAAAGGTCGGAACCTTGAGTAGTGTCGCTCGAGAAAAAGGGAGAAGGCGTGCGGTTGACGATCCGCGTTGCATAGTCGTCGACTTCGTTTTGATCCCACGAAGCGAAGCTGGCCGAGATCGCATAATCGTTCCAGAGCCCATTGATCGATAGAAGCGGGTTGTTCGCCTGCGATGTGAGCACCTCACCGGGGCCGAACCCCGCAGGCACTGGCCCTGCTCGAATGTTTGGTAACGGAAGCTTACGGCTCGTGGATACCGCGTCGGATAACGAGGCCTCCCAGGAGCCGAGCGGAAATGAAATGTCGGCGTAATTTCCGGTGATTGCGACCGCTCCTAGGTGACGGTACGTCGCGCCACTCTGATCGAGGTAGGTTTGGCCGTTGAGCGCGCTGAGCGCCGTGCGCGTTGCATGGGAATAGGCAATACCAAGGACCCCGGAGGTATCCTGGAACGATCCCTTGACGACCGATAGACCAAAGGCCCCCTGCTGTGCGGAGGCGTGGTAAAGCGGCCGTAGGGATGGGGAGAGAAACGAATAGGCGACCATGTCGCTCGCAGCATCCACTTGAGCCTGGTCAAGCAAATCGCTATCGATTGTTGAGGCTGCAGAGCTTCCCACGCTGACCCCGTTGATCGTGTAGGAAGTGAGCGAGGGATCCTGTCCGCGGATCGACGCAATTGCACCGAGGCCGGAGGCCCTAGCAACGACGTGCAGGCCCGGAACGGCATTCATCGCTGCGAGTAAACTCGAGCTTACTTTTGAGAGTGAAGATCGTTTTGAGATTGTTTCATATGAAGCGTTTCGCGCCCCAGTGGAAACGACGTGCGCGATGACTTTTTCAACTGGGAAAAGACGCATGTCAACCGATAAATTCCTTCGCGCCTCAATCTGAAGAGTTATGGATGTCGCACGATAGCGAGCCTTCCTTGCAACGACGAAATAAATTGCCGGCGGGAGATGCCAAAAACAGGTGATGCCGCGGCGATCGGTTACGCCGACGTAGGCTTCGCCCTTCCCCGCCCCGGTAACGAAAATGCGTGAGTCGGCGAGCGGCGTATGCGATGAAGCGAGGAGCGTTCTTACGCAGAAAGCGCCTCCCTCGGCGGCGTCGCACCCTGCCCAGGCGAGGGCTACCAGTGCGAGAGCGGCAGCCGCCGAAAGGAGCGTGCGCTTCAAGGTGCGGGCCGAATGGTCGTCGTGAACGTTACGGGCAGGGCCTGATCTCCCACGTGGATCAGAACCCTCACCGTCGTTCGCTCGTAGCGGAGCATGTCGTTGGTAAAGTCCGAGAGCGTATGCCACGTCGTCGTCGTTCTCGTAGCGACCGGTTGGCCCGTATCATCATCAATTGCGGTCTGCAACCGCGGTGCGCCGGTGCCACTTTCGCTCAGTTGGAAGCTTGACGGCGTCGAGGCGATAACGACCACATGCGCTGGCCCCGCGGGCCAATCCCCCCATACGGTTTTCGCGCTGCAGTCCCAATGCGATCCCGTTGCAACGACGGCCGGTAGCGAGCAAAACCGAGCGGGATCGACCGTTAGGAAATCGTGAGGCCGTTTCGACCCGTCGAGATAATGCCAACCGTTGTTATTTGCGACGATCTCTTTCACGTCGGGCGCACTTCCAGGCCGCTTATAGGTTATGCGAGCCGAGTAGCCGCTTGAGGAAACAGTGAGTATCTTTACCTGCATAGTTTCGCGAACGACTGGAGCCCGTGTCGCAACCACAGTTCGCACGTATCGAAAAGTTGCGCCGGGGGTGATTGCTCTTGGAGATAGCACTCGCGCCTCCGGCGGGGTGTGAGGCGACACGGCAAGGAGTAGGACGGCCGCTATAGCGGCGGACGGTGAGATGAGTATGGTGCGAGTCATTGGTAATGGTCTCCGAAAAAGAAAGGGGGCGCGCCGTGCCGGAAAGCCGGAAGAGCGCGCTCTAAGCTAATCTTCGCAAAAATTGTACGTATGGGCGATGTAGAATCCTCCCGTTCCGTTTTGATTGTACGAACACACGAGGTAGAATACGCACCCACCGTTAACTGGAAAGCATGCCTGCGCCTGTGCCGCAGCGCCGGCTGCGACGGCAAGCGCGAGCGTCGCACCGGCGAATATTTTCCTAAACAAAATGTTCATGAATTCTCCTTACAAAACAAAGCGTGAAATTGCACGCCATCCCGGGCTTCCAAGATGGCGCGCGACGAGCCGATTAATCCAGGCAGTAATTGTAGGTATGGGCGACATAGTAGCCGCCCGTGCCATTGTTATGGTACGAGCAAAGCATAACGTAGTGGCAACCGCTGCCGGTTATGAAACAGGCCCGCGCCTGTGCCCCCGCCCCGACGGCCACCGATAGCGAAAGGATCGCACCAGCGATGATCTTCTTCAACAAGATCTAACCTCCAAAATAAGAAGACGTTTTTTCGCCCGAGCAACCTCCGTTTATCGAGGCGTCTCTCCGGCGATAGCCGCTCGACTTACCCCCCCCCTCCGGGCTTCCTCCTGAGCCGCTTTACCTTAAGACAGAGGCAGGCGTAGGCTCGAACCGCGTGGATTTTGTCGATCGGGCAACGAACGGGGGCGTATGAGAAATGCTGCAACCCTCGCGCACCGATTGCTCGCCGCGCTCTCGGCGCTCGCGCTTCTCGCCGTTGGCCCCTGGCCGCGCCCGAAGATGGCGATCTCGCCGCCGATGGGGATCGGCCGTCACGGCATGGTGGTGACCGAGCAGCGCTACGCCTCGCAGGTAGGGCTCGACGTCCTCAAACACGGCGGGAACGCCGTCGATGCGGCGGTCGCGGTCGCCTACGCACTTGCGGTCGTCGATCCGTGCTGCGGCAATATCGGCGGCGGCGGCTTCATGCTGGTGCGTATGCACGACGGGCGCAGCGCCTTCATCGATTTTCGCGAGGTCGCACCGGCGCGGGCGACGCCCTCGATGTTCCTCGACAAGCACGGCAACGTCGTGCCCGGGCGCTCCACCAAGGGCTGGCTCTCGATCGGCGTCCCGGGGACGGTCGCCGGCATGGAGACTGCGCGCGAACGCTTCGGCACGATGTCGCGCGCTGCGCTGATGGCGCCCGCGATCGCGCTGGCAAAAAACGGCTTCACGTTCACCGGCGGCGATCTCATCCCGTTCCACGGTTCGCTCGCCGAAGGCTATAGCGGCGCTTATACGTTTGCAAAACAAGCGAACCTGCGTGCGATTTGGATGCCGAACGGTCACCTGCCGGTTCCCGGACAGGTGGTGAAGCAGCCCGAACTCGCGCGCACGTTGGAAGAGATTTCGCGTGGTGGGTCGGCGGCGTTCTACCGTGGCCCGATCGCGCGTGCGATCGTCGCTGCGAGCAACGCCCACGGCGGCATTCTCTCGATGCGCGATTTCGCCGATTACCACACCGTCGTCAGCACGCCGACCGCCTGCGATTATCACGGCTACAAAATTATCTCCTCGCCGCCGCCGAGTTCGGGCGGCGTAACGATCTGCGAAATTCTGCACATCGTCGCGCCCTATCCGTTCACGCAGTGGGGTTGGCACTCCATCAAAGAGACGCATTATCTCGTCGAGGCGGAGCGACGGGCGTATGCCGACCGCAACGCCTACCTCGGCGATCCCGCTTTCGGCGCCGAACCTATCGCGCAGTTGCTCTCGCAATCGTACGCCGCAAAACTGCGCGCGCAAATTTCGCCGGATCGTGCGACGCCATCGAGCGAGGTGCATCCCGGGCTCGGCGTGCATTGGCACGAACATCGCGATACCACGCACTTTTCGATCGTCGATCGTTGGGGAAATGCCGTCGGCGTCACCTACACGCTCAACGATTGGTTCGGGTCGGGCGTGATGGCCGGAACGACCGGTTTCTTTCTCAACGACGAGATGGACGATTTCACCTCGAAGCCCGGCGTGCCGAATATGTACGGGTTGGTGCAGGGAAAAGTCAATGCGATCGAGCCGTTCAAGCATCCGCTCTCATCGATGTCGCCGACGATCGTGCTGCATAACGGAAAACTCTTCATGGTAACGGGAAGCCCCGGCGGTTCGCGGATCATCACGATCACGTTGGAGACGATCCTCAATGCCCTCGATTTCGGAATGAATGCGATGCAGGCGGTCGACGCGCCGCGGATCCACATGCAGTGGCTCCCCGACGAAATACAGTACGAACCGGGGGCGTTCGCTCCGACGGTCATTCTGGCGTTGGAAAAAGAAGGCTATCGAATGCACCAGATACCCACCTGGGGCTCGGCGCAAGCGATCCTCGTCGATCCCACAACCGGCACGCTCGAAGGCGGAAGCGACCGGCGCCACCCGGCCGGGGCAGCGCTGGGGTACTAAGCGAGGCCGTTTCCCATCCGGGGGCCTATGCTACCTCAGCAAATACCACGGCGGAGGCGGCCGGTACGGGCAGCCCGTCCTCTCGCATCCCCTCGATATGCAACTCGATGGCGTCACGAATGTTCCGCTGGGTCTCCTCAAGCGTCGCACCAGTCGCCACGCATCCGGGCAAATCGGGTGCGTATGCCGAAAAGTTCCGTTCGCCTCGCTCGATGATCACTGGATATTTCACTTCCAACCTGCCTGTCGTTGAATGGATCGCCACGTCCCTTCCTGGAGTTCGTCGCCCTCGCGCCCAGGTACTGTCACGCGGCCCGGCTTGGACGGATGCTTAAATTGCCGATGGCTGCCGCGAGTTGCCACGACAACCCAGCCGTCCTCCGATAAGCGTCGAAGAACCTCACGAACACGTATCGGCATGGCCCGTTTTTTCGCCGCACGGTTCGTGATCGCCCGCGAAGCTCGTCGCCGCACCGGTCCGACCTTCCCGCGAGGGCCAAAGGGCCGGCATCTGGTATAACGCGGGAATGCAGACGCTGACCCCCCAACGCTTGAGGGAGCTTGACTTCAAGGCGACCGACGTGCGCGAAGGCATCATTCGCGCGTTGCTCGCCGCCGGCTCCGGGCACTCCGCCGGCTCGCTCGACATGGCCGACATTTTCACCGCGCTCTACGGACACGTGATGCGCCACCGCCCCGAGGAGCCGAACTGGCCGCAGCGCGACCGCCTGCTGCTCTCCTGCGGACACATCGCTCCGGTCCGCTATTCGGCGATGGCGAATTTCGGGTACTTTCCGGTCGACGAGCTGCTGACGTTGCGAAAATTCGGAACGCGCCTCCAAGGGCACCCGGAACGCGTCTCGCTGCCCAGCGTCGAGACGACCTCGGGACCGCTCGGCGAAGGGCTCGCGCAGGGCGTCGGCATGGCGCAAGCGGCGAAGATGGACGGCGCCGATTTCCGCGTCTACGTCGTCACCTCCGATGCCGAGCACCAATGCGGCCTGCATTGGGAAGCGATGATGACGGCGGCGAAATTCAAACTCGATAATCTGCTCTGCATCATCGACCGCAATTTCATTCAGATCGACGGCAGTACCGAAGAGATCATGCCGCTCGAGCCGCTCGCCGATAAATACCGCGCCTTTAACTGGGAAGTCTTCGAATGCGACGGCCACGATATCGCGGCGTTCGTCGCGACGGTGGAGCGCGCGCAAGCCGTCAAAGGCAAGCCGCAGGTCATCATCGCGAAGACGATTCCCGGTAAGGGCGTGAGCTACATGGAGGGCGACTATACCTGGCACGGCAAGCCGCCCAATGCCGAACAGGCGAAAACCGCACTCGCAGAACTCGCGGCAACGCGGGAGAGGATTCTCGCGCATGTCTGACACGCAAACCCTCGATCGCGCGGCGCGAGCGATGTCGCTGGTCGATTATCGCGACACCGCCAACCTCAAGCAATTGCCGACGCGCAACGGCTTCGGCGAAGGGTTGCTCGAAGCGGCGCGCGCGAACCGCAACGTCATCGGCATCTGCGCCGATCTCTCCGAATCGACGCGCTTCGAGGGGCTCAAGAACGCGCTTCCCGAGCAATATCTCGAGATCGGCGTCGCCGAGCAGATGCTCGTTGCGATGGCCGGCGGGCTCGCCGCGGTCGGCAAGATTCCGTGGATCGCAAGCTACGCGATGTTCAATCCCGGGCGCTCGTGGGAGCAAGTGCGAACGATCATGGCGCTCAACGAGACCAACGTGAAGATTGCGGGCGCGCACGCCGGCGTCTCGGTCGGCCCCGACGGCGCTACCCACCAAGCGATCGAAGATATCGCGATCATGCGGGTGATTCCGCACATGTTCGTCGTCGTGCCGTGCGACAGCGTGCAAACGAAGAAGGCGACGCTCGCACTCTCGCAGACGTTCGGCCCGACCTACCTGCGTTTCGCGCGCGAGAAATCCGCGATCGTCACCAGCGAGGCGACGCCCTTCGAAATCGGCAAAGCGCAAGTCTTCCGCGAAGGCTCCGACGTCGCGATCGTCGCCTGCGGCATCCTCGTCTATAACGCGTTGATGGCAGCCGACAAACTCTCGCGCGAGCGCGGCATCGAATGTCGCGTCGTGAACAATCACACCGTGAAGCCGATGGACGAAGCCGCAATTCTCGACGCGGCGAAAACCTGCGGCGCGGTGGTGACGGTGGAGGAGCACCAGATCCACAGCGGCATGGGTTCGCGCGTCGCCGAAATTCTCGCGGCGAAGCACCCGACGCCGATCGAGTTCATCGGCGTCGACGATCGCTTCGGCCAGTCAGGCGATCCCGTCGAACTGATCGAACACTACGGCATGGGCAGCGCGGCGATCGAAGCCGCGGTGCTCCGCGCGCACGCACGCAAACGCGCGTAACGCGGTTGGCCGACCGAATCGCAAGGGCGACCTGGATCGCGGCACTCGTCGCGTCGGTCGCCCTCGCATCGTTCGCCTACGGCCGACTTCCGCCGATCGTCGCGACGCATTTCGATTGGCGTTTCCGGCCCGACGGTTATGGCCCGAAGTGGGTGCTGTTTTTCGGACCTGCGGTGCAAATTGCGCTCGATATTTTTCTCTTGCTGACGAAACGATTTCCGATAACCTGGAACTCCATGTACGATCCGAGCAAACCTGAAGACGAGCCGCGCATTCGAGCGCTCACCTCTACCGTTGTCGAGTGGTCGATGGCATTCTCGGGAACCGTTTTTCTTGCATTGGAGATCGCTATCGTTCGTTCTGCCGGGCTTTGGTAATGGATCTCCGCTTATGTTGAGATTCGGCTGGTATCGTGCGGCACTCGTCGCATCGGTCGTCCTGACGTTGCTCGGGTCTACGGCGCCTACGGCGCCGAACGGTATCGCCATTTTGTATGCGAAAGGACCATTCGCGCACCGTTATGAAGCCAACGCTACCCTGGCGTTACCACGCGTCCCTTCGCAACGGTCGTGGTATAGCGTTTGGATGATGTTGGTCGCAGGCCGCGGCGTAGCACCGTTGGGATTTCTACAAGGCGGACTCATTCGATGGGCCGGCGACGGATACGCGCTGAGCGCTTTCGTTGCGTTTCGACAGCCGGGAGGGAAGCTCGTTTTTCGAGATCTTGGAAAACTTCGTGCCGGGGCACATCGCGTACGTCTGCTTGGGAGCGGTAATACCGTGCGTTTTCAGGTAGATGGGAAAACGTTCTTCACGTTTGCGCGCAATCGCTATATGCCGAAAGGTTCGCAGACCTACCTTCAGGTCGGCGCCGAGGTGAAGGCTCCATTCGATCGTGCCGTGGGAACGGTTTGGCACCTACGCCTTCGTCGCGATGGCGAGCTGCGCGCGCGGAGATGGAACCCCGCATGCATTCGATACGATCGAGGCCTGCACTTCGTACGAGTCGGAGAGCGATTTGTTGCCGACGGATATTTTAATGCGGCGCTGCCGAGCGGTTTTATCGGTTGTCGCGAGTTCGGAAAAGGCTAAGCGTTCGGCGGATTCGTAGGGACTTGTTGGAGCCTGATAAGAACTCCGCCGGTCCATCCGGCGAAGAGATTGTAGAGCGCCGCGATGATGGCGAGCGCGATAAACGCGAAGACGCCGTAAAAGACCGGAAAGATTACGATCATCAGCGGCCCCACCATCATGTAGCGAGATGCATAGAGCATCCCCATGTGCCCCATCCCCGCGAAAATGAGCGAAGAAAAAAACGAAACGACGATCGCGAGAACGAGCGCGAGGCCGGCGTAGACGAGTGCGCCGAGCGAGGCGACGCTGAGAACGTCAAGGTGTTGTATTCGATAGTTCATGGGAGCGACTTCGCGCCGCCCCCATGGAGACCTGGAGACCGGTTGCGGGCTTAGCGGCGCAATCCGAGGTCGGCGATGAGCTGCCGATACTTCTCGATATCTTTGCGCTGCAGGTAGCTCAGCAAGCGACGGCGCTGCCCGACCTGCAACAAGAGGCCGCGGCGGCTGTGGTGGTCTTTCTTGTGGATCTTGAGATGCTCGGTCAGCTGATTGATCGAGTGGGTGAGAATCGCGACCTGGACCTCAGCAGAACCGGTATCGTTGGTTCCGCGACCGTATTTGCCGGCGATCTCCGCCTTTTGCTCTTTGGTTAATGGCACGAAGGGCTCCTTACAACAGGATAGGCTCGCTCGGGTGCAGAGACTCCGCCCCGGCGACTGAGGGAGCATACCAGAGGCGCCCGCCGATGCCAAGCAGGAAGGCCTCTCGAGGGAAAAGGGCGTGAGCCCAGGCCCTATCTCAGCGGCGTCGGGTGCCCATCCTTATCCACCGCGACCATCACGAAGGTCCCGACCGTCGCCAGCCGGCGCTCCCCGTTGGCGGGGTTCTCGGCCCAGAGCTCGACCTCCAGGGTCACCGAGGTCCGGCCGACCTTGGCGATGCGCGCGATCGTCTCGGCGAACTCACCGACCTTGATCGGGGCCCGGAAATCGATGCGGTCCATCGAGGCGGTCACGAAGGTCCGCCGGAAGGCGCGCGCCGCGGCGATGCCCGCGACGATATCCATCATCGCCAGGGCCTTGCCGCCGAAGAGCGTCCCGTGATGGTTCGCATCGTTGGGGAAGACGATCTCGGTGCGACGCTCGACGATTTGCTCGGGTTCTATCATACGTGGATAGTATCATTACACAGCGTAGCGATGCACGCGCCTACTTCGATCACGGCTGGCTCAAGACGTATCATTCGTTTAGTTTTGCCGATTATTACGACCCGGAGAATCTTCACTGGGGGGCGTTGCGCGTCTTTAACGACGACGTCATCGATCCAGGCCAAGGTTTCCGTACCCATCCGCATCGAGACATGGAGATTCTCACCTACGTTCTCGAAGGCGAACTCGAACATCGCGATTCGATGGGGAACCACGGCGTCGTCGCACCCGGAGGGGTGCAGTATCTCTCCGCCGGTACCGGCATCACGCACTCGGAGTTCAACCATTCGAAAGAGCGCCCGGTGCATCTCGTGCAGATGTGGGTGATGCCGCACGCGAAAAATCTTACGCCGCGCTACGGCCAAGTCGATTTTACGCGCGTGGATCGTCTCGATCGCTGGTTACCGATCGCGACCGGACAGCCGAGTATCGAATCGCGAATCGCCATCTGGCAAGATGCAACGTGTTACGTCGCGCGCGTCGAGAGCGCGCCGCTTTCGCTCGCACTCGAACGCGACCGCTACGGCTTTCTCTTCGTCGCGAGCGGCGAGGCCGAGGTCGCCGGGGAACACCTGAAAGCCGGCGACGCGCTTCGGTTGCGGGGGCCGTACGACGGCACGATACGCGCGAGCGGTGCGGAGCTCGTTTTCTGGGATACGCCGTCGATCGACCAGGCGCGCCAAGCCTGAGAAACGAAGCGATGTTAACGATATGGGAAATAGCATCGCCGTCATCTACGGCTCGGTGCGCAGCGAACGGCAAGGGATTCGCGTCGCGCGCTTTTTACTCGACGCGCTCCGGGAGCGCGGCGATACCGGGGTGATGGTCGATCCGGTCGACTATCCGTTGCCGTTGCTCGATCGCATGTATAAAGAGTACGAGCGTGGCACGGCGCCGGCGATCATGGAGCGACTCGCCGAAATTTTCCGCAGCGTCGACGGCTTCCTCATCGTTTCGGGAGAGTACAACCATGGCATTCCTCCGGCGCTCAAAAACATGCTCGATCATTTCATGAACGAGTTTTTCTGGCGCACGGCGGGGCTCGTCACCTATTCGAACGGGCGCTTCGGCGGCGTGCGGGCGGCGATGCAATTGCGCGCGACGCTTCCCGAACAAGGAATGATTACGATTCCATCGCTCCTGCCGTTTGGAAACGTCGGCACCGCCTTCGACGAGAACGGCACGCCGAAGGACGCGTACATTCCGACCTCGACGAAGGCCTTTCTAGAAGAGTTTACGTGGTACGTCGAAGCGCTCCGCGATCGACGCGCCAAAGGCGTCCCTTATGAATAGGAGTTCGCGATGAACGCCTCCGCACGCGTGGCATTGGTGACCGGCGCGAGCGGCGGGCTCGGCGCCGCGACCGCGCTCGCGCTCGCGCGCGACGGACATATCCTTGCTGTTGCCGCGCGACGTCGCGAACCGCTCGAAGAGATCGCCGCACGGGCGCGCGCCGCGGGCGCGCGCGAGGCGCGCGCCTTTCCGTGCGATCTCAACGACGACGGCGAACGTGCGCGGCTCCTCGACGATGTCGGTTCGGCGTTCGGCGGGATCGATATCCTCGTCGCAAACGGCGGTGGGCCGAAACCGGGATCCTTCGAGCAACTCTCGCTCGCGGATTGGGATGCCGCATATCGCATCGTGTTGCGTCCGATGCTCTCGCTCGTCTATCACGTTCTGCCGCTCATGCGCGAGCGCCGGTGGGGGCGCATCGTCGCGCTCACCTCGACGAGCGTCAAGCAGCCGATCGGAAATCTCGCGCTCTCCAACGCGCTTCGCACCGCGTTGGTCTCGGCGCTGAAAAGCGCGGCGACCGATGTTGCCGCAGCGGGGATCACGATCAACAGCATCGCTACGGGGCGTTTCCTCACCGATCGATTGCGTTCGCTCTACGGAAGCGAAGAAGCGCTGGAGGCGGCCGCGCGCGGCGAGGTTCCGATCGGGCGCGTCGGTTCGCCGCAAGAGCTCGCCGATGTGGTGGCGTTTTTGTGCAGCGAGCGCGCTTCGTATCTTACCGGTCAGACGATCTCGGTCGACGGCGGGCTGACGCGCGCGCTCTTCGGCTGATGTCCGCCGGATTTATCTGCGTCGCCGAGCGCTCCGCGCTCGCTCGGAATGCGGCGATCTCACGGAGCGTCGGCGCCTACGAGGTCGCCATTTTCGACGTCGACGGCGAGCTCTACGCGCTGGAGAACGCATGCCCGCATCAGGGCGGTCCGCTCGTCGAAGGAAGCGTTCGGCAGGGAGTCGTCACCTGTCCGTGGCACGCGTGGCGCTTCGATCTGCGGACCGGATGCATGACGCTCGGCGATTTCGCGCGCGTCGCGCGCTTCGCCGTACGAGAAGATGAGGGCCGAATCTGGCTCAGCGAGGAACCTATCGAAGAATGAATCAGCAGATACCAGTTTGGGATGCGCGGCTCGGCACGGCGGGTGGGCCGGCCTTCGGGGGCGCACTGCAGGCGCTCGCGCGCGAGCGCGGGGTCGGCGACCCCGAGATCATGACGGCCCTCGGCTTCGCCGCGGAGGATCTCGCCGAACTCTATGCGGGGCGCCTCCGGATCGGGACGAGCCTGCTCGCGCGGCTCGCGCAGGTGCTCCGGCTACGTCCGATCGAGTTCATGCAGAAGAGCGCGCTGCTCTCGCTCGACGTTTATGCCTTCGGCCTCGACCCGCTCTTTTTTCTCCCCGAAGGGCAGCTCCGGTACGACGCGCGCATCTACATGCGCGAGATCAATCCGCGACACGCGGTCCCCGAGGGCGACATGACGAAGCGGAACCCCATCCTGCACGCGCTCGGAGAGGATCCCCTGCTCGATGCGCTCGGGCGGATCGAAATCGAGCTCACCTATCTGCTCCGCGTCGCCTCGCAGGCGACCGGCGGAACGCTTTAGCGCGGGAAAGCAGAGGTTCGCACCCTCCAGCGCGAACCGCCCCTGCCATGCAAGGAGTTCAAGGTAAACGTATCGCCGCGCTCGTGGGCGATGGATTCGAAGAGATGGATTTAACCGAGCCGCGCCGCGCCTTCGAGGAGGCCGGTGCGATCGTGACGATCGTCGGCATCGACGAGCGCGCTCGTGCCCGCATCCGCGGGAAGCGGGGGCTCGATGACGGCATCCTGGTGAAGGCCGAGGAGCTCGTTGCCGATTGTACCGCCGAGGATTTCGATGCGTTGCTCGTGCCGGGAGGGCTCTCGCCCGACCGCATACGCGCCGACGCGGAGGTGCAGCGCTTCGTTCGAGAGTTCGACGCCGCGAAAAAACCGATCTTCTCGATCGGGCACGGCGCGCAGGTGCTGATCTCGGCGCAGTTATTGCGCGGTCGTCAGCTGACCGGGGCGCATTCGATCGCCGACGATATTCGCAACGCCGGCGGCCTCTATCGCGACCAACCGACCGCCCAAGACAGCAATATCATCAGCACGCGCGGAGGCGAGGATCTTCCGCAATTCAATCGTGCGATGATGGAAAAGCTCGCGCTCTCCTCAGCGACGGTCTAATTCTTACGCAGATCCAATCACTCGCTCTTCACGGCGCGGACGGCGTCGAAAGTGGGCTTCGCATCGCCGGGTCTTCGGGCCCGGCGTTGCTGTTCATTCACGGCGTCGGATCGACTGCAGAGATCTGGGACGCACAAGTACGGTCGTTCGCAGCGCGCGCGCGCTGCGCGGCGCTGGAGTTGCGGGGAAACGGCGTCGTTCCCGATCCCGATCCCGCCGCGATTACTCGCGAGGGATACGCACGCGATGCGATCGCCGCGCTCGATGCGATAAACGCGGAGAAGGCCGTCGTCGTCGGATGCAGTCTCGGCGGCGTCGTCGCCTTCGAACTCGCTCGTCGCGTCCCCGAGCGTCTCGCAGCGTTCGTTTTCGTCGGTAGTTTTGCGAAGTATCCCGATGCCGAGGCGTACGTCGCGCGCATCCTCGCCGCCGTCGAGGCGGCGGGCGATATGGCGACCTTCGCGCGCGCCCGTACCACGCAGCTGGGATTGCCGCCGCAACGCGAACGCGAAACCATCGAGCAGATGGCGCGCAAGAGCCGCGCCTCCTACGAGGCTTCGACCCGTGCAACTTGGACCGGCGATTACCGCGACGATCTCGGATCGATTCGCGTGCCGACGCTGGTGATGGTCGGCACGCGGGATAGCGTCGCTCCCCGCGCGCTCTCCGAGGAGATCGCCGCAGGGATTCCATCGGCGTCGCTCGTCGAGATTCGCGATGCCGGGCACGTCGCCAATGCCGATGCCCCGGCCGCGTTCGATGCGCGCTTGCACGCCTTTCTCGACCGGATTGCCGAGTCGTGAGCGGCCCATATCCCCTGAGTCCCGAACGCGAGCGCGCGCGCCTCAAAGTTCTCGATTCCTACCAGGTCCTCGATACCGGCGACGAGGCGATCTTCGATGCATTCGTCGCGCTCGCAGCGGAGCTCGCCGACACCCCGATCGCCCTGGTCAGCCTGATCGACGAAAAGCGGCAATGGTTTAAGGCGCGTCGCGGCCTCGAAGTAGAGGAAACGCCGCGCGAACAGGCATTCTGCGCCTATGCGCTCGACGACCGCGTTACGACGCTGGAAGTGGAGGATGCGACTGCGGACGATCGCTTCAAGGCGAATCCGCTCGTCACCGGAAGCCCTGCAATTCGTTTTTATGCCGGCTTCCCGCTGGTCGCCCCCGACGGATCGCGTTTGGGAACGATCTGCGTGATCGATCGAAAACCGCGCGCGTTAACCGACGGTCAACGCGATGCGTTGATGGCACTCTCTCGCGCCGTCATGGCGGTCCTCGACGCGCGGCGCGAATTTTACAACCTCTTTGAATCGGCACGCCTCGACGTGCTGACCTTCGATGCCGATACGCGAAAAATTAGTTTTGCCTCGGTTGGTGCGGCGAAACATCTTGGATACGATCATCGAACCTTGCTTGGAAAAGAGATAACCGAGATTTACGAAGGTCTGACCGAATCGCGCATGATTGCGGCGATCGAGACGATGCGCGGCGGCAACCCGTGGATCGCCGAGACGATAGCGCGGCGTAGCGACGGGTCGTCGTTTCCGGTAGAAATTCGCGCCGATCTCAGCGGCTTCGAGGGTGACCGACGCATACTCGCCATCGCGGCCGACATCAGCGTTCAGGTCGGGAACCGGCATCGCCTCGATTTGCTCTCGCGGGCGATGAACGAGACCGCCGAGATGCTCCGCATCTTCGAAGTTGACGAAACGAGCGGACGCCTTCAGTTGATCTATATGAACGATGCCTTCGAACGAGCGACCAACTGGAGGGCGGTGGACGCGGTCGGGAAAGATATCGACGATTTTCGATTTGGGATGCCCGACGACGACGGCATGCGCCGCTTGCGGGCCGCGATGCTCGCCGGTTCGCCGGCGCGCGAACAGGTCGTTGCGTATCGACGCGACGGAAGTGGGTTCTGGGCGCTCCGTTCGTGTACGCCGATACGCGACGTTCGAGGAACGATCACGCATTGGGTGCTGGTAGAACGAGACGTTAGCGAAGACGTCGAGGAGACCGCACGGCTCGAAGAGCAAAACGATCGGCTGGCGGCGCTCGCTCGTTCGGCGCGAGAGATCGTGGCCGCCCTCGACGGCAAGGGGCTCGTCGAATTCGTCGTTCGCGGCGCGCAAAAAGTGCTCGGTGCGAGCGGACGTATTCTCGCGAAGCAGCGCGACGGCAGCGTCGTTGAAGTTCGCGACAGCAGCAGCCCCATCGATCCCGGCGCGTCGCCGTTTCTTTGCGATCTGTCGCGCCGTATCGGCGAGGACGGAGGGGTCGTGCTCTCCGAAAATCGTTTCGATGCCGCCATCGGCATCGGTCGCAGCGATCGATTCGATTTAGTACTGCGCCTGCACCGCGAAATTCGGCCGTTCGAACGGAACGATCTGTTTCTGGTCGATCTCTTCGCACAGTTTGTGGCGGTCGCCGTGCGTAACACCTCGCTCTATGCCGAGGTCGAACGTCGGCGAAACGCGATTTACGAATTGAGCCGCACGAAGAGCGATCTCATTGCCATGCTCGCTCACGATTTTCGGGGCCCGCTCACGACGATCGTTGGTTTTGCCGATCTTCTCGGTGAGGTCGGCGAGCTCAACGACGAACAACGCTCTTTCACGCAGGCGATGAAGCAGGCCGCGCTCGATCTTTCAAATCTCGCCGCCGACACGCTCGCTCTCTCGCGATTGGAACGGAACGAGTTGGTGCTCTCGCTCGGCGAGGTGGATATCGAATCGCTTCTACGCGATCTGGCGGTGAGATACGCCGACCGCCGAGAGATCGAGATTTCCGTCGATGGGGATTCGAAAATCATCGGTGACGGAGATCGCCTGGCGCAAGTTTTTTCGAACCTTATCGAAAACGCCATAAAATACTCGCCGGGTGGTGAATCCGTCGAAGTGCGGATCCATCGAGAACCCGACGGTGTCGTCGTAACGGTTCACGATTGCGGTATCGGCATTCCGAACGCGGAGATATCCTCGCTCTTCGAACGTTTTACTCGGGCTTCGAACGCGCGTAAACTCAAGATTCCGGGGACGGGATTCGGCCTTTTCCTGACGAGGCAATTGGTGCGCCTCCACGGAGGGACGATTGCATTGGCGAGCGAGGAAGGGAAAGGCACGATCGTGACCGTGCGGTTGCCGTTCGCTCCAGTCGAGAGCCATCGTCCGCACGCCGTCGCGCTCGTCGGATCCGGAGAGCGCATCGTCGTTCTCGCCGACGAACTTCGCGAGGCGGGCTATCGCGTTCGCATTGCGGCGCTGATCGACGAGCTCGGAGCTCTTTTGGAGCGAGAACCGGTTGGGGCGGTCGTGCTTGCCGCACGGTTCGAGAACGGCGGAGCCGATGGAGCGGCGGCTCTGCAAACGATGTTGCGCGAACGAGGGATCCCGCTGGTGACGATCGGAGAAGGCAACGACGCGGGCTTGCAGGCAAACGCGCAGGTCGTGGGTCCGCCGACCGCCGATGCGTTGCTGCGCGTTCTCGACGATACGTTCGGAGCGAGCGCGGCCGCAGCTCCCACCCCGTCCTAGAACGGGCCGGCGAAGCGAAAGGTATTCTTCCCGGCGGATTTCGCTTCGTAGAGCGCTTTATCGGCGGCTTCCAGGAGCGAAGCCTCGGTGATGCCGTGCCACGGATAAACCGCAATACCGATGCTTAGTCCGACGCGCAGCGCCTTCCCATCGAACGGGAACGGCTCTTGGAGCGACTCGATGAGTTTTTCGGCAAGCGCGTCGGCGTCCTCCGGTATGCGCGAAAGTTGTTGCAAAACCGCGAACTCGTCGCCGCCGAGGCGCGCGAAGGTATCGCTTTCGCGTAATATCGCACCGGTGCGTTCGCCGAACGCGCGCAGAAGCGCGTCGCCCGCAGCGTGCCCGTGAAGATCGTTGACGCTTTTAAAACCGTCCAAATCGAGAAACAATAACGCAAATGGCCGGTTGTAACGCTTCGCTCCGGCAATGGTCTGCGTGAGGCGATCTTCGAAGAGCGCTCGGTTCGGCAATCGCGTGAGGGGATCGTAGAACGCCAAATTGTGCATGTGTTGGTGCGCGATCTGTTCGGCTGCGATGTTTTTAACGACCGCAGAGATACCGACGATTTCACCGTCCATGTAGAGCGGAGTGAAGCGTACGCGGATCGGAATCGGCGGCATCTGCGCCGAGGCTTTCAGAACGCTGTCGAACTCTTGCGCTTCTCCGACGAGCGTTTGGCTGAATGATTCGCGCGCTTCGTTCGCCGCGCTCGGATCCAAAAAATCGAACCACGATTCGAATATTCGCTCGTCCGGCGATAACGCGAACATCTCTTCAAACATCGAGTTCGTTCGCAGAACACCGCCCTCGAGGTCCAAAAACGCGATCGAGTCGACGTTATGCATGAAAAACGATCGATAGCGCTCGCGTTCGGCGCGAATGGAAGAATCTATGCCGTCGAGGGGATCGTGAATCTCGACGACGCCGCGAATCGCACCCGTTTCATCGGGAACGCCGATGAGATAGGAATCGAGGAACGCGGCGGGCTCCCCCGATTGAGCGCGAACGAAGGCGTGCCGAGCGTGGGCGAGATCGTCGGGTGAGAAGCGGTCGAGGAAATGCTTCGCGACGCTCGGGTCGGCATCGACGAGGCAGCCGCTGAGATCGTAGTAAAAGAGGGCGGGTTGCTCTATGCGCTCCACCCCGAACCCTTCGGCGGCGCGGCCGCGTTGTCATAGGGGAAGGGTTCCCTTTAGCGGATCCGGTGCTCCGCGGAGTAGACGTTCGCGCGACGGTCGCGCAAAAAGCCCACGAGTGTCACGTTGAAGCGTCGCGCGAGATCGACGGCGAGGCTGCTCGGCGCGGAGATCGATGCGAGAAACGGGATCCCCGCCGCGACGGCTTTTTGTACCAATTCGAAGCTCGCGCGCCCGCTCACCAGCGCGATTCGGCCCCGCAGCGGCAGCTTCTCGGAGAGCAGCGCGTGCCCGACGATTTTGTCGAGGGCGTTATGACGGCCGATATCCTCGCGCAGCAGTAGCAGCTCTCCCGCCGTATCGAAGAGCGCGGTCGCATGGAGCCCCCCGGTCCGTTCGAAGACCGTCTGAGCCGCCCGCATGCGACCGGAGAGCCCGTAAAGCGTCTCTTCGACGAGGGTCGTCGTCTCCTCGATCGCGCTGAGTCCTCGCGCTTCGAGGGCGTCGAGACTCTCGCGCCCGCAGATTCCACAGGCGCCGTAGCCGGTGAAGAGCCGTTCGTGAGCGCGCAGATCGGGAAGCGTGTCCGCGCGCAACTCGACGTTGACGATGTTGTACTGCTGTTCCGCGGCAACGTCGGAGTCGAGGCAGTACGAGATGCCGGCGATCGCGTCGCGCGACGAGACGATCCCCTCGTTAAAGAGAAATCCGGCGGCGAGTTCGAAATCGTTCCCCGGCGTTCGCATCGTCAGAACGATCGAGCGGCGCTCGCCGCCCGCGACCAAGCGTATCTCTAACGGCTCTTCGACGGCAACGCGATCGTAGCGTTTTGCGGCACCGCCCTCGCCGAGCGTCGTTACCGCCACCTCGGTGCTGCGACCGGGGCGCGTGGAAGCATCGATCATGACGGTTGTCGGAATGCGGCCTGCGGATCGTTTGCCGAGAGTTTGCCGGCTTCGATGAGGCTCTCGCGCAAAACGTAGCCGCCGATCAGCGTCAGCATCGACGCGGCGATGCTTCGCAGCGCATCGATCGATTTTGGTAAGCGAACGGCACCACCGACGGCATTCAGCACGAAGGGAACGACGATCCCGCCGAGGATCGTGTAATCGCGAAGCCGTTTGCCGACGCGCCCTTCGAAGAGCGGCGCGGTCGCTCGGCCGCCGCGCTTGCGAAAATCGGCGATCGTAACGATCTCCAACGCCGACGCCGCCATCTCCAATCGTTCGAGACGCGGGATCACTTCGTGGTTCCCTTGCAACGTCGAAAGTAAGGTTGCGAGCGCGCTCGCGCTCGCCGCTCCCGAGCAGACAGAGAACGCCGGTATGTGGCGCTTTCCCGCGGCCCACAATGGAATCGCCGTCGCGCTGATGAGGACGCCCGTATATCCGGCCATAAACGCACCCAAGAGCGCTTGAATCGGCACGGTGGCGCTCGGTGCGACGTAGCGCAACGCGCTCGGAACGATTCCGTCATCGGCGAGTTCGCGAAGCGCGTTCGCGCCCGCGGCACCGGAATAGAGCACGAGCCCCCACACTCCGAGCGACATCGGAGATTTGAATTTAACGATGCGCAGCATGTTCAAAAAGCGTTCGGGCCGGCCGAGATGCGAAATGAGGATCGGCGGGTTGATCGCCGCCAGCGCGAAGGCGGTATAGCGCGTTGCCTTGCGTAGTTTTTTCATCGCCGGTTCCGGCCGGTCGTCGGAGAGCAGGGAGATGAGGCCGAGCCCGCCCATGATGCCGCCGAGAAAGAGATAGGTGACGACGTTCGCTCCCCAATGCGGGCCCTTGAGCAGCGGCCGGTCGTAATAACTCTTCACGCATCACCCCGGAAGATCGCCCAACCGATCGTCGCCAGCGTCAACGCCGCTGCGGCGGCCGCAGCGTACCCCATCGTCTGGCGCGTCGAGGGAAGGACGGGCTCGACGGGAAGATTGTATGCTTCGGGGCTCTCGGTGAGCAGAAAGAACGCATTGAGCGCGCCGATTCCTCCGCCGATGTCGTCGGCGCCGTACAACCGTGCTTCGACGCCGCGTTCTTGCAGCGTTTCTACGCGACGTTTCGCGCGCTCGTGAAGCTCTTCGATCTCGCCGAACTGAATCGACTCCGTCGGGCAGGCTTTCGCGCATGCTGGCACCATGCCGACCCGCTGTCGGTCGAAACAGAGCGAGCACTTTCCCGCTACACCCCCGGTCGCTTGTACCGCAGTCTTGCGATCGTTCAAGCGATCGTCGTGCAGGGTCGCGAGCCCGTATTTTTTTGCATCGTCGCCGCGCCCGACCGCTTCGATGAGGTCGATAACGCCGAAGGGACAGGAGACGACGCAATATCCGCACCCATTACAGATGTCGGGCTGCACGAATACGCTACCGAACTCGTTGCGAACGATCGCTCCGGTCGGGCACGCCTCCAAACATCCCGCGTTCGTGCAATGTTTGCAAACGTCGCTCACCATCGACCAGCTCGTCTTGAGCCCGCTCTCGTCGAACGATTCGCGTTCGACGAAGTCGACGTGACGCCACGTCGTTCCGGAGAGTTGACTCGTGTTGTCGTAGGAATTTCCGGTGAATTCGAAGCCGTCGGATGGCAATTCGTTCCATTGTTTGCACGCAACCTCGCAGGCCTTGCAGCCGATGCAGAGCGTCGCGTCGGTGAAAAATCCGGTCGCCATCAGCGGCGCTCGCCCGCGTCGATACCGTGCGCGGATCCCGCTCCGTAGGCTCGTTGTTGCGCCGTCGGAACCGGTGCTTCGATGCTCCCCGCCGAGCGCGCGGCGCGCCGCCCGGGGCGAATCGAGCAGGTCAGCGATTTTGCTTCGTGGATGGAGACGTTCGGATCCATCGAGAGCGCGATGAGGTCGCCCGGGGAATCGCCGCGCGCGAAACCGACCATGCGGCCGTAATTGTAGGGGATGCCGATCTGATGCACGCGTTGTCCTTTCCCGATGCGCAAGGGCTGCATGCGTCCGCTCACCAGCGCGCGCGCTTCCATCTCGCCGAGTGCCGTCGATATCGTGACGTAGCTTCCGTTCGCGATGCCCTTTTCAACCGCAAGTTCGGGGTCGATCTCGCAGAATGCCTCCGGCTGGAGTTCGGCGAGCCACGGAATATACCGCGTCATAATTCCCGACATTTCGGTGATGCGGTAGGTGGTGAGAACGTATGGATAATCGGGATCGACCGAACGGTTATAGCGATTGTCGTCGCGCTTCCATTCGTGTAGCAGCGGGTTGCTCTGCTGCGCGTAGAGCGGGTTTTCGATAACCGATTGCAGCGGCTCGTAATGCGCGGGCATCGGCGCGTCGGCGAGCGCGCCCGCGACGAAGAGTTGGCCGCGCCCATCGAGATTCATAATGAACGGATCGGCGCCGGAGTGCGCGTCGATTCCGGATGCGCCGGGGCGCGCGGGCGTCGCGGGGTCTTTCCCCTTTGGAAAATCCGGAACGTCGTATCCGGTCCATTCGCGCTTTTGCGCGTCCCACCACAGATATTTTTTTCGCTCGCTCCACGGATTGCCCGCCGGGTCCGCCGAGGCACGATTGTAGAGCGTGCGTCGGTTCGCCGGCCACGCCCATCCCCATCCGGGCGAGCTCCGCGCGTCGGCGATTCGTCCGCGTGCGTGGTTCGTTGTGTCGTCGGGGCAGACGCCGGAATAGATCCAGCAACCGCAGGCAGTGCTTCCATCGGCGGCGAGATCGGCGAAGCCCGCAACTTGCTTTCCGTCGGCAACGGTAAAGCCGTTGAGCTCGCGGAGAACGCGTAGCGCCGAAGGCTCGCCGGCGGCGCGTTCCCGTTCGTCTTCGTGGTCGTATTCCCACGCTAAATCGAGAATCGGTCGATCCTTCGGATCCTGCGAGTCGGCGTAGAGCGCCTTGAGACGCTTACCGAGATCGTAGAAATACCAAAGGTCGCTCTTCGAATCGCCGATCGGCTCGATCGCTTTGTCGTGCCACTGCAACACGCGCGAGGTCTGCGTCATCGTGCCGTCCTTTTCGAGGACCGTCGCGCCCGGAAGGAAGAAGACTTCCGTGCCGATCTTCGTCGGATCGGCACCCTCGCGACGCCAGAACGAAACCGTCTCGTTATCGAAGAAATCGATGTTCACGAGCCAGTCGAGGCGCTCCATCGCCGAGCTCACGAGCTCCGCGTTCTGCCCCGAAGCACCGGGGTTTTGCCCGATGACGAAGTAGCCTTTCACCGTTCCGTCTTTCATCGCAAAGGTCGTCGGAAGCACGGAGTGGTCGCCGACGAGCTGCGGGAGGTAGCCGTAGCAGAAATCGTTTTCCGCAGTTGCCGCATCGCCGTAAAACGCCTTGAGCAGCGAGACGACGTACTTCGGCGTATTCGCCCACCAGCCGGTCGCTTTTGTGTTTTGCGCGACGTAACGATCGAGGTTCCCCTCGTCGCGCAGCGCCGACGGCATGGGAAGGTAGCCGGGCAAGAGATCGTAGAGCGTCGGTACGTCGGTCGCGCCCTGAATGTCGGCGTGCCCGCGGAGCGCCATGATGCCGCCGCCCGGGCGGCCGATGTTTCCGAGTAAGAGTTGTAAGATCGCCGCGGTTCTGACGAATTGCACTCCCGTCGTGTGCTGCGTCCATCCGACCGCGTAGGCGAACGCCGTCGTACGGTCGCGGCCGCTGTTCCGCGCGAGCAGTTCGGCGATCTTGAGGAACTCTTTCTGCGGAGTGCCGCAGACGCGTTCGACCATCTCCGGCGTGTAGCGCGCGAAATGTCGGCGGAGAACGTTGAGGACGCAACGGGGATGCTCGAGCGTCTCGTCGCGTCGTAGCGTTCCGTCGTCGTTGCGTTCGAAACTCCAACTCGAGGTATCGTAGGACTTCGTTTCATCGTTCCAGCCGGAGAACATGCCGTCGAGATCTTCGGTATCGACGAAATCTTCAGTGACGATCGATGCGGCGTTGGTGTACGCGGCCACGTATTCGCGGAAGTAGCGCTCGTTCTGCAGCACGTAATTGATGATGCCGCCGAGAAACGCGATGTCGGTACCGCTGCGAATCGGCGCGTACAGATCGGCGACGGCGGAGGTGCGCGTGAAGCGCGGATCGACGTGAACGATCACGGCGCCGCGCTCCTTCGCCTTCATAACGAAGCGAAACGCTACCGGGTGGGCCTCGGCGAAATTTGACCCTTGAATGAGAATGCAATCCGCGTTTTCAAGATCGGGAAGCCAAACCGTCGCGCCGCCGCGACCGAACGAGGTGCCCAGACCGGGCACCGTCGAGGAGTGTCATATTCGGGCTTGGTTCTCAATGGCGACGACGCCCAGGCTATGCATCAGTTTCCCGAGGAGATAATTTTCCTCGATGCCGAACGTCGCGCCGCCGAGCGAGGCGATACCGAGGGTATGGTTGACGCGCTTTCCGTCGCGTTCGCGAACGAACGTCGCATCGCGCGTTTCCTTGACGCGCGCGGCGATGCGCTCGAGAGCCCATGCGAGCGGCTTCTCTTCCCATTCGGTTGCAAACGGCGCCCGATAGCGGACGGTCGTCCAGCGTCGGTCGTTCACCGTCATTCCGAAGATCGCCGAGCCTTTCGGGCAGAGGTGCCCGGCGTTGATCGGGCTATCGGGGTTGCCTTCGACGTCGAGAAGCTTTCCGGAATCGTCGACGTAGGCCAGGGTGCTGCAACCGACGGCGCAATAGGGGCACACGCTGGTGACCGCCTTTGCGCCGTCGATGCGAGCGCGAAGCTGTTGGGTTCGCTGCGAGGCGACGTTCGGCAATTCGCCGATGCGTTCTCCAAGCGAGGAGCGCGTGCCGCGAGCGCTCGCGAGGCCGGTAATGTCGATCGTCGTCTTTGCCATATCGTACCCTACAACCGAAGCCGCTTACGCGTTTGCCGGCGCTTGCGGTTTCTTGATAAAGAATGGAATGACCGCAGCGACGATCAGCATGATCGCAATTGCGGAGAGCCCGCCCGCGTACGAGCCGGTTCTATCTTGAACGAATCCCGCGACCGCCGGCCCGACGACGCCGCCGAGGCCCCACGCGGTGAGGATGAAGCCATAGATCTGCCCCATGTTCGCCGTTCCGAAGTAGTCGGCGTTAAAGGACGGCATGACGCCAAAGCCGCCGCCGTAGCAGAGCAGAACGATGGCGAAGCAGACTAAGACGCCGGTGAGTCCGGCGACGTGACCGACGGTGAAGAAAATCACGACTTGGATGAGGTACATCACGGTGTACGTGAGATTGCGGCCGAGACGATCGGAGACCGATCCCCAGAAAAACCGGCCGAGCCCGTTGAAGATGGCGATGAGGCCGTACCAAAGCGCTGCGGTCGGAATGCCGACCGATGCGAACTGGCTGATCATCGGCACCGCATTCGAGATCACGAAGATGCCGGCGGTGACGTTGAGGAAGAGGAGCAGCCAGAGCCCGTAGACCTGCGGAGTCGCAAAGGCTTGCGCCATCGTGAAGCCGCCCGCCGTCGTCCCGCTCGCAGTACTCGACGTCGGCGGATTCTTCAACGCGAATGCGGCGATGCCGCCGAGGACGATAAAGACGATACCCGAGACGAAAAAGATACCCATGAGTCCGTGCATGAGAGCGTGCGAGAGCTGATACGTCGTTGCGTCGAACGACGTTCCCGCTTTGATCGCCGCGTCGCGCGCCTTCACGTACGCGAGTGCCGGTTTTGCCACGGCTGCGTAGGGCGCGAGGCGCGTCACGATCTGGTTATAAAAGAACGCTCCGAGCCCGAAACCCATCACGACGAGGCCGCTCCCGAGCCCGCGCATATCGGGAAACCACTTCGTCACCATCGCCACCGGCGTCACGTACGCCATGCCGTTGCCGAAGCCGCCGATAACTCCATACGTTACCAACATCCACGTGTGACCGAAATGCTGCGTACCGAGGCCGGCGAGCATGACGCCGATTCCCCACACGATCGCTCCGACGATCGTCACGGTGCGCGGGCCAACGTGGTCTTGCCAACGCCCGCCGATAAATGCTCCTAGGCCGAGAAAAAATATTGCGGTTTCAAACGGAGTGGTCGCTTGTTGCGTCGACCAGTGAAAGCCGGCGATCAGCGCGTTGGTAAAAATACTCCACGAATAGACGGTTCCGAGGCAGATCATCACGATGATCCCGGCGATCGCGATGGCCCAACGGTTGGAACCCGGAGCGGATGCTTCCATAGTTCTCTCCTTCACGTATCGTTATCGTCGCGCCGCAGCAGAGGGGCGCACGAATCCTACAAACGAGGGTACTGCGATGCGGTTGCAGGAGCCTGGGAATTCTCCGCTTGATTTATTTAGCGAACGCTCGATTTCCGAAGGCGTAGGATCGTCGCGAACGAGAGTGCGAGCGTCGCAGCTACGAGGACGGCGATGAGCGCATCGCCGAGCGGCGAAACGAAACCGAGCCCGGTCGCGCTCCAGAATAACCCAAGCGAAACCAGCATCGTTCCGACGATAAACTTTAACGCGTTCTCCGGTACGTTCGTCAACGGACGATGCGCGACGACTGCGAGCAGCGTCACGAGGAGTGCGGCGAGCGCGGCGCCGCCGATCGACCAATCGAGTGCTCCGTGCGACGTTGCCGCAAAACTCACGACGATGATCGCTACCTCGAACCCCTCGAGCAGGACGCCCTGAAAGGCCATCGCCATGCCGAGCCGATCGTCGTGCGATTCGCTCAAACGAGCATTGTCTTTTGCGAAATTCGCCGCTTCGTCGCGCATGGGAATACGCCCGGCGTAACGATAGATCGCCTTTCGCAACCACTTCCAACCGAAGTAGAGCAAAAAGAGTCCGACGATGGTTTCGATGCCTCGCAGTTCGCTCGCCCGGACGAGCAACGATCCGAACACGGCGATGAAGAGGGCCAGCGCGAGCAACGCCCCCAGCGTTCCGAGCAACGCCACGCGAAGGCCGCGCGTGAGCGCTACCGCGAGGACGATCGTCGCCGCCTCGACGCATTCGACGGCGGAAGCGGCAAACGTCGTTCCGGCAAGGACGGGACCGGTCATCGTTTTACTCCATAGAGATCTTGAAGAACGCCGTTGGCGATCGTCGGGTCGGCGGCGTCGGGAATGCGAAAATCGATCGCGGCGCTCCGCCGCGCGCCGACGCCGTGCTGCGGATTTCTCGCATCGATATCGATGAGTGGTGCGCGCGCGGTAAAGGGAGCGTCATTGGGCGTGGAGGTAAATGCGGCATCGAGTGGGCGAGCGGTCGCGTCGTAGATCGAGAGTGGCGGCAGGCCGAGAATGAGTTCGATCGAGCGCAAGACGCTCGCCGTATCGTAGCGCGCCGTAACGACGCCTCCACGCGCGTACGGACTCGCGACGTAAAACGTCGAACGTTGGTCGCTCACGTGGTCGGGACCGTTTTGTGCGTCGTCTTCGACGATGAAGATCGCGGTGCTGCTCCAGTAGGGCGAGTGCGAAACCGCAGCGACCAATCTGCCGACCGCGAGATCGTTCTGCGCGACGTAGGCGCGCGGCGTCAACGCCCCCGCTCGTGCCGCCTCGGTATGATCGTTCGGAAGATAGACGATCTCCAGTGCCGGAAGCGTGCGATGCGCGACGAAGGCGCGAAATTCGCGCTCCCATTCGGCTTCGCGAAGTAAGTCGCTGTAGTGAAGATTCCAGCCCTCGTACGCCGGATCGAAATGACCGACGAGTCCCGCCATATTTCCCGCGAGATAGGTCGGGCTCGTCGAATGTGGGACGCCGGTATCCTCGCCGTAATCTCGAAACGAAATGCCCGCGCGGCGCGCGTCGTCCCAGAGGTAGCCGCCCTGCGGCACGACCGGGCCGGCCCCGTTCTGAAAATCGTACAGAGGCCGGCGCCCGCCGTAATTCGGCGGCCAGAAACGTTCGACGTAATCGTTTGCAAAGGCGGCGTCGGTCCAGTTATGTCCGTCCGCACTAACCTGCGCGTCGGTATAGGCGTTATCGAGAATCCCGAACCGGCGTGCGATTGCGTGTTGGTTCGGCGTGACCCGCTCGCCGAACCACGCGAGCTGCGAATCTCCGTTGGCGCGCTTGATATCCCCGAGGACCTGGTCGTAGGTTCGATTTTCTTTAATGATATAGATGACGTGCCGGATCGGCCCGTCGGCGCGTAGGACGCTCTCGGCGGGGCGATGCGCGAGGGGCAATATCGTCGCACGTTCCGCGGCGAAGCTTCGCGCACCGGGTGTATCGAATGCCGAGGACGAGATGCGGCGCAGATCGCCCGCCGTCAAGATCGCAACGTAGTTTGCATAGGTCGCGCGCTCGAGCGGCCGAAAGTCGGGATTCGCGTGCATGCCCTCGCCTTTGGCATCGGCGACGTAGATCTCGTCGGAGCCGCTCGCGAGCGCGTCGGGATACCAACCGACCGGAACGCGCGCGACGACGCGATTCCCGCGCACCATCGCGATCTGATTCTCCCCCGCCAGCGCGACGAAAATCGAGCCATCGCGTTCGAAAGCGAGTGCGTCGGGAGAGCTGCCGAAATGATTGCCGACGCCGAAGCGCTCGGCGACGTCGATGCGAACGACGCCTTTCGCCGGCGAGTTGGTCGAAAAGAGATCGAGACGGCCGGCATCGCTCGCTGCGACGGCGAGCGTACCACCGCCCGGCGAGATCGCCAGCGCGGCGGGGTGCGTATCGGTCGGGAGGCTCGCGATGAGTTTTCCGGCACGATTGAAGAACGAGAGTTTCGAATCTTCGCGCGAGGCGACGACGAGCGTGCCGTTCGTTTCGAACGCGAGCGCCGACGGGTGCGCGCCGACGGACGCACTCCACAGGCGCTCGCCGCGCATGTCGAAGGCCTCGACGCGTCCGCTCGCGTCGCCGATCGCCGCCAGGCGCGTACGATGTGTGGAGAGCGCGATGCCCGCGCACCAACTCCCACGTCCGATGTCGTCGATGCCGACGACGCGCCGATCGCGAAGATCGACGCGCTCGATATCGTCGCGCTTCCCACCCGCCACGAAGAGGTGCTCGCGATCGAGCCAGACCGGGCTGCCGAAGCCGTCGGGAAGGTTTACGATTGTTTGCGTGCGGAGCGTGAGGGCGTCGAGTATGCGAAGGGAGGCGGGCGCCGCGCCCGCGTCGAGAACGGCAATCCGCTGTCCGCCCGGCGAGAGCGCGATTCCCTGCGGCATCGTGCCGACGGGAACGCCGGTGCCGACGGGACGCAGGTGCCAAGCGTTGGGCAGGCGATGGCGAGCGGGGGGTGCCGCCGCCGTGCAAGCGAGCCCGAAGAGCGCTGCGGCGAGGATCGCGCGGTACCACATAGGTAGCATCGTTTTCGGTAGACGGGATGCGCGTTCCGCCTGAGCGAAGCAGAGAATAATTATTTTCTCGCGTCGCTATACCGGAGTCGTACATGTCGGTCGATCTTTCGAAGCTCACGGTTTACCGTGATGGAGCCTTCTCGAACTACAACGATGCAAAGGTCGGCCTGCTGACGCACGGCCTACAGTACGGCACCGGGTGTTTTGAAGGGATCCGCGGCTTCTGGGTGCCCGAGGATCGCGAGCTCTATCTCCTGCTCCTTCGCGAGCATTACGAACGGCTCTACAACTCGGCAAAGATTTTGCTGATGGAGTTGCCGCATAGCGTCGACGAATTGATCGATATTACGGTCGATCTTTGCCGCAGGAACCATTTTGAAACCGACGTCTATATCCGGCCGTGTATTTTCAAATCTGCAGAAGATATCGGCGTTCGCCTGCACGGCGTTCCGGCGAGCTTCGCGATGATTGCGTTACCGTTTACGAAGTATTTCGACGCCTCGGTAGGGCTGAAGGCGTGCGTGAGTTCGTGGCGTCGCGTCGACGATGCGATGGCGCCGCCGCGTGGAAAACTCACCGGGCTCTACGTTAATTCTGCGCTCGCCAAGAGCGAAGCGGTGCTCAACGGCTACGACGAAGCGATCATGCTCTCGCACGACGGGCACGTCGCCGAAGGTTCGGCGGAGAACATTTTCATGGTCCGCCACGGAGCGCTCTACACGCCGGATCCCTCGCAGAACGTCTTGGAGGGTTGCACGCGGCGCGCGGTGATGCAAATCGCTTCGGAGATGTTGGGCCTAAAGGTTATCGAGCGCTCGATCGATCGCGGCGAGCTCTACGCCGCCGACGAAGTCTTCTTTAGTGGAAGTGCAGCCGGGCTCGTGCATGCATCGTCGATCGACGGGCGTCGCGTCGGCGACGGAACCTTGGGTCCGATCGCGCGGCAGATTATGGAAATTTACGAACGCGCGGTGCGCGGGCGCGAGCCGCGCTACCGCAGCTGGATCGTGCCGACGTTCGCGCCCTAGGATAATTGAGGTAAGCGACGTCCCGGAAAGGTAACCGCTCGGCAAGATTCTTCAATTACCCGACGGCGACTCGCGCGCGTCTCCGCCGGGGCGTCGCCAAGGTAGAGTGGCATCCCGGGTAATTGTTCCCGCGCCTTGTCTTCTAGAGCAAAAGTTGTATGGAAGAGCGGGACAATAACGAATGGAAGGGCACGTTGAAAGGTACACGGTTTTCGTGTTGCTCCTGCGATGCCAACGCGACTCGTCTGTAACTGGTGTGCAACATCGGTAACTTCCTCCAAACGTTGGCGATTCCAGAGGCGCTCACAGAGCGGTCGTTGACGACGCGGAGCGAGAAGCTGATCAAGATCGACGCGAAGGTCGTCCTCTATTGTCGGAACCTCGCCTTTCTGGTGGCGGAGGCCGCGATCCCACGCAGGTTGTTCGCCGCCATCGTCGTGATAATCGCCGCTCTTGGCGACGACACCAGCGCCCGGCCAGCGTCGATACGGGGCAACACAACCGAAAATTTACGTCTGTTTTGCGCAGAGCGGGGCTTGTCGGGGCTGCGCGAGCCTCACGACGTGAAAAGGCGATGGATCAGCCTGTCAAGCGTGCGGAAATTGGCCGGAATCATCCGGCCGGCGCTAGAAAAGGACGGCCATATGGGGAATGCCGGTTCAGTGTTGTGGGGGCGGAACATTTTTTTTGTTCTTTTCACCACACTCATCTGCACCACTTCGTGCGGAGGTGCGTCGCAAGAAAAGCAGCCAACGCAGCGATCGGTTCGCGAAAACAGGATTACACCTAACGGTGTTCGCTGCACCACGTATCTTAACGTAAATCCTGGTTTCAGCTGCTACGAGCGCGACCCTGGCTGGCCGGGTGTACGGTGCAGCGGCTATTTCGCTCCGAATGCAGGTGAAAGAAGAAGAGGGTTGTTGGGCAATTACGCTCTGCCGCCGAAAAATTATAGCGTTCGTAGTATTGGTAAGCCGAATGTCCCGATTTTATCGCCTGCACAAGAAAGCATTGTTAATGTATTGCTTAAGAAAACTCGCAGCAAAGCCTTACGGTTTGTCTTTCTTACATTGAACAATTCGCGAACGAAGCGGTTTGTCGTTTTTAACGCATTATATGGGCCGTGTACTGACAGCGTTGGCCTATATGGAGTCTTAAACATAGCATCAGACTCATCTTATGCATATTACGAGAACGGGGAAGACCCGTACGAACTTTATTACGCATCAAAAAAAATGCCGTAAAGTTCCCTGTGTGTTTATGATCGATGACGTGTGCCCCGAAGTTATGCCGCGTTCCCAGAAAAAACGAACACTTGGGGCAACCGGACGAAACCCTATAAGACGGTCCCGCAACCATAAATATGCTTTTCCAATTGGCCTGCTTTTTGAGGGCGAGGTTGCAAGTGTCATTCGCGGTGTAGAGCTTTCCAGGAATTTGGAGTGTTTGATCTAACGCTGTTCGATCCAGTGACTATGTTCTAATAAATACCAATAACGCATTATCCGCTGCGAGATTTCCGACGATGAATGTCGCGCTACCGCGGCTGGATCGTGCCGACCTACGGAGATCGCACGGCGTAGCTTCCTACGAGCGGCGTTCAATCTCGGCGAGGATCGCCGTGCGGATGCCGCGTTCGACATCGTGCCACGTGTCGCGCGCGTAGCGCAGATAGTCGATCGGTACGGCGCTGAGAAGCTCGCCGCGATATTTCCCGAAGGGCAAGCGCTCGACCGGCTCGTCGGGAGAGGACAAGCGACAAATCTGCTCGAGCGTCGGCGCGCCACCCTCCAGTTCGGCGAAGCGCACGAGAATGCGATGAAAGATTCCGCCGGTCACCGCGACGTCGGCCGCCGCACGATGTAAAGGCTCGTTCCCCACGTCTACGCCGAGCCAGGCCGCGAGTTCGGAGTTTTTGTGCGACGGCGCATTCGGCCACAAGCGTTGTGCGAGCCGGAGCGTGCACGCCCGATGGCGCCCGTCGAGATCGACGAACGCTCCGTCGAACGCCATGTTGTGCGCGACGACCAGCGAGCCGGCGGGCACCAATGCGTGGAACGTCGCGAGCGCCTCCGCGGGCGACGGAGCGTCGCGGACGTCGGCGTCGTAAATGCCGTGGATCGCCGACGCCGCAGGCGGAATGGGGCGAGGAGGGCGTACCAAACTCGACCATTTCATGCGGTCGATCGGCCCGGAATACGCGGGCGGTAACCACCGTTCGATGCCGATCTCGCAGAGGTGGCTTTTCTTGGGATCGATACCGGTCGTCTCGACATCGAGAATGAAGATGGCGACGTCGCGCAATCGCACCGAGAACGACTCGCGCTATCCGCCGCTGCCGGCGGCGAGTGCCTGGCCCGTCCAGTAGCGCACGTCGGGCGCTTCGGGAATCGCGGCGGGAGTGATGATATCGGCGAGCCGGTTGGGAAGCCCCAACGACGCGCGCACTTCGGCGAGTTCGGCCATCGCGTTGAAACTCAGCAACGATGCACGGCGCACGATATCGCGTCCGAGTTGCGGGTCGGGCAAACCGCTGGTCATCGCCGCGATGGCAAAGGGCGCTCCGGGTTCGTAGACGATACCGACGTCGGCCATGACGTCGTGTAACGAACCGGTTTTATGGGCGATCGTCGTGCCGTCGGGGAGCGGTTCGGGAAGCAACGTATCGATCTCTTGATGGGCGAGGATCTCGAGCATGGCGTGCGAGGACCATGTGTCGACCAGCTTCCCGTGCGCCATGCGAACCAATAACGTCAGCATATCGAGCGGCGTCGTGCGCAAGTTCGTTTCGACCGAGGAAACGTCGGTGCGGATCGCCGTCCGAAGGTAGGTGTGGTGGCACCCATAGGCTCGCATCGCCGCGTTGATACGTCGTCGGCCGACGAGCCGAATCAACATATTCGCGGCGGTGTTATCGCTGATGTCGATCATTTTGGAAAGGAGCTCTTTGACGGTGACCGAGGCTCCGAGCGGCGCGTACGCGAGATCGCCGGAGCCGTAATCGCGATCTCCGGCGCGTAGATGCATGACGTGCGTCAGGGAAAAGCGCCCGCGCGCCATCTGCCGGAAGACTTCGATCATCACGGGAATTTTTATCGTCGATGCTGCGGGCATCGAACGGTTGAGATTGTATCCCGTGACCGCGCCTGTCGCGAGATCTTCGACGGCGATGCCGACGTTGGCGTCGCTCGATCGTGCGAGCGAACGAAGGGAGTCGCGTAGCCCGCGCATCGGCGGTGGGATCGCGGCGGCGCAGGGAGACGCGCCGATCCAGGCGAGCGATGCGGCGAGGGCGGCGACGATAAAGATGCGCGGATACATCATGGATAGGGTTTCCCTTCGGCGGCGGGTGGGCGGTAGCGTCCGCTCGCACCGAGCAACGCAAGGAGTGCGGCGATATAGGGCAACGCTTGGAGAAAATCGCTCGGCAGCCATGCGATATTTCCCTGAAGCGCGAACTGCAATGCTTCGAGCAGACCGAAAATCAGTGCAACGCCGGCGGCCCCGATCGGCGTCCACCTTCCAAAGATTACGGCGGCGAGGGCGATGAACCCGCGCCCGGCGATCATGCCGTCGGAATAGAGATTGAGTTCGCCGAGCGCGAGAAAGACGCCGCCGAGCCCGGCGAGCCCGCCCGCGATCGCGCTGGCGTAGAGCCGAACGGCGAGCGGGTCGATACCGGCCGCGCGAGCGGCGTGCGGATTTTCGCCGCAGGCACGCAAGCGCAGGCCGATAGGCGTGCGCGCGATCGCCCACTGCAACGCCGCGGCGAGCGCGATGCCCAGCACGACCATCGGCCAGAGCGCTTGATTGATCGCCGGGACCTGCGGCGTGACGCCCGCTTGATTGAAGACGTAAATCAAGCCGAACGCCGCTCCGCCGGTGCAGATGAGGTTGATGCCCATCCCCGCGACGATTTGATCGACGCGCCACCGCGTTGCGGCGAAGCCGAGCGCGAATCCCACCGCCGCGCCGACTGCAACGCCGCCGATCGCACCGATCCACGGGTCGCGCGTGAAGTACGAGAGCAGCGCCGCGGCAAATGCGCCGGCGGTCATCTCACCTTCCAACGCAATATTGACGATACCGGCGCGTTCGGAGAGAACGCCTCCGAGCGCCGCAAGCAGAATCGGCGTTCCGCGAACCAATGCGAGCGCGAGGAGCGAGAGGACGAGCGAGAGCGTCATCGTGCGCCCGCTCCCCGCGCGCCGAGATAGCGCCGCGCCGCGAGTGCGAAGACCAGCAAACCTTCGATCACGTGGATTGCATCCTTCGGAACGGCGGCCGCCGCCTGCAAGGCGAGGCCGCCCGATTCCAGCGCACCGAACGCGAGCGCCGCAATGCAGATCGTCAACGGTTCGAGCCCGCCGACGAGCGCGACGGCGATGGCGATGAATCCGTAGCCCGGAGAGAGCTGCGTGTTAAAACGGTGCAGCTCGCCTGCAACGAGCGCCGCTCCGCCCATGCCCGCGAGCGCTCCCGACCACGCCATCGCCCAGAGCGCGACGCGCGAGAGCGATATTCCGGCGCGCCGCGCCGCCTCGGGCGCTTCGCCCGCAGCGCGCAAGCGATAGCCGAACCAGGTCGAATCGAGGACGTAGCGCAGCGCGAATGCGGCGAGCAGCGCGATCGGCAACGCGATCGTGGCGCGCGTATGCGAGAGTAGCGTCGGAAGCCAGTAGGCGTGGGGGAGAAGCGAGAGTTCGGGACCCGCGGCATCGGGGGCGCGCAGCGGCCCGGTGACGAGATAGAGCGCGAGCGATGCGGCGATGAAATTGAGCATGAGCGTCGAGATCACTTCGTTCGCGTCGCGCGCCGCTTTCAGCCAACCGGCGATCGCGCCCCAGAGCGCGCCGCCGATCGCGCCGGCGAGGAAGATCGCCGCGATGGCGATCGCCGGCGGCACGTCGATCCGCGTGCCGATCCAGCCCGCGAGCAGCCCGCCGATGAGCAGTTGTCCCTCCGCACCGATGTTGAACAAGCCGGCGCGAAAAGCGATCGCGATGCCGAGTGCGGGAAAGAGCAGCGCCGTCGTACTCGCGAGCGTCTCGGCGATCTCTTGCTTGCCGCCGAACGCGCCGTAAAAGAAGGCGTTGAACCCGACGATCGGCGAGACGTGCGAAGCGATCATCGCGAGCGACATCGCCGCGGCGACGCCGAAGGTGCCGATCGCGAGTGCTTTCGCGCTCTCGCGGTTCACGCGCTCACCATCAATCGTCCGATCGCTTCGCGATCGAAGCGACGTTCGGAGAACTCGCCGCGTAACGCTCCTCGCGTCATCACCAGAATGCGATCGGAGAGTGCGAAGAGTTCGTCGAGCTCGAAGGAGATCAGCAAGATCGCGGCGCCGCGATTGCGGGCCGCGAGCAACTCGGTGTGGACCGTCGCGGTCGCGCCGATATCGATGCCGCGCGTCGGATTGTAGGCGATGACGAACGCCGGGTTGTCGACGAGCGCGCGCCCGACGACGAGCTTCTGTTGGTTCCCGCCCGAGAGCGTCGATAACGGCGCGTCGATACTCGCGGCACGGACATCGAAGCGTTCGACGATCGCCGTGCACTGCGCGCGGGCCGCGGCGCGGTCGATGCGCCACGAGGCTTTGGCACTCGTCGCATGTTCGCGTCCGAGCATCACATTTTCGAGCAACGACCAATTCGGGATCACCGCTTCGAGCAAGCGATCTTGCGGGATAACGCCGATGGAGTGCGGGCGTTCGATCGTGCCGCGAAACGCGGTTAAACCGGCGAGCGCGTCGGCGAGCGCGCTCTGCCCGTTTCCCTCCACGCCGGCTATGCCGAGAATCTCCCCGGTGGCGATCTGCAACGAGAGGTTCTCGATCGCCCCCGGAACGGCGAGGCCGGCCACGCGCACGGCGATCGCTCCGTGCGTCGGCTCGTGCGCCGGAATCGCGGGAATCTCCCCGCCGATCATCGCCCGCGCGACACCTTCGCGCGTGGTCGCGGAGATCGGCCGTTCCTCCACCACGCGGCCGCGCCGCAGGACCGTAACGCGCCGGGCGTGCGCGAACACTTCGTCGAGTTTGTGCGTGATGACGAGAACGCCGACGCCGCGTTGCGTCAACAGTGCGATCGTTCCGAAGAGTCGCTCGACTTCGCTCGGCGAGAGCGCCGCAGTCGGTTCGTCGAGAATCAGAATGCCGGGGTCGCGCGCGAGCTCGCGCAAGAGTTCGACGCGCTGGCGGATGCCGACGGGAAGCGTTTCGACCACCGCCTCCGGATCGACGTCGAGGCCGTATCGTTCCCCGAGCTCGCGCACGAACGCGCGCGCCGAGCCGCGATCGATCGCGCCTCCGCGCTGCGGTTCGTGGCCGAGAACGACGTTCTCCCACACGCGCAAACGGTCGATGAGCGCGAAGTGCTGGTGCACGAGGCCGATACGCCCGCTCCGTTCGATCGTTCCGGCGTCTGCGGCGATTTCACCCGCCGCGATCGCGGCGAGCGTCGATTTCCCGGCACCGTTTTCACCGACTAAGGCGTGGATTTCGCCGGCCTCGCAGGTGAGATCGACGTCGTCGAGCACCTGCAGGCGGTCGTAGCGCTTCGAGATGCCGCGAAGGCGCAGCGAGCCGTTCAGAGCGCCACCGGTTGAAACGCCGCGAGCGCGCGGAGCGTCGCCGGCGGAACGATGCGTCCGTCGACGATCGCGGCCCGGATGCGCGCCAAGCGCGCGAGGCGTGCGGGCCCGATCTTCGCACGCGTGTATTTGAAATGCGTCAGCGAGACGCCGCCCTCGCGCAAACCGAAGACCACGTGTCCGTGCATGGGTTTGCCGTCCCGATAGGCCTTCGCTACGTCGAAGACCGCAACGTTGACGCGTTTCACCACCGAAGTGAGGACTTTCCCCGGGGCGAGGCCGTCTTGGTTCGAATCGACGCCGATCGCATACGCGCCGGGGCGCGTTTGCACGGCTTCGATCGCCCCCATTCCGGCCTTTCCGGCGGCGGCATACAGAATGTCGGCGCCGTCGTTCAGTTCGACGTCGGCGAGTTCTTTGCCAGCGGCGACGTCGTCGAAACTGCCGATGTATTTCGCGTCGACTTTTATACTCGGATCGATCTCGCGCGCGCCGGCGATATACCCGGCTTCGAATTTATGCAGCAGCGGGATATCTTGACCGCCGAGAAAGGCGATGTGCTTCGTCGCGCTCATCATCGCGGCGAGCGCCCCGGCGAGAAACGAACCGTCCTGCTCGCGGAAGGTGATCGAAACGACGTTCGGTTCGTCGACGACCGCATCGACGATCGCGAAGTGGGTGTGCGGATGGTCGCGCGCGATTTGGTCGAGGTCCTTACTCATGAGGAAACCGATCGCATAGATCACCGAAAAGCGCTCGTTGGCGAGCGCTTCGAGATTGGGTTGGTAATCGGCTGCGGAGCGCGATTGCAACACCGAGATGCGCGCTCCGAGCGTGCGGTGCGCGAATAGTAGTCCGCGATACGCCGAATCGTTAAACGATTTATCGCCGAGTCCGCCGATATCGGTGACCATCCCCAGCGAGAGGCCGCGCCCCCGCTCCGTGCTCGGCGCGCACGCAACGACGAGTGCCGCGAGGGCGCAGGCCGAGAGCGCGCGAGCGAGGATTCTCATTCGTTGCCCTGCTACGACGGACGGAGGCGCGCGCCTGCGTCGAGAAGCGAGGAGCGATATGGAAACGATCGACCTGACGCTCGCTCCCCCGCGCCGATGGAGCGACGAGCTCGGCGGCATTCGCTGGTTGCCGCGCATCATCGACAAGGCACGGGCCGCGCTCGCCGGGCGCCTCGGTAGTTACCTGTACGGGCAGAGCCCCGGGGACGAAAATCTCCTGCGCATTCTGGGAACCGATTATCCGACGTTCACGCAGATCGTGAAATCCGCGCCCGACGACGCTGCGGTCCTCGCGGCACTCGAAGCGCGCTTCCCCGAGGGCGTCGCGCGCGCGCGGCGCTGGACGAGCCGACCGCTCCCGCCGGTTTTTCGGCCGCTGACGTGGATGCTCGATTTCGACGACGGCTATATCGACGGGCCGCTCGCTCCCGTGCGCGCGCCGATTCGAGCGCTCTATGGGCTCGTGGCCGGCGGGCTGCGCGCCGTGCGGAAGAACGCCGCAAAGGAGGCATTATGATCGCCGCGGAGCGAGCGATGCGCGAACGCGTCGATATCGTCGGCGTCCCGATGGATTTAGGCGCTAGCCGCCGCGGCGTCGACATGGGGCCATCGGCGGTTCGATACGCACGCCTGCACGAGAAATTGCGCGCTATCGGCGTCGCACAGATAGAGGACCGCGGAAATCTGCACGTGCCGATCCGCGAATCGTTGGCGGTGAGCGATACCCACGCGAAATACCTCGATACGATTGAAGCCGTCTGTGCCGAGCTCGCCGGAATCGTCGAACGGATTCTCGCCGAAAAGAGTTTTCCGATTGTACTCGGCGGCGACCATTCCATTGCGATGGGCACGCTCGCGGGGCTGACGCGCGCGCGCGATGCTGCGCCGGGAATCGTGTGGATCGACGCGCATAGCGATATCAATAGCCCGAAAACCTCGCCGACCGGAAACGTTCACGGCATGCCGCTCTGGTTCGCTCTGGAAAACGGCTACGCCGACCGCGCGCGGACGGTGCAGATCGGCCTGCGCGACGTCGATGCCGTGGAAAAGAGAAACTTGCGCGAGTCGGGCGTGCGCGCGTTCACGATGACCGACGTCGATCGGCTCGGCATCTCGCGCATTATGGATGAAGCGATTGCAATTGCCGGGTTGGCCGGGCCGATTCACATCTCGTTCGATATGGACGGTATCGATCCAAGCGAAGCGCCCGGAACCGGTACCACCGTGAAGGGCGGTTTGAGTTTCCGCGAAGCGCACTTAATTATGGAGATGCTTGCGGCGAGCGGGCAGGTCGGTTCGCTCGAGATGGTCGAGATCAATCCGATCCTCGACCATCGCAATCAGACGGCGGCGCTCGCGGTCGGGCTTATCTGCTCGGCGCTCGGACAGTCGATTTTGTAGCGGCATTTTCGCCAGAGGCGGATCTGTCACGCCGAGTAGGCGCTGCAAGCGCCGAGTACCGGAGTTGTCACGCCGAGTAGGCGCTGCAAGCGCCGTATCGAGGCGCCGGAACCCGCCCTCGATACGCCGCCTGCGGGCGGCTACTCGGGCTGACAAACCGCCCTCGATACGCCGCCTGCGGGCGGCTACTCGGGCTGACAAACCGCCCTCGATACGCCGCCTGCGGGCGGCTACTCGGGCTGACAAACCGCCCTCGATACGCCGCCTGCGGCGGCTACTCGGGCTGACAACCCGCCCTCGATACGCCGCCTGCGGGCGGCTACTCGGGCTGACAAACCGCCCTCGGGTGCGAGACGATGCGCTCTACAGCCGAATCGTCGTTTCGCCGGTGCACGGAATCCCGCCGCCGCAGACCGCCGGATCCCACGAAGCTTCGGCGAGGAGCGCGAGAACGCGCGTCCTGCCCGCCGCATCGATCGGTGGCGAGAACGAGAGCGCGAGCACGCGGCCATTGCCGTCGACGCGCACCGTTACCGACGCATGGAGACCGAGAGCGCGGAGGCGGCGCGCCGTGCGCGCGTCGATCACCGGCTCCAACTGCTGCGCACCGAAGGGCAGGTAACCGCCGCGGTCGAGACGTTCCGTGCTGGCGAGCCGTACGGGAGCGGCGCTCCCGGTCGCCTCGGGGCCGGGGCTCGGGCTCGCGCTCGCGCTCGGGAGGGGGCTTGGAGAGACTGCGGCGCGCACGAGGGCGACGAACGGCGCTGGAGGCTGTGGAGTGGGCTTGGGGCGCGGGTGTGTCTTCGCCGGTACGGGGCGCGGCGGGGTGGGTATCGTGGCGCGCCGCGGGGAGTGGTGCCGCGGCTGCGAGCGTGGCGCTCGCGTCAACTCGATGCGTGCGATGCGGGCGAACGAGAGCGTCGCAATGCTTGGGCGCCGCGAGCGAACGGCGACGAGCGAGGGAATGAGGGCGAGAAACACAAGGTGAAGCGCGAGTGAGGCACCGAGGGCCGCGCTCGTCCGTCGCCGTCGGTCCTCGTTGCGTTCGAGCATCATCGAAAGTCCGGCTGGAGCTCCTGCGACATTCGACGGCTTTTCGAGAGAATGCTCCCGGCGGCAGGGGCGGCGCCGGCTTTCGCGGATTCCCTCCCCATGATCGCGACCGATATCGTCCTGTACCAAGCCGAATGGTGCGGCTACTGCGCCCGCGTGCGTGGGGTTATGACCGACCTACTGCTCGACTATCGCGTGGTCAACGTGCCGCGAAACCACGGCGAACGCGTCGTGGTGAAAGAACTCTTCGGGAGAACGGGTATCCCCTCGCTCATCGACGGCGACGTAAAGATCGCCGATGACGACGACGCCATCATCGCGTACTTGCGTAAAACCTACGGAAAATAACGCGGAGCGAACGCGAAGAGAGCGAGACCCGTTAGGGCTCCCACGAGCGTCGCACACAAATTCACCGCATCGTTGCGAAAGCCGCGCACTCCACGCACGAGTTGCGTAGCGTTGCCGCAAGCATGGGGATCGCTCTCGCAGGCTCGCGCGCAGGCCGCACAATAGCGCCGTTCCTGGAGGCTCGCTCCGAGGTACGAATCGGCAAAGGCGCCGACGATTCCGCCGAGGGTTCCGGCGAGGAGTGGTGCGAGCGAAAAGAGTGCCGCACTCGCGGCTACGACGAATGCTCCGGCGATCTCCGCCATAGTTCCCGTCGTCGTGATGCCTCCGGAAAGACCGTCCGCTTCGCGTCGAAGGGTGAGAATCGAGCGCACGTTCGTGCCGAAACGCGTGCCGATCTCCGTCCCCCACGTATCGGCCGATGCCGCCGCGAAGGCTCCGACGAACGCCGCCGCCGCGTATGCGTGTGCCTGCGGAAAAACGAACGCCAGAATACCCGCAACGCCGGCGATGCCTCCATTCGCAACGACCTGCCATTCGTCGCGCGCGCCCTGTTTATCGATATCGCGAAGTCGCTCGGGGTTCGGGTGCGGCAATTTCGATAATGCGACCGACGGCAGAAAGAACGCAAAGAGCACGAGCGCTCCGACGAGATGAAAGCCGAGCAAGGTCGCGATGCCGACGAATGCCGCCGCGATCGTACCGCCGCGCGTGAGCGCGCGCGATTTCATTTTTTGGCCGTAAAGAATGTTTCGAAGGCGTCGAGCAATGCGTCGGTCGTCGCGACGTCGGCAACGAGATCGACGTGGAAACCCAACGAGCGCGCCGCTTCGGCGGCGATCGGACCGATCGCCCCGACGATTTTCCCGCGGGCGCTCTCCAGCGCCGCCGCCGCATCGGCGAATTGTTCGATATATCCACGCACCGTCGAGGCGCTCGTGAAGGCGATCATCTCCGCGCGTGCCGCCTTTTCGGCGAAGTGTGGATCGTGCGCGAAGCGCGTGCGATAGGCCGCAACGTCGTCGACCTGCATGCCTTCCGCGGTGAGTGCGCTGGGGAGCACGTCGCGCGCATCCTGGGCTCGATAGAGTAAAATGCGGGATGCCGCCCTCGCGCGATGGAGCAGTTCGGCTGCGAGCTCCTCGGCGACGTACGTTTTCGGTACGAGATCGGCGCGTACGCCGTACTCCGCGAGGCGCTCCGCGGTCTTCGCGCCGATCGCCGCAACGCGAGCGTGGCCGAAGGCGCGCGCATCGCGCCCGAGCAGTTGCAGCCGCGCGAAACAGGCATCGACGCCGTTGCGCGAGGTAAAGAGCACCCACGCATAGCCGTCGAGGCTCTCGATCGCATCGTTCGCCGGGGTCGGATCCTCGGGCGCTTCGATCTCGATGGTCGGCGCGAGGATCGGTTCGATGCCGCGTGCGAGAGCGCGTGCCGCAAGCTCTTCGGACTGCTCGGCGGGACGCGTCAGCAGCAAACGCTTACCGAAGAGCGGCGAGCGGTCGAACCAACGTAGTTCGTCGCGCAACCGCACGACCTCGCCGACGATGAAAATCGCGGGTGCGGCGAGGCCGGCATTCTTTGCCTTCTCGGCAATCGTCGCTAACGTCCCGGTGACGGTTCGTTGCGATGGGCGCGTGCCGTTTTCGATGACCGCGGCCGGCGTCTCCGCCGCCAGCCCGTTCTCGCGGAGGCGCGTTGCAATTTCGGCGAGATTCCCCATCGCCATGAGCAGGACGAGCGTGCGGTGCGGGTCGGCGAGCTTCGCCCAATCCAGCGTGTTTTCGGCCTTGGTCGGATCTTCGTGCCCCGTTGCGACAGTGAAGGCAACGTTGCAATCGCGATGCGTGACCGGTATGCCGGCGTACGCCGGTGCGGCAATCGCCGAACTGATGCCGGGAACGATTTCGAACGGAATCCCCGCGGCATGAAGGCGTTGCGCTTCTTCACCGCCGCGTCCGAAGACCAGCGGATCGCCTCCCTTAAGCCGCACGACGCGTTTGCCTTCGCGCGCGCGCGCGATCATCAGTTCCTCGATCCGCTCCTGCGGCATGGCGTGGTTGCCGCCGCGCTTACCGACGAAGGTGCGTTCGCAGCTCGGCGATGCGAGTGCGATCACGGCATCGGAGGCGAGCGCGTCGTAGAGCAAGACCTCCGCTTCGCGAAGCGCGCGCGCCGCATGAAGCGTGAGCAATCCGGGGTCGCCGGGGCCGGCGCCGATCAGACTAACGAAGCCGGCCATTATGCGCGCCGTCGAGCGAGAACAGTTCGCCGAGCAGGCGCGTGAACGCGAGCGCCTCGCTACGGTCGCTTCCGGCTTTTTCGCGAATCGTCGTGACCGCCGGGTGCAAGAGTTTCGACAGAATCGTCAACGACGAGCCGACGATCAGCATCCGTTCGCGCGGCGTGAGATCGGGGAGGCGCGCGAAGAGCCGCTCGATCTCGGCAGTGCGAATCGCTTCCGCGCGTTCGGTCAAGGCCGCGATCGTCGGCACCGTCGTGCGCGCTTGATACCACGTGCGAAACCGCTCGAGGTATTCGACGATGATCTCTTCGACCTGCGGGATCGCCTGGCGACGGCGCTCCAATCGATCGTCGACGAGAGACTTCAACGTGTCGATATCTAAAAGCGTTACGCCGTCGATATCGGCGATGTCGGGATCGCTATCGCGCGGGACGGCGATATCGAGAATGAGGAGCGGCCGCTCGGGTCGCCGCGACATGGCTTCGGCAACGTCGGCGGTCGTGAGCACGAAGGTGCTCGCCTCGGTGGAACTGATGACGACGTCGGCGGCTTCGAGGATGGAGACGATCTCCCGCAAATCGTGCGCGATTCCCGAGCCGAGCTCGCCGACGAGCTCCTGCGCGCGCGTGTGCGTGCGATTGGCGACCAATAACGTGCCGACGCCGCGGCTGCGCAGGCGCCGCGCGGCGCTGCGCCCCATCGCTCCCGCGCCGATAACGGCGGCGCAGCGATCCTCGAGCGAACCCATCCGCGCTTCGATAGAATCCACCGCGGCGGTCGCCACGCTCGCAGATTCCTCGCCGATCGTCGTTTGCGTGCGCGCGGCCTTTCCCGCGTTCAACGCTTCGCGAAAGAGCTTGTGCATGCTGCTGCCGCAGGCGCCCGCGCGCTGTGCGTGGAGATACGCGCTCTTCACTTGGCCGAGAATCTCCGCCTCGCCGATCAGCATCGAATCGAGGCCAGTGGTCACGCGCAGGAGATGTTCGACCGCCTCGCGCCCCAAGTGCGTGTAGAGATACGATTCGAGATCGAAATCGATGGTACCGTGCCGAAATTGCGTGAGGAAGGTTTTGATCTGTTCGGCGCCGCGTTCGAATTCATCGACTTCGGCATAGATTTCGAGCCGGCCGCAGGTCTGCAACATGACCGCTTCGTTGACCGCATCGTAGCCGTGCAGCATTTGCAGCGCTTCGGTCATGCGCGAGGTTGGGAACGCATGGCTTTCGCGCACGCTTACCGGCGCCGTATGGTGCGAGAGCCCGATACAAAGAACCGGCATCGGCGGCTACTCCGCCTCCATCGAGGCGAGCGCCTCGTCGGCCGCGTGTAGCGTCTGCTCGATTTCGTGCGTCGTATGCGCGGTAGAGAGGAAGCCCGCCTCGAATTGCGAGGGGGCGAGATAGACGCCTCGCTCGGCCATCGCGTGGAAAAAGGCCGCATACGCTTTGGTATCGGCGCGCATCGCGCCATCGAGATCGAAGACGGGTTCGTCGGTAAAGTAAAAACCGAACATCGATCCGGCGTAGCCGCCGGTGAACGGGCGCCCGTGCTTGGCAAAGAGTTCGCGCATACCTTCGATAAACAAACGCGCGAGGATCTCCAAACGTTCGTAGAGCGTTCCATCGTCGCGAACCGCTCGCAGCGTCGCCAAGCCGGCGGCCATCGCAAGCGGATTTCCCGAGAGAGTGCCCGCGTGAAAGATCTTCCCGTCTGGGGTGAGCTGGGACATAAGATCCGCGCGTCCGCCGAACGCGCCGACCGGTAGGCCGCCGCCGATCACTTTGCCCAGCGTCGTGATATCGGGGCGAATGCCGAGTCGCTCCTGCGCGCCGCCGCGCGCGATGCGAAAACCGGTCATCACTTCGTCGAAGATCAACAACGATCCATGCGCGTCGCAGATCGCTCGTAGGCCCGGCAGAAATTCGGGGCGCGGCGCGATGAAGCCCATATTGCCGACGTAGGGCTCGACGATGATCGCCGCAATCTCTTTGCCGCGCTCGGCGAATGCGGCGCGAACCGCTTCGATATCGTTATAGGGAAGGACGATCGTATCGGCGGCGGTCCCTGCGGTTACACCGGGGGAATTGGGAACCCCAAGCGTGAGCGCGCTCGATCCCGCGGCGATGAGAAACGTGTCGGCAGCGCCATGGTAGCAGCCGGCGAATTTAACGATCTTCGCGCGCCCGGTGACGCCGCGCGCGAGACGCACCGCGCTCATCGTCGCCTCGGTGCCGCTGGAGGTGAAGCGAATGCGCTCGACCGAGGGGAGCATCGATGCGATGGTTTCGGCGAGATCGCTCTCGGCTTCGGTCGGCGTACCGAACGAGCTGCCGCGCGTCGCAGCCTGCGAGATCGCTTTGACGACGGCGGGATGCGCGTGCCCGAGCAAGAGCGGCCCCCACGAGAGGACGTAATCGATATATTGGTTGCCGTCGAGATCGAAAACATGCGCGCCCGCTCCGCGTTGCATGAAGATCGGGTTTCCACCGACGGATTTGAAAGCGCGAACCGATGAATTGACGCCACCGGCGATCGTATTGCGCGCGCGCGCGAATGCCGATATCGAACGTTCGTAACTCATCGTGAAGGGTACCGTTCCTGCAATTGCGACCAGTCTGCTTCGGTGTTGACGTTGAGAAAAAGCGCCTCTGGAAACTCGACGTACGCGACGCGCATGCTTTCGAGTAACGCTCGAGGGCCCTCATTCGCGTTCGATGCCGCCGCGGCCCGCAACGCGGCGCGCCGATCGTAGAGCGCGCAGAGCGGTTCGATCCCGCCGAGGTGCTTCGGTACGACCGCTTCGATGCCCGGCGCGCGCTCGGCGAGGAGCCGCTCGGGTACGTCGCGCGTGAGGAGCGGCAGGTCGGCGGCGAGGGCGAGAACCCAGGGGCTCTCGATCGCGCCGAAGGCGTCGAGCAGCGCGGGCAGCGGGCCGCCACCGGGATGGCGATCGGCGAGAAAGGGCACGCCGTAGCTCATCGAGATCGCGCGCCGCTCTTCGCGCCCGAGAACGACGAGGGGGCCGAGCGAGCGCCCGAACGCAACGGCTCGTTCCATGAGGGTGCCGCCGCCGAGCGGGCGTTCGAGTTTATCGGGTAACCGTCGCGCTTCACCGCCCGAGAGCAACGCGACCGTGAAATCAGCGGCCTCGACCATGGCGACGCGCGTAATCGGCGGCGAAATAGGTGATGATGATATCGGCGCCCGCGCGCGTGAACGACGCCATCAGTTCGTCGATGGTGCGCTCGCGCTCGAGCCAACCGCGTTCGAAAGCCGCCTCCATCATCGCGTACTCCCCGCTCACGTTGTAAACCGCGATCGGCGTATCGAAGCGGTCGCGCGCGCTGCGGACGATATCGAGATACGCGAGTGCCGGCTTGACCATGACGATATCGGCGCCTTCTTCGATATCGAGCGCGATCTCGCGCATCGCCTCGCGCGCATTCGGCGGATCCATTTGGTACCCGCGCCGATCGCCGAATTGGGGCGTCGAGCCCGCGGCTTCGCGAAAAGGCCCGTAGAACGCCGAGGAATACTTCGCGCTATAGGCCATGATGCCGACCTGCGTGAAGCCGGCCTCGTCGAGCGAACGACGGATCGCGCCGACGCGTCCGTCCATCATATCCGAGGGAGCGACGATATCGACGCCGGCGCGCGCGTACGAACGCGCGACGGTTGCGAGCAGCGCGACGGTTTCGTCGTTGCGCACGTCACCGTTCTCGTCGAGCAAACCGCAGTGCCCGTGATCGGTATATTCGCAGTTACAGAGATCGGCGATCGTCAGCATTTCGGGGATCGCGGCTTCGATCGCGGCGATCGCGCGCTGCACGATACCGTCGTCGGCGGCGTTGCGTGAAGCGACGGCATCCTTGTGCGCGGGGATACCGAACAGCAAGACCGCGTTCACGCCCAATGCGTAGAGACGTTTCGATTCTTCGACGCACTGCGCGAGCGTGTAACGAACGACGCCCGGCATCGAGGATATCGGGCCGGCATCGGCGTCGCGCTCGACGACGAAGAGCGGCGCGACCAGCGCGTCGACCGGCGTCCGGTGTTCGCGCACGAGGCTGCGCAGGGCGGGAGTGCGGCGAAGGCGCCGCGGGCGATGAAGCATACCGTTAGGGTGAGGCGAGCAGGCTCACAATGCAAGCGGTAAAGGCGTCGATCTCCGGAATCGGCGCGACCGCATCGGGAGGGAGCCCGGCGCGCTCGATCGCGCTCGCGGATTCGGGGCCCATCGCGACGACGAGCGGGCGTACGCCGTGTTCCCTCCACAGGGCAAGCCAAGGCCCCGCAACCGTTGCGGCGCCGCTCGAGGGGATCGCGAGCAGATCGACCGGCGCCTCGCCGGGCTCCTCGCCCGCGCGGAGCTCGCTCACGGTGGCGCCGAGCGAGCGAAGGTGGAGGGCGATGCGGCTCGCGCGCTCTATGGTGCGCGGCAGAACGATGTGTCGCCCGGCGAGCGGACCGCTCCGCGGTAAGAGGCGTGCCGCCCCACGCGCGAGCAACTCGCGGGCGAGGGCGCAGCCGAGCTCGTCGGCGTCCCGGAGATCGCTACAGCGGGCGCGCAGCTCGGCGGCAACGGCGGGGGCGCTTCCCTCCAGGGAGCTGACCAGGCCGAGGAGGACGAGCTCCTCGCCCTCGTACGCGCCGTGGATTCCGACCGGCGCCGTGCAGCCCGCACCGAGTTCGCGGAGTGCGGCGCGTTCGGCGACGACCGCTCGTTCGGTCGCGTCGTCGTTGAGCGCGGCGCGAAGCGCCCCGGCGAGCGGTGCGTCGAGCAACGTCTCGACGGCGAGCGCCCCCTGCCCCGCCGCCGGCAGCAAACGTTCGATCGGAAACGGGAGGGTATGCGTCGCGCGCAGACTTAAGCGCCGCAGCCCCGCCGCGGCGAGCACGATCGCATCGTATTCGCCTTCGCGGAGTTTACGCAATCGCGTATCGATGTTGCCGCGAATTTCGACGTAGTCGAGATCGCTTCGCAGCGCGCGTAATTGCGCGCGACGCCTCGGGCTCGAGGTGCCGACGCGCGCGCCGGCCGGAAGCCCTTCGAACGTCGGATAGCGCTCGCTGCAGTAGAGATCGCGCGGATCCTCGCGCGCGGATATCGCGGCGAGTTGCATCCCCGCGGGAAGCGCGCTCGGAAGATCTTTCGCCGAGTGCACGGCGTAATCTGCTCGTCCTTCAGCGAGCGCGCGTTCGAGTTCTTTCACAAAGATCGCTTGTACGCCCATCGCGGCGAGCGCGCTGCTGCGGTCGCGGTCGCCGACGGTCGTGAGCGCGAGCATCGTCGTCGCAATGCCGCTGCGAGCGAGGCGTGCGGCGACGTGGCGCGATTGCCATAACGCGAGCGCGCTACCGCGCGTCGCACAGACCGCACTCCCGGTCTCGGGAGCGGTGCCGTCGGCGAGGACCGTTGCGGCGGTCGCTTCGACCGCATCCTCGATGCGGTTGCGATCCATCGCGGCGAGTTCGTCGAGCGGCAACTCCGAGAGCGCGCGCATGACGACGGCGCGTTGCGAGGGCGAGAGCGTTTCGCGCACGTAGCTGCGCGCGATGGCGAGCGTCCGTGCCGCAGCATCGTAGCGCGCATCGAAATGCAGTGCGATCTCGCGAGCGATGCGTTTTGAGAAGGCGGGCGTACTCGCGCCGGAGTCGATACTGAAGGTGAGTTCGCCGACGCGGAGCACGGCGGGCATCGTGACATCGCCGCGCGTCGGTTCGGTGGCGTCGATCGTGAGAATACCCCGCTCGCGTGCCGCGCGCACCGCCGCCTCGTTGACCGCCGGGTTATCGGTCGCGGCGACGCAGAGGAATGCGCCGTCGAGATCCTCTTCCCGGAAGGCGCGGCGCTCGCAGCGTACCTCCGGCTGCGCGGCGAGAAAGCGTTCCATCGCCTCGCCGATCGTTGGGGCGACCACGAAGAGGCCGGCGCCCGCTTCGACAAAAGTGCGAGCTTTGCGGGCGGCGACCGCGCCGGCACCGAGTACCACGACGAGTCGCCCCGCGAGGCGAAGGGAGAGCGGAAGCGACATGATGCGGCATGGATTCCGCACCGCCGTGCGAAACTCTGCTCGGCGCATGCAACGTCCTACTCGCGCTGCGCTTCTCGGCGCGCTCGCCTCGGCGCTCCTGGTGCTGCCGGGGCTCGGAGCTGGCACCCTTTGGGACAACAGCGAGACGATTTACGGCGAGGTCGCGCGCGAGATTCTCCTCACGCACGACTGGGTCGTCCTTCACTACAACGGGCTGCCGTGGTTCGTTCAGCCGCCGCTCTATTTTTGGCTCGCGGCGATCTGCGCGAAGATCTTCGGCCTCACGTCGTTTGCGATGCGCCTTCCCGCCGCACTCGCGACGATCGCTATGGGCGCGATGACCGGATATGCGGTGGCGCGTCAACTCGGATCGCGCGTCGGCGTCTTCGCGGCGGCGATCCTTTCGAGCTCGCTGATGCAGGCAATTATCGGGCGCCTCGCCATCATGGATGCGCTGCTCGATTGTGCGGTGGCGATGACGGTCTTTTGGTGGTTTCGCGGATTGCAGACCGGCAAACGGCGTTACTATATCTTCGGTGCCGTCGCCGCGGGCTTTGGATTTCTGGCCAAGGGGCCCGTCGCTCCGGTCGTCGCCCTGCTGGTGGTCCTCCCATACGCGCTCTGGAACCGTCGCGTCGAACGCACGGCATGGCCGAGTCCGGCGACGTGGTTGTGGGGAACGCTCGCCTTCGTTCTTCCCGTCGCACCGTGGTTTGGGGCGCTGATCGCGCGTACGGGCATCTCCTCGGTCGTTACGCTGATCGGGCATTATACGATCGGCCGTTATACCGGCGTCATCGAAAATCAATCCGGGCCGGTTTGGTATTATCTCCCCGTGCTGATCGTCGGATTTTTCCCATGGATCGCACTACTTCCGAGCGCGGTCGTCGATGGCGTCGGACGGTTGCGGTTGGGAGAGAACGACGAACGCGCGCGGGTTTTGCGCTTGGCATTTTGTTGGGCGGTGATGCCGCTACTCTTTTTCTCGTTCGCGCGCACGAAATTGCCGAATTACATCGCGTTGGAGTTTCCGGCGATTGCGGTGATCTGTGCGATCTATCTTGACGGGCTACTCGAGCGCTCGCGCGTTCGCGCCGCGCTCGTTGCGACGATGGCGGTGCCGTTGGTGATCGGATTGCTGGCGATAGCGGTGGCGATCTTCGCGCGCGATAACCATCTGGGCGAGCCTCTGGCCGTGTTGCGCCCGGCGCTGACGGCGATGGGCGCGACGATTGCGCTGGGCGGAATAGCTATGGCCGCGATGCTGATGCGCCGCGCGAGCGCACCGTTCGCGCCGTTCGCGCTGGCACTGGCGATGGCGGTCGCGATCGACGTGCTCGGCTTGGTCGCGCTTCCGCGCGCCGAACTCTTCAAACCGGTGCCGCGCCTCGCGCGCATCGTGGATGCGCTCCGTCGGCCCGGCGACGTCGTCGTCGACGGCGGCATCGTCGGCGGTGGATCGCTGCTGTTCTACACGCGCCCGCCGGTCGCGCTGCTCGCGCTCTTCAATTCCGATATTGGTGCGAATACGCCGACGCTGCGCGACGTCGTTTGCACCGCGCCGCGTGCGTTCGTCTTCTTTACCGGCACCTCGGTCGCATCGCAACCGACCTTCGGCCGCGCGACCCGCGTGATCGCGCGTAGCGGCAACGTCGCGGTAATGCGCTATAGCGGGCCGCCCTGCCGGCCGCAGTGATCGCGGCCTTTCACCAGTGCGACGTTTTCACCGATCGCCTTTTCGGTGGTAATCCGCTCGCCGTCGTGCCCGCTGCCGACGGTCTCGATACCGCAACGATGCAGGCGTTCGCGCGAGAGATGAACTGCTCGGAGAGCGCCTTCGTCCTGCCCCCGCGCGATCCGCGCGCCGCGTTTCGCGTGCGGATCTTTACTCCCGGGCGCGAGTTGCCGTTCGCCGGGCACCCGACGATCGGAACGGCGTTTACGTTGCACCGCCTGGGGATGCTCGACGCGAATGCGTTCTCATTCGAGATGGAGGCCGGCCTCATTCCAGTGCGGCGGGAAGGGAATCGTTTTTGGTTGACGCCGCCGGTGCCGACGCTCGGCGACGCGCTCGGCGAACCTGCGGCGCTCGCGCGCGCGCTGGGGATCGACGCTGCAGCGGTGAGCGAACGCGCGCGCATCGTCGGATCATTTTTGTGCGTTCGCCTGCGGAGCCTCGAAGCATTGGCGAACGTCGATCCCGATCGCGCCGCACTGCGCGGCATCCTCGAGCGACGCATCGCCGACGGCAACCTGCTTCCATTCTTTTTCGATTCCGGCCGCGCTTGGGTACGAATGTTTGCCGATATCGCCGAAGGAATCGGCGAGGATCCGGCAACGGGGAGTGCGGTTGCGCCGATGCTTCACGCTCTCGCCGCCTCCGGGGCGCTCGCGCTGCAGATGCAGGGCGTCGAGATCGAACAAGGGAGATGGATCGATCGGAGGAGCACGCTTCATGCGCGCCTATCGTGGACGGGCTCGGATATCTCGAGAATCGAGGTCGGCGGCGATTGCGTGCACGCCTTCTCCAGTGAGATCGCGCTTTAAGGACGTGCGGTAAAACGCAGGTGAACGCTCCAGTCTTCGATCGCGTCGCTCCCGGGAGTGGCGTCGCGGACGTTGCGTACGGTGAAGTTCCACGCCGTCGTCATGCCTATGCGCGTGGGTAGGCGTGGTGCGGCGACGTGACCGGCGGGGAATCTCCCGGCGAATCCGATGCCGCACGGGATCGTCGACGAGCTGCCGCCGCCGAGAAGTTCACCCGGCGCGATCGACGTGCTGAGAAATTCATGCTGCGCGGTGCGCGTTAGAAAGATCGATCCCTGGATCGGCGTCGTTGCGTCGCCGTAGGTGCCCGTGCAGGGCGGGTCGCTCTCGCTCACGGTGAAGGTCGCCGGTGCCTCGAACTGGAGGATGCCGCGATCGATCGAGGCGCGTGCGTTGCGAATGCGCTGAACGTACGCGCCTCGTTCGCCGGTGTCGGCGTCGCGTACGCGCACCGCGATCGTGCCGTTCATGATGATGCCGAACGCGGCCGCGACGAGCAGATGCATGTCTACGGCGTAACGACCGGATGGAGCAATCGATAGACCGGAGGATAGCCCGGATCGTTGTTGGCGGTGTATCGCAGGAGCAACTTCACCAGCGGGTCGCTTTTCGTTGGTTTGGGAACGTTGACGATCGCGTAATACACCGTCATCCCCTGGCCCGGAAAGAGGTTGCTCGAATTTAACGGCGCACCCGTTTTCGAGAACGGGATCTCGTTGCTCGTTGCGCTGGTGCCGTCTTTGTAAAATGCGGTGATATCGAGTCCGGGGACTCCGGCCTCGCCGCTCTGCGTGTTTTTCACCGGGACTTCGAAGACGAGATAGCCGTTCGGGGCCGATGCGGTGGCGACGTAGGAGACGATCGCTCGAGCGAACGGATCGCTCGCCGCGACCCAGCGAATCGCGTGGATGCGATAGTTGAAGCCCGTGATATGGAACTGTTGATTCATCCGGAGCATATCGCCCTTGAGTTGGGCACGCCCCGGGACGGTCGGTGCGGCGATCGCAGTCGAGAATGAGAGGGCGAGGAGCGCCGCGATGGCAAGCATGCGTTTCATCGGTCCTTCCTCCCACGCCCCCTCCATCGTTTCCTCTAGCAAGGCAAGCGTATCCCCCAATTTCGACCTCGAGGCAAAAAAAGAGCGCCCCCCTTCGGGGGCGCTCCGGAACGCGGGGAGAGCGAGAACGTTAGGGCTTGTACGACGCCACATCGGCCTCGGTGACTGCCGAGGCTTTGTTGGGCCCGAGGCCGCCGCGAATATAGCTGATCACCGCAGCGATATCCTTATTCGAGAGCGTCCCCTTCCAGGCGGGCATCTGGCCGTTGAAGGCGGCGCCGTTCACCGTGATCGCGCCGTTCTTGCCATCGAGCAGCACGCCGATGACCGCATGCGGGTCCCCGGTGACGAACGGATTGCCGGCGAGCGGCGGAATCGCCCCGGGCTGCCCCATGCCGTTGGCGGCGTGGCAACCGGCGCAGTTGCTGGCGTAGACGGTGGCGCCCGCTGCGATCAGCGGGTTCGCCGCCGCGGGTGCCGCAGCGCTCGATGCGCCGGCTGCCGCCGGTGCGGCGGCTGCCGGAGCGAGAGCCGTGGAGTTCGCCATCGCGAGCACTTGCGCTTCGGTCGGCGAGGGCGGTGCTGCGGCCTGTTTCGCTTGAATCGAGACTTGGCTGTAGATCGAGAGGCCCACGATCGCGACGAGCGCGACGATGGTGCTGACGATAATGCCGCCGCGCGCGGAGAGCGAACGCGTCGTGCTCCGGTCGAGCCACGGAATCGCGATGACGATCAGCAAGAAGAGCGTCGGGACGACGATCGTTGCGAGCAGATCGAGCGAGGGCGGGACGACGTTGAGCAAGCCGAAGAGCGCGAGGAAGTACCACGCCGGATACGGGATGAACGCGGTGTTCGTCGGGTCGGCTTTCGCATCGAGGAAGGGCGGCGAGATGAACGCGAGCGCGACGATAATCGCGAAAACGATGAACGAAGCGAAACCGTCCATGAACATCTGGTCGGGCCAGAAGCGGCCGTTCTTCAATTTGCGCGGATCTTCGGCGATGGGGCCGGCGGGGCCGTTCCAGCGGAAGATCGCGAGGTGAGCGCCGACGAGCAGCACCATCACGGCGGGCATCAGCCACACGTGAATGCCGAAGAAGCGATTGATCGTTTCGGTGCCCATCGCGCCGCCGCCCTGAGCGATCTGTTGAATCAACGGGCCGGCGATCGGTGCGGTGCCGGTAATGTTCAACGCGACCTGCGAGGCGAAGTAGGCGTTCATATCCCACGGCAGCAGGTACCCGGTGAGCCCGAGCACCAGCGTGACGAGTAACAGGATGACGCCGACGACCCACTGCAGCTCGCGCGGCGACTTGTAGGCGCCCCAGACGAGAACTTGCAACAAGTGCAAGAAGACGAGCGCGATCATCGCCGATGCGCCCCAATAGTGAATCGCGAGGATCAGATGCGGCCAGAAATGCGTGTAGATCCAGGCCGTCGATTCCCAGGCCGTGTTTGCCGAGGGTGCGTAGAAAAACGTTAAGAAAATACCGGTGACGATCTGGAGGATCATCGCGAAGACCGTCGCGCTCCCGAAGACGTACCAGTAGCTCGCTCCGCCGGGGATATCTTCGACGAGGAAATCTTTCGTCATCGAGATGAAGCCGGTACGAGATTCAATCCAGTTCAGCATATCGCTCTTCCTTGTCAGTGCCGTGCGGTTACGCGAGGTAGGAGATGACGATGCGATCGGGCGTCGTCGAGCGGTAGTGAATCCACATGACGTCGGCTTTGCCGTTCTGATCGCGCAGCGGCAACGGGTCGAGGCCGCGCGGCGCGGGGCCAGCCTCGTGCGTGCCGTCGAAATTGAATTGCGAGCCGTGGCACGGGCAGAGGAATTTGTTCGCCGTGGCGTTCCAGTTGAAACGACAGCCGAGGTGCGGACAGATCGGCGACATGATCACGAAGTTCATCGTAATGACTTCGTAGGGAACGCCGGCGGGCGAACCTTTCTTGAAAAGGTTCGGGCGCTTCGCTTCAAATTTTGCAGGATCGACTTTGATGCCCCAGACGTACTCCGGCGAGTCTTGCTCGGGGAGGTAATTATCTTTGCCTTTGAGGGTGAAGTCGAGTTTGACCGGCGTCGAGGTCGCGCTGTCGAGCAGTGCGTACTCTTTCGCGTCGAGCGGAGACCAGATGCCCTTCGAGTTTGCATCGGGAATCAGCGAGCCGACGATCGGGATCGCCAGCGAAAGGCCGATGACTCCGCCGATCGCCAAGGTGGCGTTCGCCATAAAGCGGCGGCGCGTGATCTCTTCGGGGGTTCCGGGGTCGTCGTAGGCGCTGGGCGCACCACGGTGGACGCCCGATGAGGCGTCTCCAGCTTTCGACACGATGCTCTCCTGCAAATTTATCAAAGAGGGTGATATGGGCGGATTCTACCCGCGCGGAACCTGGCCTCCCTACGACTAGCGGCGCCTTCGGCGGATTCGCTAGACCTTATAGCTGTGGAGGCCGCTGATCCAGATATTGACGCCGAGGTAACAGAAAATAATCGAGACGAAGCCGAGAACGCTCACCCAACTCGTCCGGAGCCCGCGCCAGTGGTTGCGGGTGTGGAGATGCATGTAGGCGGCGTAGATGATCCAGGAAAAGAGCGCTGCGGTCTCCTTCGGATCCCACTGCCAATAGGCGCCCCACGCCTCCTTCGCCCACATCGCGCCGGTGATGATACCGAGCGTGAGCAAGGGGAGACCTACCGCCACGGAGCGATAGACGAGCACGTCGAGCTGCGGAAGGGTCGGCAAGGAAGCGAGCCACCCCGAGATGCCGTCGTTCGGCCCGGCGATCGTCGCGGTGCCTGCTGCCGCTCCCGCGCCGCCGGGTTCGACCGAGGCGGAGAGCATCATCGCGGCGCCCTGACGGCGTTCGACGTAATAGCGAACCAGATAGAGCGCCGAGATCACGAAGGAGACGAGAAAGGCCGCATACGAGGTCACGACGATCGGCACGTGGACCTTCGCCCAGTACGATTGTAACGACGGCACCGGAGGCATCACGCCCTCGTTCCACGTGACGCCGTAGGTGAGAAACATCGCCGCGAGCGCGAGGACGAAGCCACCCGCGAACCAGAGCCGGTAGCGGAATGCGAAGACCACAAAAATCGCGACCGACATCGCCGAGAAGAGCGAGAGCGAACCGTACAGGTTCAGCAACGGCCAGATGTGCGATATCTCGTATCGCGCGACCAACTGCGCGAATTGCGCGACCGCGCCGAGGATCGCGAGCGTCGCGCCGAGGTTTCGCAGAAACGGCACGCGCGATAGGAAGAAGCCGAAGAGCGCGAGCGCGCCGACGATATACGAAGCGATCGCGATGACGAGCAGCACCTCGTCGATGGGCATATTGTGGAACATGTCAGCCTCCTGATTGCAGCGAGGTTCGTAAACGCTCGACGAGCGTTCCGAACTCCTCCGCGAAGATATCGTAACCCTTCACCGTCGTGGCGGCCAGGCCAACCGTCGCACCCTCGCCGTGCGGATCGACCCGTACGTAAAAGCGGGCCGGCAAAAAATAGAACGAGATGACGAGCCCGACGAGGAGCACGAACGCGCCGATGCCGACCAATGCGACCCCGGGATCGTAGCGATATTGGATGCCGGTGAACATGAGGTAGCGCTCCGGGCGCACGCTCCAACCGTCGCCGACGTCGACGGTGCGATGCATGAGCACGAGCGCGGCGCCTTCGTTCGCGCCGTTGCGAACCAGCGAGAGAGCGACCGCCGGGTTCCCGATGCGCGGATCGGGCGAGGGCATCTTCGTCTGCGGGTCCATCGTCGGAACGAATCGTAAGAATTCGATGCTCCGCGACGTGCCGGGAATTTTCAGCGAATCGCCGGCATAGAGCGGCTGCGAGAGCGAGGCGAGGCGGCCGTTATGGAGCAGCGCGAACCGCACGGCGAAGCCGTAGCTCGATTGGTAGTAGTTCGTGCCGTCGATCGTGATGGGATGATTGACGCGAATGACGTACGGATGCGCGACGCCGTCTTTCCCGCTCGCCGTCACGTGCGAGACGTAGTCGATCGGTTGGTAGACGATGCCGGTTTTGGTGGCGATCGGATCGATGCGATAGCGAAAGCGATCGAGGTGAATCGTCGCGCCGCTGCGCGGGATCGTTACCGTCTGTCCGGTGAGAATCGCGGTGTCGCCGGAGAACCCGAACGCCCAGTAAAGCGTCGTCCCTGCGGCGATGATGACGAAACCGAGATGTGCGACGAGCACGCCGCGACGCGCCCAATTTTGTTTGTCGGCGAAGCTCCATTCGGTGCCGCCGAACTCGCGATTGCGCACGAGAAAGCCGCGCTGCGTGAAGAAGCGCTCGACGCTCTCGCGCACGCGCTCGACCGGTGCGGCGACCGAGATGGTCGCGTGGAGCGGAATCGCGTCGATTTTGACCGGGCGTAATGCGGGCAAGCGTGCGGGAATGACGCGTTTGAACGTGCAGACTGCGAGCGACGTGAGGATGAGCGCGATGATGCCGACGTACCACCAACTGTGGTAGACGTTGTTGAAATCGAGCCGTAATATCGCGCGCGCGATCGGCGCGGCGTACGCCGCGTAGTAGGCGCTCGGCGCCTTCCCCTGGTCGACGATGACGCCGATCAGCGTGAGAATCCCCCAGACGACGAAGAGCGAAACGGCAAAGAGCACGTTTCCGAAGGTTCGGATAAAGTCGGCGTAGAGGTTTCTAACGGTTTCGGTCATCGGTGGTTCACGTGCGACCGTACGCCCCACCGTCACCGCGACGCCACGACTTCTCCAGCACGACGATCACCCAAATGCTCGCTTCGTAGAGGACGTACATGGGAATCGCGAGGAGCGCCATCGTGACCGGGTTGCCGTCGGGAGCGGCGATCCCTCCACCGACGAAGAACGCAAAGAGCGCTTGTCGCCGGAAGCGCATGAGCATCGGTGCGTTGACGATTCCCAACCGAGCGAGGGCTACCAAGACGATCGGCGTCTGAAAAATCAACGCGAAGAGACCGAGGAGTATGAGGATGAAGCCGAGCGTTTGCGAGAGGCCGAAGGTCGGCGTCGCGACCTTATCGGTGATGGCGACGAGCGCGGCGACGACGCGCGGCAGCACGATAAAGTGCGCGAACGCGAGGCCGAGGAGCGAGAGCCCGATCGAGGGCGCGATAAACGCGAAGACCATGCGACGGGTGCGCGGATGGATCGCCGGCACGACGAACATCCAAATTTCGTAGAGCAGAACCGGCAGCCCGAAGACGATGCCGCCGACGATCGAAAACTTAAATTCGGTGAGGATGACGTCGGCGGGCCCGAACGCGTGCAGGGTGATGCCGTGAAAATACGCGCGCACCAGCCACGGAATCGCGTATTGCGAGGGCCAGAACAGCAGAAGCGAGATCGCGCCGACGGCGGCGATCGAAACGAGCAAGCGCGAGCGGAGTTCGCGGAGATGCTCGGTGAAGGGCATCTCCTTGGGATCCCACTCGGGATCGTGCGCCGGTTCCGGCGAGGCGATCATCGAGCGCTGCGTCGCGACCGGTTACGGCTTGGGTTCGGCAGGGGGTGCTGCGGCTTCGGCGCTCGCTGCGGCCTCGCTCTTGGCGCGGGCCTCCTCGCGCGCTTTCGCGGCGATTTCATCGGCTTCCATCTGGCCGAGCATGAACTCTTTCTTCGCTTGCCCGGCGCTGCGCGCGAGCTTCGGGAGCTTGTCGGCGCCGAAGAGCAGCGCCCCGAGCGCGACGATCCCGATCAAGATCGGCATGTCGATGAAGGCGAGGATGGGGTGCAGGTACATAGGGTGCGGCTCCGTTCTGAGGTGTCAGCGCAAGGATTCGACGAGCGCGCGCATTTCCGTGCGTGCCGTCGATGAAGGAAGGGCGTCGAGTTCGGCCCCGGCGCGGTCGAGCGCCTCGTTGAGGAGCCGCTTGGTCGTTTCCACGCCGCCCTGCTCGCCGATGAGCGCCACGATCGCCGGAATCTCGGTTTCGCCGTCCGACCCGGCATAGAAACGAGAGATGCGGTCGAAAAAGTCGCGGTCTCCGCGTTCGAGCGCGCAGATCAACGGAATCGTCATCTTTCGTTCGCGTAGGTCGTTGCCGACCGGTTTCCCGATACGTGCCTCGTCGGCGGTCAGATCGAGTACATCGTCGTTCATTTGAAACGCGATGCCGTACCAGCGGCCGAACGCGCGTAAGCGCTCCACGAGTTCGTCGTTTCCGCCCGCCGCGATCGCACCGCACGCCGCCGAGGCTGCGAAGAGCGAGGCGGTCTTTTTTTCGGCGACCTCGGTGTACTGCGCGACGTTGGTGCTTAAATCGCCGAGCGCGCGCAACTGCAGCACCTCACCGTCGCAGATATCGGCGAGCGTCGCCGAAAGGATGTGCGGAATCGGTGCGGCGTAATTTGCGGTAACGTTTTTGAAGATCCAGGCGAAGAGATAATCGCCCGCGAGGACGCTGATGCGATTGCCGTAGTCGACCGCGGTTGCATTGACGCCGCGCCGTAAGGTTGCGTTATCGACGACGTCGTCGTGAATGAGGGTTGCGACGTGAATGAGCTCCATATACGCCGCGAGATAGAGGTGCGACATCGGATCGCCGCCGCAGGCCTGCGCGGCGAGCAACGTGATGCGCGGACGCAACCGCTTTCCACCCGCCGCGAGCATGCGTTTCACCGCCTCGGTAATCAGCGGATTATCGGTGGAAAACGTCGAGCGGAAAAAGGTCTCGACGGCGAGGGAGAGCGACGAATCGTCGCGCACGGCGTCGATCATCGCGTTCCGTAATGCACGGCGATGGAGCCGCCCATCAATGCGAGATACCCGGCGTCGCGAAAGCCGGCTTCGGTGAAGCGATCGCGGAGTGCGGGAGCGTTGGGGTGGTTGACGAGCGATTGCGGAAGGTAGGAGTACGCGCTCTTCGAGCCGCCGATCCAGCCGCCCAGCGTCGGGACCACGCCGTAAAAATAAAAATCGAACGCGCGCTTCCACAAGCGGTTCGGCGCCTTGCTCACGTCGAGATTGACGAAGCGCGCGCCGGGGCGCAGCACGCGACGAATCTCTTGCAGGCTGCGGTCGAGATCGACGATATTGCGCGAACTAAAACCCATGATCGCGCCGTCGAACGATTCGTCCGGGAACGGCAGCGCGGTGACGTCGCCTTCGAGAAACTCGGCGCCCTCGATGCCCGCGCGTCGCGCGCGTTCGCGCGCTTGGGCGAGCATCGGTTCGCAAAAATCGATGCCGGTGACGCGAGCCGCACCGTCGTGGCGGAGCAGGTGAAAGCTGAGATCGCCGGTGCCGCAGCAGAGATCGAGAAGCCGGGCGCCCTTCGCCGGCGCGAGAAGGGCGATCGCCCGGCGCCGCCAGATCTCGTCGAGCCCGCCGGTGAGGACGCGATTGGCGCGGTCGTAGCGGGGGGCGATCGTCGCGAACATATCGCGCACGAAGGCTCCTTTATCGCCGACGGGGTTACCGGTGGAAATCTCTGCCATCTCTTCCAGCTTGCTTTCCAAGCATCCGAGGCCTCTCCTGTGCGCGACTTGTCGCAGCGAACGGTTGGAGTGAACGATGCCACGATGGTGACCCTCGCCACAACCTCCGAGTTTTTAGCGGCGTTGCAACGCGCCCGGCGCATCGACGTGCGGTCGTATACGCTCGCCCCGGGGGCGGTCGCCGATGCCCTCGCGGCGGCGGCGCGCCGGGGCGCCGAGGTTTCGATCGAGCTCGCAGGGCCGCCCTTCGCGCCGGCGGGACCGGCAGCCGCAAACGCACGCACGTTGGCACGCCTGCGCGCGGCGGGGGCGCGCACCGATGAATCCTCCGGGGCCTTTCATGCGAAAATTGCGCGCGTCGACGATGCGCTCTACCTCGACGACCGCAATTGGAGCGACCGCGGCGACACGATCCTTCGCCTACCCGCTGCGGAGGGGCCCGCGCTGGTCGCGACGAGCAAGCAACGGGCGATCGCCGCTGAGGTCGCGGTATTGGCGACGGCCCGCGGGGGCGAACGGGTCGAGATTGCAAGCGAATCCTTTGGATTCGCGTCGCCGCTCTATTCGACGCTGCGGCTGCTTGCGGCGCGCGGCGTCGCCGTGCGACTCTGCGTCGATCGAGCCGAGTTGCTCCGCGGAAGCATCGAGGACCGCGCGCTCGCACGACTCGCGGCGGCGGGCGTCGAGGTGCGCCTCGGGGGCAGCAGTGAAAAATTCGCGATTCGGGGGGCGCGCGTCTGGGTCGGCAGCGCGAATGCGACCTATGCGGCGCCGGGCGCCACCGATTGGGGGCTTGAAACGCGTTCGCCTGCGGTTCGCGCGCAGATTCACGCGCGCTTCGAACGCACCTGGGCGCACGCGCGCGCGTACGTTACGATGCGCTAAATAGCGCCTCGGCAGTTTCATCGGTGCGAGCGAGCACGGTTGCGAGCGGGAGTGAGAGAACCGCGGCGAGTCGCTCGGCCGTATGTCGAACGAACGCGGGCTCGTTGCGTTGACCGCGCATCGGCACCGGCGCGAGATAAGGGCAATCGGTCTCCAAAACCAAGGCGTCGATGCCGACCGCCCGCACCGCTTCGCGCAGCGGCTCCGCGCTCTTAAACGTCAGCACGCCGCCGATCCCCAGGCGTAAGCCGAACTCCCCGACGAGCAGCCGCGCCTGCGTTGCGTCGCCGGTAAAACAGTGCACCACGCCACGGAGCACGGGGTCGTAGCTCTCGCGGAGCGCGGCGACGAAATCTTCGAAGGCGTCGCGCTGGTGAAAGATCGTCGGAAGGCGGCGTCGCTTCGCGTACGCGAGTTGTTCGCGCAAGACGCGCCGTTGCACGTCGCGCGGGCTATGGTCGTAGTAGTAATCGAGCCCGATCTCACCGACGGCAACGTGAACTGCGGGATCGAAAAGCCGATCGAACGCTTCGTCGATACGTTCGGGTGCGTCGATCGCTTCGTGTGGGTGGATGCCGAGGCTCGCTTGCAGGCCGTAGGTGCGAGCGCACTGCAGCGCGCGCTCGCTATCGGCGAGATCGCAACCGACGGTGACGATGCGATCCACGCCCGCGGCGCGGGCGCGTGCGAGCATCGCCTCCCGGTCGTCGTCGAATTTCGCATCGTGGACGTGCGCGTGCGTATCGATCACGCGCTTTGCTCTTCTTCCACGAGTCGATTGCGCCCCAGTCGCTTCGCTTCGTAAAGGGCGCGGTCGGCGCGCGCGAGCAACTCCGCGGGGCGGTCGTGCCCGCGAACGGTAGCGACGCCGATGCTAATCGTCACCGGCGGCTGCCCGTTGCCGCCGTCGGAGCGTGCGACGCCGGCGCGGATACGTTCGCCGATCGAGACGGCGATATCGAGCGGCGCGTCGGGCATCACGACGAGAAATTCCTCGCCGCCGATTCGCCCCAGCGCATCTTCGAGGCGCAGCGCCGCACGAATTTCGTCGGCGACGCGCCGCAACACGCCGTCGCCGGCGGCGTGTCCCAAGCGATCGTTGATATCCTTAAAGCGATCGATATCGAGCATGAGCACCGCGCCGCGCCGCGCGTCGTCGACGATCGCATTCAAGCGTTCGAGAATGGCGCGCCGATTGTAGACGCCGGTCAACGGATCGGTATTCGCGGCGTTGTGCGCCTCGGAGATGCTTTGCAGATCGATCAGTAAGGGGGCCAACTCGCGCGCCGCTTGATAGAATTGCTGGTGCTCGCGCGCGCTGATATCGTCGCGTCGACGGTGCACGAGCAGCGCGCCCGCCAGCGCCTCGCCGGCGCGAATGGCGTAGACGGAGATCGTCGCGGAGCCGACGCTGGCCTTCGCGCTATCCCGTTCGGCGGAGGGCAGGCGCGCGAGGAGCCGCGCGCGCAGGGCCGCGGCATCTTCGCCGATACTCGGGCCGAGGCTCGCGACGGTCTGCCATTTTTTCTTATTCTCGGTACGCGTAACGATTTCGAGCGTTTCGTCGACGAGCGCGCGGCGTAAAGATCCGAGAATGCTGCGCATCTGCGGCAGCGGATCGCGCGCGGCGAGCATCGCGGCTACCGCCTCGCGCACGAGTTTGAGCCGCGAGAGTTCACCGCTCAGGCGATCGTTGTTCCAGCGCAGCCACGCGAGATACGGGAGCGGCAGCCAGAGGGCGACGCCGAGCGCCGGGCCGCCGGTAAGAAAGCCCCAGCGATCGACCGTCGCCCAGAGCGTGACCATCGCCAACGAGAGCCAGAGCCCGCGCGTGCGGGCGAATCGCAACACGGTTTGGCGAATCGAGACGTTGCGCGCGATCGCCAATAAGGGTGCGGCAAATGCGAGTTCGTACGCCGCCGCGACCGCCATGGCGATCGCAGCGAAGCGCAGGAAGTTCCACGACGGCAGCGCGTGCGGCGGTACGAACGCCGCGACGAGTAAGAGCAGCGTCGCACGCCCGACTCCGTGCCGGAGAATATCGAAACCGAGTTCTTCGCGGCGAATATACGCCGCGAGCGAGAACCCGAGAAATGCGGCGAGCGCCGCGATCTCTCCGCCGTCGTGCGACGCCAGCAGCAACGGAGCGAGAATCGGAACGTCGAGCACGTAGCCTTCCGCGCCGAATGCGACGCGACGCGAGCGCAGGCGCGGCAACGATGTGGCGTAAAAGGCGACCGCAAACGTCGCGGCGAGCGCGAAGAAGGCAAGCAAAGAATCGGAGAGCGACCAGCGCACCGGGCCGCGCGCGATCGCGGTAATAAAAGCGACGAGACCGATCGCGCCTGGGGCGAAGATCGCCATGCGATAGAGGCGAGCGCGATCGAACGTCGTCATGCCGACGAAGGCTCGGGAACCTCAATTCGCGCGAAGAGCACCGCACCGGGTGCGGTGCGCGTTCCGGCGGCGAGCGCGCCCCAACGCAACGTGCGAAGTTCGCGTTCGTGCGCGCCCTCGGGGAGCCCGAGCTGCCGCGCGATTTCCGCGGCTTTCCCGGGCATAAACGGCGCGAGCAAGCTCGCCAGCCAGCGCAGCCCTTCGCAGAGTTCGTACATCAACGCATCGAGAGCGGCCTTCGCAGCGGGATCCTCGCGGCGTTTCCAGAGCTCCCACGGTTTGCGTTCGTCGATGCTGCGATTCAGGGCGCTCACCAACTGCCAGATCGTTTCGAGCGCGTCGCGAAAACGGAGATCGAAGATCGCGTCGGCGACCCGGCCCGGTAACGATGCGAACGCATCGCCGATACAATGCTCGCCCGGCGCCGGCACGATGCCGTCGCAGTATTTCGTCAGCATCGCCAACGAGCGACGGACGAGGTTTCCGACATCGTTGCCGAGATCGTCGTTGTTGCGAGCGATGATTTTCTCTTCCGAATACGAAAAGTCGCTACCGAACGGCGCCTCGCGAAGAAGGAAATAGCGTAACGTATCGGCGCCGAAGCGTTCGGCGAGCGCGAACGGATCGGTCGCGTTGCCCATCGATTTTCCCATTTTGCGGCCGTCGACGGTAATCCAGCCGTGCGCGAAGACCAGCTCGGGTGCTTTTTCGCCGAGCGCCCAGAGCACCGCCGGCCAAACGATGGTGTGGAAGCGCGCGATCTCTTTGCCGATGAGTTGCACGCTCGCGGGCCAAAAACGCTCGAAGCGCGCGCCCGGCGTTCCATAATCGAGCGCGGAGATATAGTTTAATAACGCATCGAACCAGACGTAGATCACGCCGCCGCCGCCGGGGATTTCGATGCCCCAATCGAAGTTCGTGCGCGAGATCGAAAAATCGTCGAGCCCTTCTTCTAAAAGCGAGAGCATCTCGTTATAGACGCTCTTGGGGCGTAGCCAGTTGGGATTCGCGCGATAGTAGTCGAGCAATCGATCGCGATAGGCCGAGAGCTTGAAAAACCAATCCTGTTCGGAGAGCCAGGTGACGGCGCGCCCGCACGTGGGGCACTTGCCGTCGACGAGTTTCGCTTCCAGCCAAAACGTCTCGTCTTCGACGCAATACCAGCCCTCGTACGTGCCGAGATAGATATCGCCGCTCTCGCGCAGGCGTTCGAAGACGCGCTGGACGACGCGTTCGTGGCGCGGCTGCGTGGTGCGAATGAAATCGTCGTACGAAATATTGAAGGTGGCGAAGAGCTCTTGCCAGCGCGGAACGAGCGCGTCGCACCAATCCTGCGGCGACTTTCCCGCGGCGGCGGCGGCGTTCGCGACTTTTTGGCCGTGCTCGTCGGTGCCGGTGAGGAAAAAGGCCTCGCCTTCGGTGCGCGCCGTCCGGGCCAGAACGTCGGCGACCGCCGTCGTGTAGGCGTGGCCGATATGCGGATTGCCGGAGATATAATAAATCGGCGTGGTGACGTAAAACGGGCGCTTCATCTACGCGGTGCTTCGCCCTGCGACGGCGGCTTTCCGTGCGGAGGCGCGCGCGTAGATCTCCGAACGTTCGCCCGCGCCGGCGGCCGCAAGGCGCCGTGCGATCGCCGAGACGCGCTCGCCGGCCGCGAGTGCGGCATCGATCGCGGCGTCGACCTCGGCGTCGCTCGGAGCGACGGGTTCCTGCAGGGGCGCCGCCTCGAGCGCAAACGCGATCTCGCCGCGCGGCGGATCGGAGAGCGCAGCGGCGACCTCCGCCGGGCTCCCCAGGATCTGCTGTTCGAAACGCTTGGTGTACTCGCGAAGCACGAAGAGCCGAGCGGTCGGAGCGACGCTTTCGAGATCGCGCAGCGTTGCGAGAATGCGCTTCGGGCTCTCGTACCAGATGGTGGTGCAACCACCGGCGAGCGCGCGTTGGAAGGCAAGGCGTCGCGCGCTCGAGCTGCGAGGAGCGAAGCCTTCGAACGTAAATCGCTGCAGGTCGAAGCCGGAGAGCAGGGCGACGCCGATTGCGGCACTCGGCCCCGGAAGCGCCTCGACCTCGATTCCGAGCGCGCGGGCTGCGGCGACGAGCTCGCTTCCGGGGTCGGAGATCCCGGGCGTTCCGGCATCGCTCACCACCACGACGCGCTGCGTGCGCGCGCGTTCGAGGATGCCCGAGGTGATCGCGGCGGCATTTTGTTCGCGATAGCTGGCGAGTTCGCGCCCGGGCAGATCGAGCGCGCTCAGCAGCCTCCGCGCCACGCGGGTATCTTCGGCGACGATAAGGTCGGCCTCACGCAAAGCGTCGAGGGAGCGCAGCGTGATATCGCGCAGGTTCCCCAGCGGCGTCGCTACGAAGATCAGCGGCATGAGCGCAGCATTCGATATCGAGCGGATTCCTCCGGGCGCGCGCCTCGAACTCTATACCAAACCGGGCTGCCCGTACTGCGCCCAAGCGATGGCGCATTATCGCCGCGTAGGCACGCCGTTTACCGAGTACGACGCACAGAACGACCGTGCCGCCAAGGCGCGCATGCTCGAACTCGCAGGCGGCGATCCCACGGTGCCGTGCATCGTCGTCGACGGTAGCTATCGGCAATCGGGTTGGGGCAAGCCGCTCCGCGGTTGAACGGTGCACTAGCGTATCGGTCGATACGCTCTGTCAGCCCGAGTAGGACCGCTTTGTCAGCCCGAGTAGATGGCGAAGCCATCGTATCGAGATTCCGTGATGAACGTCAAGTCATTTTGGGGTCGAACGGGCGTTGGGACTTAAGGACCCCATAGGCGATGACCAACAGCTTATGCATGACCGCAACGACGATCTGCATCGGCCGCTTC